>JANLTT010000063.1:0-11397 GCA_031363115.1 Gemmatimonas sp.
GATGTACCCGAATCCCGTCTCGGGACGCGATGGAACGATCCCCACCGAGACCATCGCGGACTCGCGCGCCGCATAGGCCGCCGCGCGACGCAGCGTGCGACGGAACTCCTCAGGGAAATCCACCGCGAGGTCAGCGTGCACCGCGACGCACATCGCACTCGGCCCGGCGCGACGCATCAACTCCTGTGCCCCCCAGGCGAGGGCGGCAGCGGTGCCGAGCGGATGCGGCTCGACCAGTACGTTTTCCTCCGGCACATCCTTCGTCACCGAGCGAATCGCCGGCGCGATGTCACGGCTCGTGAGGATCAGGACGCGCTCGGGAGGGATCGTCGGCTGCAGTCGGCCGACGGTTTCCTCAATCAGCGTCTGTCCGGAGACGAGGGCGAGCAACGGCTTGGGGCGCGCCGGCGTCGAGAGGGGCCAGAAGCGGGAGCCAATGCCCCCCGCGAAGACGATCGCCCACAGCGCGACGTCGGTCTCGGGCTCGCTGAAGGCAACGGGCTGCTCAATCGGCATCGTGTCGGTTGAGGTCCCGCTGGACGACGGCTTGAACGAACCGGATCCGGAGCCGCCCTTCGACCCGCCCGGAGGAAATGCGCCTGAAGTGGCCATAGACCACGCAAGCTAGAGCGTCTCACGCAGGGTCGCCACGCCTAATCTTGCGTCAGCAAGCCTCAGCCTGCCCAGGCGCGGTTGGGCGCCCCCTAGCGCACGATTACCAACCCCACGAAGGCGATGCCCCACATCAGGAGCATCCCAGGCACGGCGAATCGCACCCAGCGGCCATACGGGACATTCGCCTTGTACAGCATGGCGAGCATCGCCCCGTTGGTGGGGTTGATCAAATCGGTGATGATCGCCCCGGCCTGATACGCAATCACCGCCCCGTCACGACTGAAGCCGAGCAGGTCGGCGAGCGGTGCCATGATGGGCATGGTCAGGACCGCCTGCCCGCTAAAGGAGGGCACCGCGATATGCAGCACCGCGTGCACGGGAATCATGAGCGTCGCCGCGGCGAGCGCCGGCATCTGCCCCAGCGGCGAGACGAGCCCAGCGATGATCGTGTCAATCACCTTGCCGTCGGTGAGCACCACGCTGATGGCCCGCGCCACTCCCACCAGCAGGCCAGCGCCGAGCATCACTTCCATTCCGCTGATGAAGCCCACGGTCGTTTCCGTGAGCGTGCGCGACTGCAGCAGCCCAACCGCGAAGCCCGAAACGAGGAACATCGCGCTCAATTCGTTGATCCCCCAGTCGAGCGCCAAGACGCCCCACGAGTAAATCAAGATCGGTACCACGCACACCATCAGCGCGAGGAAGTCACGGCGCGTGGGCGGAGCGGGAATCTCCGCGGAGAGCACCGGACGAATATCATCGCTGCCGCTACGCCAAATCACGTACGTCGTCCAGATGGCGACACCAGCGGCCAGCATGCCGAGCCGCACGCCAATCGCACTCATCGCCGGCAACTCGGCGAAACGCAGTGCGATAGCGGCGCCAAAGGGATTGGTGGGGCCGAACATCGCGCCCACGAGCGCGGCACCCATGCTCATGCCGAGCGCGGTGATGGCCCCAAAGCCAAGCCCGACGCTCAGCACCACGAGCACGGGCATCATCGCGATGAACTCCTCGTGCATACTCTCCGCGGCGCCAAACCCGGCAAAGACCACGCAGAGAATGGCGATCAGCAGGCGCGGTCGCTTGGTCTGGCCAATCAGGGCGCCGAGCAGGCGAGTGAGCGCCCCGGTGGACTCGAGCAGCGCGAAGGCCCCTCCCACGAGGAGAATCGAAAGAATCACTTCGATGCCCGCGGCGAAGCCACGCGTCACGCCGACGAGCATCGCCAAGGGGCCCACGGGGCTCGCTTCCACCGCGGCATAGGTGCCTGGCACCACGATTGGGCGCTGGGTGGCGGGGTCAATGATGCGCTGGTACTCACCGGCCGGCAGGATCCAAGTGAGCAGGGCCGCCACGGCGACGCCGCCGAGCAGAAGGACCAGCGGATGCGGGAGGCGGAGTTTCATGGGCGGCAAGAGTATCACGCGCCGAGGGGCGAGCGCAAACGTTACGTGCCGCGTCACCTCCATCGCACCCACCGAAATGCTATGTTCCGACTATGCCATCGACCCGCTCACTCCCCGCCGTGGTCCTCGACCAATTCGCCCGCCGCAATCGGACGCGCCTACTCAAGGCGTTCGGCAAGCACCGCGACACGCCGTGGATGCGGCCGGCCGAGGAAGACCTGATCAAGGACGTCCTTCGCGCCCTGCAGCCGATGCGCTGCCTCGAGTGGGGAGGGGGCATGAGCACCTTGCAGTTCCCCGCCCTGCTCCCGGCCGCCGCCACCTGGCTCACGATCGAACACGACACCGCCTGGGCAAAGCAGCTCTCGACGATGGTGACGCGTCCCGGGGTTACGGTACGACAGGTCCCGCCCGATGATCCGAACTTCAAGGGCGATGGCGACACGACGAGCTTCGCCTCGTACCTCGCCGCGGGGGATGCGGCCGCGCCGTACGACCTGATTTTCATTGACGGCCGGTCCCGCGCCGCGGGCGTCGAGCGGGCCAAAACGCTCCTCTCGCCCCAAGGGGTCGTCATTTTGCACGACGCCAATCGAGACTACTACCTGGAGCCCACCAAGTCCTTCGCGAACCAATTGCTCTTCCGCGACCGACGGGCCGACCGCGGATTTCGGGTGGCTGGTGGGGTATGGCTGGGAAGCCCCCAGAGAAACCTCCGCCAATTGATTGACGTTGAGTTCCATGAGCGGGTGTGGGCATTCTATCGCGGGGCTGGACGACTCTTCGCCTGACCGCCCCCGAGGGGCGACCGATGTTCGACTATCTCTCCAACGCGCAAAAGGCGGGCTCGCTCTCGACGGGAGCGGGAGCGATGGCGAGCGTGGCGCTCCATGCCGCCCTCATCGTTGGGGTGGTCTACGAGGGAACGCAGCGCGCTTCCGAAGACGCCGAGACGTGGAACGAGGTCGTCGAGGGCCTGATGTACATCGCGCCGCCCGATATTTCTTCCTCGGCGAGCCAGGTGCAGATTCGCTACGAGGCCTCCGGCGGCAACGACGGCACCGCGACCGCGACCGACGAGCTGAGTGAGTTTGGTCCGCGCACCCGAGGGAACGGCCCCGGGAAGAGTGCCGTCGCGAGTGTCAGCGGCGGGGACGACGTTCCCGATCAAGTCGGCATGGCCGCCGACGACCCCTTTGAGAACGCCTTCTCGATTGTCGAGGTCGAGGAGCAGGCGGAGCGCGATCCGGCCAGCGCGGCACCGGCGTATCCGCGTGAGCTGATGGCCAAGGGAATCGAAGGGTACGCCGCGATGCGTTTTGTGGTGGACTCCGCAGGGACGGTGGACCTCTCCTCAGTCCGCGTGCTCGACTACACGCACCCGGAGTTCGTGACCGCCGTGCGGCAGGCGATGCCCGGGATGCGCTTCACCCCCGCGCGACTCGGCGACAAGCCGGTGCGACAGCTCGCCGAACAGCTCTTCCGTTTTGAGATTCAGAAACCGGTCAGCGGACCCGCAACAACAGCCAGCGGGACGGGACCTCGTATCCCTGCACCTCGACCGTAAAGCCCGCGTCCCCACGCTCGATACGCGCCCAACCCGGGCTGCCGTACCGCTTGAACAGCGTGAAGGTGGGAAGATCGGGAGTGAGGAGCGCATCGGGGCGCCAGCCGCCGAAGCCTCCGGAAAGGTCGGAGACGCGGAGCGAGGCGCGATCCTGATACCGCGGGTTCGGCGTGAGATCGTCCGCGGCGTGCGAGAGCGTCCACTCGAGCAGCGCATCGGCCGGCTCCCAGCGCGCGCTGACCTGTTCACGCATGCGCGCCGCAAGCCCGAGGCGCTGCGAGACACCATCAAGGCCGAACCAGCCTTCGATCGCCCCGCGTGAGACGGCGCGCAGCGCGTCGTCGGTGCTTTCCCCGGCCGCCATGCGTCGCAGCGTGAGATCGCGGAAGAAACCCATCGCCGCATCGAAGCCGTCGGTGATGACGCCACCGGCGGGCTGCGCGCGCTGCTGAAAGAGTGCCATCGCCACCGAGGTGGCGGGAGTGCGCCATTCGCGATTGGCGTCGAGCGGCGCGCCGCTGAGCCGGCGAAGGAACTCGTACGAAACAAGATTCGCCCCGCCCTCCACGGCCCAGAACGCCGACCCCGTCATGGACGGTAGCCCGCTCGCGTCGCGCGTGACATGCATGTACGCGCGCTGGTAGCTGTGCGTCATCTCATGCGCGAGCGTCTGCGCGAAGCGAGTGGCACTGGTCCACGGGTACGGCAGCAGATCCATCCAGGTATACAGCGTATCGCCCGACACCTCGGCGAACGAACGCGCCGGGGCCAGCACGTCCTGTTGCAGCAGCATGAGGAACTGGCCGGCCTGCGTGGAGCTCGGATCAATCGCGGTGAAGGCGTGGCGCATCAGTGGACGCGCGTGCTGCTGCACCAAGGCCATCGCGGTGTCGAGTTGGGCCAGGTAGAGCGCGAGATCGTCGGTGGGGTCATCCACCCAGCGCGCGACCACAATGCCACCGGCGTAGACGCGCATGACCTTCGCGGGCCGCGGCAGGCCGCTAAACTCGTCCTCGAGCAGGAACTCCTCGTCTAACACCCAGGGCGTGCGCCGCTGACGTGGGCGCGTCTCAAGAATCTCCGAGTTCGCCCCCGTGCGATCAATGACGTGCGGAATGACTGCGGAGTCCGCGGCCGCGCGCACATCATTCGCGCGCGCGTCCGCGCGCCCATCCGATCGCGCACCCGGGAAGTCCGAATCGGGGGCGATGGAGAGCGTGATGGGATACGGCTCGAACGCGGGCTCCGTCCCGGTGCGCGCGGCATCAATCGCCCGCGTGTCCACCCAGGCCACCACGTATTCCGCGCCCACGATAGCGGCGATCTCGCAGCGCCGCACATTCCGATTGAGCGGCGCGGCCGCCTCACCCACGGCGAGCGCGATGGGGCTCGTCCCGCAGGTCGTGAGTCCATCCGTGCGCGGCGCGAGCGGCGACTCCTCACGCACGCAGGCACCGACGCCCACGAGGGCGGCGGCGCAGAGGGCGAGGTGAAGCCGGCGGAAACGGGAATGACGCACAAGCATCTCTGAGACGTACCCGCCTGGACGCGCCGCCGTCACTGGCGCGCGCTCAGCGCGGCTTCCGCGCCGAGGGCTTGGGGCGGAACGGCATCGTCAACAGTGCCCCAATCGTGCTGTGCTCCTTGGGATCCATATGCGTATCCACGCCGTACACGATCTCGCGCTCGGGCATCACGCTGTAGGTCCCAAAGAGGCGATCCCAGAACGAGAAGATGTTGCCGAAGTTGGTGTCGGTATGCGGGAGCACGTAGTGGTGATGCACCTTGTGCATTCCGGGCGAGACAATCACCCACGCGAGCGCGCGGTCGAGCGCGGGCGGCAGGGTGATGTTGGCGTGATTGAACTGGCTGAGCACCACGCTCATTGCCTGATACAAAAACACCATCCAGAGCGGCGCACCCACCACGACCACTGCAAGCGCGGTGAAGGCAAAGCGTACCACGCTCTCCCCCGGGTGATGCCGATTGGCCGAGGTCGTGTCCACGTGCGTATCGCTGTGATGGATCAAGTGCAGCTTCCAAAGCGGCGGCGTGTGATGCGACACGAAGTGCGCGAGCCACGCCGAGATCAAATCGAGAAGCAAGAGCCCAATGATCGTTTGCAACAGCAACGAGAGGCCCGGCATCAGGAAGAGCACACCGAACTGATTGGCGATCGTCCATTCCGAGGTCCGCAGGAGCAGGAAGGCCATCCCGAAGTTCACGACAATCGTGGTGAACGTGAAGAAGAAATTCACCAACGCATGCGAGAGCTTCCGGTACTCGAACCGAAAGAGCGGAACGGCGCTCTCCCATATCCAGAAGAACGCGATGCCCCCCGCGAGAATGAGGGCGCGGTGGGACGAGGGGATGGTGCTGAAATAGTCGGCAATCGCTTGCACGTGGTCTTTCCTCCGGTCCCGAAGGCTACGGGGGACGGGAAACCAGCGCAACGTGGCCAGAGTCCTACCAGCCTGACTTACCCCGCGCGCATCTGGCTCGAATGGATGCCATTCTCGCCATTTTTGAACGCACCGACCCAGTCATTGGGGCGCTGATTGCCACGACCTTCACCTGGCTCGCGACGCTCACTCGCCACGCACAAATCCCAACACCTTCGCGACAATCGCATTGTCGGTCCGATAGATCCGTGCGAAGGCGCCCACCGTGACGCCATGCGTGCCGGTCACCCACATCTCCTCGACCGGTGCGCCGAGCTCGCGCATGCGCGCCGCGAGTGAACGGGTATTGCGCGGGTTCACCGTGGTGTCCTCGCGCCCCATAACGAGGAGCGTGCGCGGCGCATTCTTAGTTACGAACGCAATGGGCTGCGCGGCGCGCTCCTGCTCCGGCGTCCCCGAGAACGTGCGACGCAACAGCGGCGTGTCGTAGATGAAATCGTACGGCCCTGAGAGCCCCACAAAACCGCTGAACACCGCAGGCGAGAGTTGGTGCGCCGCGAGGTACTGCGGATTGAACGCGACGAGCGCGGCGATATGCGCGCCGGCGCTATGCCCCATGAGCACGAAGCGGGTCGTATCGCCGCCCCAGTCGCTCACGCGCGCACGCGCATGCGCCACCGCCGCCGCGACATCCTCTACAAAACCCGGAAAGCGGCGATCCGGCATCACGCCGTAGTTCGGCAGAATGGCGACGATGCCCTGCTTGGCGAGCGACTGTCCCATCCATTCGTAGAGACGCTTGCTGCCGCTCTCCCAGCTTCCCCCATGCACAAAGACCACGACGGGGTGCTTGCCCGTCATGGGCTTCCCGAGTGAGTCGAGGGCGCGATACACATCGTAGCGCTGACGCGGCGCGGAGCCATACGACACCTCGAAGCGCGGCGCGATGTCGCGCTCCACGAGGTTGGCGGCGCCGAGCTGAATGTGGGTGCAGCTCGCGATTGCGAGGGAGAAGCCAACGAGCGTGATCAGCGAACGGGGGTGTATTGGCATACGCCGATGAACGCCGCTGCCGCGGAATCGTTCATCCCGCCGCCGAGCCAGGGGGACTACCCGCCAATCAACCCCGGCATGCGCGCCTGCCACTCTTCCATCCACTTGGGGAGGGCACCGGCTGGCATCGGGCGCGCCACGAAGTAGCCCTGGGCCAGCGTACAGCCGGCCGCGCGCAGTGAATCCCAGTCGGCGCGGTCCTCCACTCCCTCTCCCACCGTCGTCATACCGAGCTGCCGCGCCATAGCGAGGCTCGCATCGAGAATGGCTCGCTTGGAGGCATCTTCTGCGGCGCCATGCACGAAGCCGCGATCAACCTTGAGCTCGTCGAAGGGGATGTCGCGCAACTGGGCCAACGAGGAGTGGCCGGTCCCGAAGTCGTCAATCGAGAGCCCGATGTGCTTGAGCCGCAGCCGCGTCAGGATGTCGAGAGAGGAGATGACGTTGGTCATGAGTCGGCTTTCCGTCACCTCGAGCACCAGCGCATGGCGCGAGGTGCCCGCGGCGGCGAGGGCCTCTGCGACGAAATCGGGGAAGTGGAGATCGGCGAGATTCTCCATCGACACATTCACGCCCACGTGGAGATCCAGCCCCGCCGCCTCCCACACATGCGCCTGGGCAATCGCGCTCTTCAACACGAGGCGCGTCAGCGCATCAATCAGCCCGTTCTCTTCGGCGAGGGAGATGAACTGGTCGGGAAAGACCAGCCCGTCCTCGGGATGCTGCCAGCGCACAAGGGTTTCCACGCCACGCACACGCCCCGTCTCCAACTCGACCTTGGGCTGGTAGACGTTGGTGAGCTCGTGCGCCTCAATCGCTTCCTTGAGGCGCTCGGCGCTGTACTCCTTGCGCGTGCCTCCGCTGGTGCGGCGCGCGGGGGCCGCGCTGATGACCGCGCCCAGCACCACTTCCAACTGCCCGGGCGTCACGGGCTTGTGGAGGGCGCCTCGCACGCTCAATCGATGCGCGCTGGCGAGGCGAAATGCGGTTTGCAGAATGCGATCATCTTCGCCGCTCAGCAGGGCGACGCCACCCGCGAATTTGATGCGGGCGAGATGCCGAACGAATTCGATTCCATCAATGCCGGGCATCTGCAGGTCGAGCAGCACGATGTCGACCGACGACGGATCCGCCTCGAGCCGTGCCAGAGCCTCCCGCGGATCGGCGAATGCCTCGACGCCGGTGTAGCCCAGCTGCGCCAGCTGGTGCTGCACGAGCTTGAGCGCGAAGGTGTCGTCGTCAACCAGAAGGATGCGCATCGTCATGACGGTAAAATATGCCTCATGGCGCCGGCACGAGCGCGTTCAGCCGCGCATGGACCAGCGGAAGCAGGCGACGAAACTCCTGATAATATCGGTCGATCACTTCAAGGTCGTGCCGCTGGGCCGCCGTCTCCAACTCGGCCAGCACATTCCCAAAGGCCGTCGCCCCGGCCGCTCGCGCGGTGGACTTGAGCGTGTGCGACGTGCGCGACACCTTCAGCACGTCCTGCGCCACTACTCCCTGCTCCAGCTCCACCGCGTGATGCAGCACCGATTTGCGAAACTCCGTGAGGAATTCCGCAATCGCCTCCGCGTCATCCCCGATGTATCGCTTGAGCACTTCGACATCCACCACCGCGTCGGCATGGGCACCGGCGTCGGCGCTGGGCTGAGACACCGAGGGTGAGTCGGACGCCGGCTCCGATCCAGCGCTTCCGTCACGTGACCGCATGGACTCGTGCAGCACCTTGTTCAGCTCCTTTCATCAGGTGGGCTCTGTAAGATACGCATTCATCCCGACTTCCTGATCATCGAGGTGGGCCACTTGAAAAGCGAAACCCCGAGTTGGGGGGTCCGCCCGGGGTGACCGAGAGACGGGCACAAACAGCAATGGCCCCACGAGCACAATGCCGTGGGGCCATCAGCTTACCGGAGTGGGCCTGGAAGGAGTTGAACCTTCGACCTCACGCTTATCAGGCGTGCGCTCTAACCACCTGAGCTACAGGCCCGGCGAGCCTTCAAATAAAGCCAAAAGCTCCCCTAGGGTCAACCGCCTACCGGTGCGGATTCCGCTGACGTGCAGAATTCCCGCGCGCCCCCATCTTCAAGCTGTAGATGCACGCCAGTCCGCCACCTCTTCTGCCACCCGCCCCGATGCTGGAATCCGCCGAACAGGGCCTCTCCCTCTCCGAGCCCGCCTACGAGCGCAACCTGCGCGCGCTGCGGACCAAACTCCTCGCCGCCCACTTCGCCCTGCGCGACTCCCGGCGGCAGGTCATCGTCGTCATCTCCGGATCCGATGGGGCGGGCAAGGGCGAACTCGTGCATCGGCTCAACGAGTGGCTCGACCCGCGGGGGGTCATCACCCACGCCTTCTGGGACGCCTCCGACGAAGAGGTGGAGCGCCCGCACTTCTACCGCTTCTGGCGCGCCATGCCGGGCGACGGCAAGGTCGGCATCTTCTTCGGCTCCTGGTACACGCGCCCCATCATTGACCGCGTCACGCGCCTGCGTCGGAAGCGAGAGTTCGTCCCCGAGCTCGACCGCCTCGTCGCCTTCGAGCGCATGCTCACCGACGATGGCGTCCATCTCGTGAAGCTCTGGATGCACCTCTCCAAGCCGGCCCAGCGCGCGCGACTCAAACAGCTCGAGAAGGACGGCCGACTCGGCCCCGACGATTGGAATCACTTCAAGGCGTACGCACGCTTCCGCGCGGTCTCCGAGACGGCGCTCGTGCACACGAATGAGCCGAACGCCCCCTGGAACGTGATTGACGCCACCGACCGCCGGTATCGCGAGATCGCGGCCGTCAAGCTCCTGCTCAAGGCCATGGAGGCCGCGGTGGCCCAGGCCGATGCCGAGCGCAAGGCCAAGCGCGCGAAGAAGGCCGCAGTGAAGAGCGCGCCGCGCGCCTGGGTCCCGGGCGCGAGCCTCCTTGACCGCGTCGATCTCTCGCAGCACCTCACCGTCGCCGCATACGAACGCGAGATGAACACGCTGCAGGAGCAGGTGAGCCGGCTGGCTTGGGCCGCGCGCAAGGCCCAACGCGCCACGGTGCTCGCCTTTGAGGGGTGGGATGCCGCCGGCAAGGGCAGTGCCATCCGACGGCTGACGCATGCGCTGGATCCTCGACTGTATCGGGTCATTGGCATCGCCGCGCCGACCGATGAGGAGCGCGCACAACATTATCTCTGGCGATTCTGGCGGCACGTCCCACGCGATGGACGCATCGCCATTTTTGACCGCTCGTGGTACGGGCGCGTCCTCGTGGAACGCGTGGAAGGATTCGCGAAAGTCGAGGAGTGGGACCGCGCCTACTTCGAGATCAATGCCTTTGAGCGCTCGCTCGTGGATCACGGCATGACGGTGGCAAAGTTCTGGCTCCAGATCAGCGCGGCGGAACAACTGAAGCGATTCAAGGAACGGCAACGGGTCGAGTGGAAACAGTACAAGATCACGGACGAGGACTGGCGCAACCGCAAGCAGATGCCAGCCTATCGCGAGGCCGTGGAGGAGATGCTGGCACGCTGCTCGCCGCCCGCGTCGCCGTGGACGGTGGTCCCTGCCAACGACAAGCGCTTCGCCCGCGTGATGATTCTCCGCACGGTGGTCGAGCGCCTGACCGAAACGCTCGACCGCTGAGTCCACGTCACGGCAACGTCAAAGGGGGCGCCACTCGGCGCCCCCTTTTTGCGTTCCCTGCCCCGCTTACTCCTCGAACCGTCCCGGGTGCGGCTTGTCGACAGCGTCTCCGCTGTCGAACTCATCGTCGAGATCGATCAAGTCATCGTCGAGGTCGTCTTCGAGGTCATCCTCGTCGTCCTCTTCATCCGAGTCCTCGTCGTCGAGGTCATCCTCGTCGTCGGCCTCTGGATCGTCAAACTCATCGTTCTCGTCGAGATCGCCGTTGATCCCGACGAACTCCTCTTCATCCTCTGCCGCCGCCAGCTTCCACGGCGCCACTTCGCTGCCCCGCATCAGTCCATGTCTCCAGTTGAGTGATGGTCCCGCGACGCCCAAGGAATTTAGGCGTCGCGTTCCCGCTTCGCATCACGATTGGTGCGCTTGCGATCGCTCACCTTGAGCATCCGCTTGCGCAACCGGATCGAGGCCGGGGTGATCTCGATCAGTTCATCGTCTTCGATATACTCCAGCGCCCCTTCCAACGTCAACAGGCGCGGCGGTTCGAGCGAGATGGCGTCATCCGCGCTCTTGGACCGCATGTTGGTCAGCTTCTTTTCCTTGGTCGGATTCACGTCCATGTCGCCCGGGCGGGCGTTCTCACCGACAATCATCCCCTCATACACCTCATCGCCCGGCTTCACGAACAACGTCGAGCGGTCCTGCAAGTTCCCGAGGGCGAAGGCGAT
>JANLTT010000107.1:0-4186 GCA_031363115.1 Gemmatimonas sp.
CCGTCGAGTTGCTCGAAGGATTGCAGAAGGAAGTGCGTGCGGCGGGTGCCAGCGCGATCATCGCCGGCGGACACTCGGCGAATGCCGGGGAGCTCGCCACGGCGGTCGCCGACTTGAACAAGGCCCGCGGCAATGTCGGGAAGACGATCAAGCCAGCGCAGGGCTTCAACGCATTCAACGGCGTGGCGTCGCAGTCCGAGATTCGCGCGCTCGTCGAGCGAATGAACAGCCGCAACATCGACGTGTTGTTAGTCCGCGGTGCCAACCCGGCGTACACGACACCGACGGGACTCGGCTTCGCCACGGCGATGGTGAACGTGCCGTTCAAGGTCTCGTTCTCCAGCATTCCGGACGAAACGTCGGCGCTCTGCGATCTGATCCTCCCGGACCACCACGCGCTTGAAAGCTGGGGCGATGCGGAGCCGGTGGACGGCACCGTGTCGTTGCAGCAGCCGACCATGGATGCCGTGTTTGACTCGCGCTCGACGGCAGACGTGCTGCTCGCCGTAGCCAAGGGCGATCCGTCGCAGGCCTCGAAGTATCCCGCCGCAGATTACCGCGGCTGGCTGGCGAATCGCCTCGGTGGCAGCGCCGCGCTTCGCACCGCGCTTCCGACGGCGCTGATCAAGGGCTCCTCGGCAACTCGTACCGTGAATGCGGTGCGCGCGTCGGCCCTGCCGACCGCGGCGGGCGAAGGCGATTACCAGCTCATCACGTACCTCTCGCCGACGCTCGGCGACGGCCGTGGCGCCAACAAGCCTTGGCTCCAGGAACTGCCGGACCCGGTCACGAAGATTTGCTGGCAGACGGTTGTCGAGATGCATGGCGAGACCGCGTTGGCACTGGGCATTGAGGATGGCGATCTCGTGACGGTGGAGACGGCTGCCGGCTCGCTCACTGCGCCGGCGCTGATCTACATCGGTATCCGTCCCGACACCATCGCCGTCGCCCTGGGGCGCGGTCAGGCGGAGTCGGCTGGTCGCTACGCAGTGGCTGGTGAGAACGCCTACGGCATTCTCGCGCAGGCCGAGGACACGCGCTCCGGCGCGATTGTCTACGGTGCGACGCGCGCGAAGGTCGCGAAGGCGACTGGCAACCAGCGCTTGGTCACGACCGAAGGCTCCGGCCGTCAGCACGGGCGCAACATCGCTCAGGCGACGACGGTCGCCGAGATCATCGCGAACACGAACAGCATCGAGCACCACCACTTCGACGGCCAGGCCAGCGTCGATTTCCTCCCGGGGCTCAGGTCGCCAGTCGCGAATGACGCGCAGGGTGACTTTGGTGTCGCCGATTCGAAGGACAAGGGCCAGTACGATCCGAATCACTGGTCTGGCGCCGCGAAGCGTCGCTGGGCGATGACGATCGACCTCGCCAAGTGCACGGGCTGCTCGGCCTGCGTGACGGCCTGCTACGCCGAGAACAACATCCCGACGGTTGGCGCGGCGTGGCAGGGCCCGGTGTTGATGCCGGACCGCACGGGCTTCGGCGCCAACATCACGCGTTCGCGCGAGATGTCGTGGATTCGTCTGGAGCGCTACTGGGAACTCGATCGCGAACCGAAGGATGTGAAGTTCGATCCGGCGCACCCGGACTTCGAGACGCGCTTCATCCCGATGATGTGCCAGCACTGCGGCAATGCCCCGTGCGAGCCCGTCTGCCCGGTGTACGCGACGTACCATGCGCCGAACGGACTCAACGTGCAGGTCTACAATCGCTGCGTCGGCACGCGCTACTGCTCGAACAACTGCCCGTATAAGGTCCGCTACTTCAACTGGTTCGGGTACGGTGAGCCGAACCGCTCGCAGTACGCCTTCCCGGAGCCGCTGCACTGGCAGCTCAACCCGGACGTGACTGTCCGCGGCAAGGGTGTGATGGAGAAGTGCACGTTCTGCGTGCAGCGCATCAAGGAGACGGAAAACCGCGTGGCGCTCGAGGGGCGTGAGATGGAGCCCGACGAGTTCACGACGGCGTGCGCGCAGGCTTGCCCGTCGCGCGCGATCATCTTCGGCGATGCGGCGGACGAGAACTGGTCGGTGGCCAAGTGGGCCAAGGACCGGCGCGCGTACCACGTATTCGAAGAGCTGAACACCTTCACGGCGGTGGTCTACTTGCAGAAGGTCAACCATCCGGCGCCGTCGGCGTCGGCTCACGCGTAAGGAGGCGGCGATCATGGCAACTCTCGTGCAGCCCGCCGACGAACCGCGCCGGCCGAACATCGCGACCGCCGACGTGCAGCTTCCGGCGGTCAAGGATTACGAGCAGGTCGACAATGAGATCCTCGCGATCCTGAAGCCCACGAAGGCGTGGTTCTTCGGATTGCTGGCCGCATTGGCCTGCCTCGGACTCGGCGCCTTCTCCTGGGCGTATCAGATTCATCAGGGCCTCGGCGTGGCGGGCTACAACCCGCCGGTCATGTGGGGCGTCTACATCATCACCTTCGTGTTCTGGGTCGGTATCGGACACGCGGGCACGCTGATCTCGGCGATTCTCTACCTGTTCCGCGCCGGCTTCCGTACGACGATCTATCGCGCGGCCGAAGCGATGACGGTGTTCGCGGTCATGACCGCGGGTCTCTTCCCGATCATCCACATCGGTCGTCCGTGGAAGTTCTTCTGGCTGATCCCGTATCCGAATTGGCGCCTGCTGTGGCCGAACTTCAAGTCGCCGCTGGTGTGGGACGTCTTCGCCATCACGACGTACCTCACGATCTCGACGACCTTCCTTTTTGTTGGTTTGATTCCGGACATCGCGGTGCTGCGCGACCGCGAGACGAATCCGCTGCGCAAGAAGATCCTCGCCTTCCTGAGCTTCGGCTGGCGGAACAGCGAGCGTGAGTGGCGCCACTTTGCCCGCGCCTACCTGTTCCTCGCCGCGTTCTCCACGCCGCTCGTGCTCTCTGTGCACTCGGTCGTGTCGTTCGACTTCGCGATGGGCATCGTACCGGGCTGGCACACGACGATCTTCCCGCCGTATTTCGTGGCTGGCGCCATCTTCTCCGGCTTCGCGATGGTGTGGACGATCATCATCCCGATGCGGAAGTGGTTCAACCTCAAGCACTACGTGACGCTGAACCACCTCGACGCCTCGGCGAAGATGGTGCTCTTCACGTCGATGGTCGTTGGCCTGGCGTACATGATTGAGTTCTTCATCGCGTGGTACGGCGGCATCAAGTACGAGCAGGACTACTTCTGGAACCGTGTCTTCGGCCAGTGGTGGTGGGCGGCGTGGATCATGCTCACCTGCAACATGATCCTGCCGTTGTCGCTCTTCTCGCAGAAGCTGCGCCGCAACCCGACCTGGCTCTGGATCCTCTCGATCTTCATCAATATCGGGATGTGGTTCGAGCGCTTCGTGATCGTCGTGCCGTCGCTCTCGCATGACGTGGAGCCCTGGCAGTGGTCGAGCTACGTGCCGACCTGGGTCGACTACGGGCTGCTGATCGGGTCGTTCGGCTGGTTCTTCATGTGGTTCCTGCTGTTCGTGAAGCAGCTGCCGATCATGGCGCTGGCGGAAATCAAGGAAATCATTCCGCCGCGCATGAAGAAGGAACAGGGCCATCATCACGGGGGGCACTAGGATGCGTGGAATCGTTGGTGTCTTCCATGAACTCGATAGCACGGTCGAGACGATCGAGGAGCTCAAGCACAAGGGACTCGGCAAGTTGACGGCGTATTCGCCGACGCCGCGTCACGAGCTTGAGCACGCGATTGATCCGCCGGAGAGCCCGGTGCGCAAGTTCACGCTCGTCGGCGCGTTGGCCGGCGTGACCTTCGGCTACTGGCTCTCGATCTGGGGCTCGATGTACTGGCCGCTCGTCGTGGGCGGAAAGGCAATTGCATCCTGGTTGCCGTACACGGTGTTCGGTTTCGAAGTGATGGTCATGGTCGGCGCGCTGTCGACCGTGTTCGGCATGTTCTATCTCGCAGGCATTCCGCGGCTCACCGACACGGTGGGCTACGATGTCCGCTTCAGCGGTGCCCACTATGGTGTCTGGTGCGAGTGCGCACCCGACAAGCTGTCCGAAGTCGAGCAAGTGATGCGCCGTCATGGCGCGGTGGAGGTGCGTGGTGAGCGTTAAGTCCTTTGGGCTCCGCAACGCGATGATTGCGTTGTCGTTTCCCCTCATCTTCACGGCCTGCGATCCGAAGGATTGGATCACCGACTTCAAGCAGCAGCCGTCGGT
>JANLTT010000109.1:0-4963 GCA_031363115.1 Gemmatimonas sp.
GCATTCGCCGACTGTCGCACCGGCCACTGCATGTTCGACTGACCGGAGCCCACCCAGACGTCGCCGACGAGCACGTCGGAGATGGTGATCGTGTTGCGGCCGCGGATGATCATGTCGGCGGCCGGTCCCGGGTCGAGCGGACGCAACCACACTTCCCAGCGGCCCAGCGAGTCCGTCATGCTCGTGACGGTCTGTCCACGGAAGCTCACGGTCACCGACTCGCCAGGGTCCGCCATGCCGAACACTCGCGCGGGCACGCTCCGCTGGAGCAACATGTGGTCGCTGATAAGACCCGGTAGCTGAACGTCTGCGAAGGCGCGGCTGGAGAGCAGAAGCAGTGCGGCCAAGGCAGCGATACCCGTGCGCGGAATCATGAGTCGGTGGGGTGGGGGATGTTCATCGCGGTAGAAAGTCGCGCTCGGAGCCGCGAGGCGCCAGACGCGGGGCCGACGCGGTGCTAGACTTCCAGCGGGGCACGACCGCCCACCAGCGAGTGGTGGATCGCTCGGCGCCCCGCGTGTCCCGTTCAGGACACGCTCGTCTCCCGCCGCCACGCCGAACCGGGCCACGGATTGGTCACCCCGCCACACATCCTAAAACGCATCGCAATGCCCGTTGGGCTGCTCGTCGGCCTGATGGTGATCGGGGTGGCTGGGTATCGGGTACTCGGCGGCTCGGAGACCTCGTGGTTTGATGCGCTGTACATGGCGGCGAACGTGCTGACCACGACCGGCTTCCGTGAGGCCGTGCAGGTCGAGGGGAAGCCGTCCGTGATGCTGTTCACGGTTCTGCTCCTGCTGTTTGGCGTGTCGATCGGGGTGTATGCCATCTCGATGCTGACCGCCTTCATTGTTGAAGGGGATCTCACCGAAGAGTTCCGGAGGAGAAGGATGCGGAAGTCGATCGAAGGAATGTCGGGGCACTATATCATCTGCGGTGCCGGCCAGACCGGTCTCGCCGTGCTCGGCGAACTCCTCGCGACGCGGCGTCCCGTCGTCGTGGTGGAGGGAGACGAGACGAACCTCGCGAAGATTGAGGAGGAGCATCCCGACGTGCCCTTGCTCCGTGGTGACTTCACGGATGACACCGTCCTCCTGCAGGCGGGAATTCAGCGCGCGGCGGGAATTGTACTCTGCGTTGACTCGGACAAGGATGCATTGGTTGGCACGGTGGTCGCGCGTCAACTCAGTCCGTCGATTCGTGTGATTGTGCGCGCCACCGATGAACGGGCGCGGACACGCCTCCGGGCAGCGGGGGCCGATGGTGTGGTGTCGCCCGCGATGATCGGCGGTATGCGCCTCGCGAGCGAGCTCGTGCGTCCGACCACGGTGAACTTTCTCGATCGGATGCTCCGCGCGCACGACCGCTCGACGCGCATCGAGGACATTCCGGTCGAGCAGGGGTCGTCGTTCGTCGGCCAGACGATTCAGGATATTGCGCCGGCGCAGTACGCCAACCTGCTGTTGCTCGCGGTGCATGCGGTGTCGGGGGATGTCGTGTACAACCCGCCGGAGTCCTACCGTGTGGAGGCGGGAAGCACCCTGATCGTGATGGGGGAGGCGGGCGGCGTGTTGGCAATGCGCGCGGCCGCGGGAGTGGAAGCGTAGGATGCACACGATTGACAAGCTCAAAACCGCTCTGACGGGCCGTTACACCGTGGACCGCGAGCTCGGCGCCGGCGGCATGGCCACAGTGTTCCTCGCGCACGACATTAAGCACGACCGCGACGTCGCCATCAAGGTGCTGCACCCCGATCTCGGCGCGGCACTCGGTGGTGAACGGTTTTTAAGCGAGATCCGCACCACCGCTCGATTGCAGCACCCGCATATCCTCCCGCTGCTCGACAGTGGCGAGGCCGACGGACTGCTGTACTACGTGATGCCGCTGGTGACCGGCGAGACGTTGCGCGCGCGTTTGGAGCGCGAGCGGCAGTTGCCGGTCGCCGATGCCATCCGCATTGCGCGCGAAGTGGCGGGCGCGCTCGACTACGCGCATCGGCAGAACGTCATTCATCGCGACATCAAGCCGGAGAACATTCTCCTCCACGATGGTTCGGCACTCGTGGCCGACTTCGGCATTGCGCTCGCGGTGCAACAGGCGGGTGGCGCGCGCATGACGCAAACGGGGCTTTCGCTCGGCACGCCGCAGTACATGAGCCCCGAACAGGCGATGGGCGAGCGCTTGATTGACGCGCGCAGCGACATCTATGCACTGGGTGCGGTGCTCTACGAGATGCTCGCGGGGGATGCGCCGTTCATTGGCGGGAGCGTGCAGGCGATCGTAGCGAAGGTGCTCAACGAAAAGCCGACGCCGCTGCACACGCTACGTGATACCGTGCCGGAGGCAATCGAAGCGGCGGTGCTGACGGCGCTGGCGAAGCTGCCAGCTGATCGCCACGCGACGGCGGCGGCGTTCTCTGCGGCGCTGGAAGCCACTTCGGCCACGAGCATGACCTCTGGTGCGCGGCGTGCATCTGCAGTTGCTCCCACGCGTGCGTCGATGTTTGTGCGGTTCGCGCCGTGGGTGGCGGCGGCCGGACTCGCGCTGGCCCTCGCCTGGCAGAGTCGTGACGGCGCGAACAGCGCCGCGACGAGTCGGCAGTTGGTGACGCTGTGGAAGCACGGCATCGCGTCACCGCTGGACGTCGGTGCGGCGCGACTGGGCAACGAGGCCGCCATCGCACCTGATGGTTCGGCGATCGTCTACACCGACTCCACTCCAAGTGGCCGCATCCTGATGCGGAAGGCGCGCGATGCCGCCGAGGCCTCACCGATTCCCGGAACGGAGCGGGGGCTGTCGCCCTTCTACTCCCCTGACGGAAAGTGGATCGGGTTTCTGACGCAGGATGGCTTCCTGCGGAAGGTGCCGGCGGAAGGCGGGGCGGGAGCGGTCACGTTCTTGGAGATGAAGTCCATCACGGCGTATTCGTCAAGTGTCTGGCTGGCCGATGGCAGCATCGTGGTCTTCGAGGGTGGGGATATCGTGCGCGTATCCGAAGACGGAGCACCCCTTCCGCCGCCGAACGTCTCGGCGAGTGGCGTTGGTACGCGCGCGGATCAGGGAAACGATGTCGTCGCCCTCAGTGTGCTTCCCGACGCGCGGGGATTCCTCTTCACCATCTGCCAAGGCTCCTGCAGCGTCGGCTCCTCCGTCTGGGCGTACGACGCGAAGGCGGACAGCGCCCACCTGCTCCTGCCGCAGGGCCTGGGCGCCTGGTATGCCCGAACGGGTCACCTCGTCTACACGAGTCGAGAGGGCGGCCTCTTTGCGAGCCGGTTTGACCTCAAGACATTGCAGCTCTCCGGTGGTTCCTTCTCCGTCATTGATGGCGTGATCCCGTCGAAGTTCGCGCTCTCGCCGTCGGGCACCGCGGTCTACTCGATTGACCGCATCGCGGACGCGCCATCGGGGTTGGTCTGGATCTCGCGGGATGGGCGTGTGGAGCAAGTGGATTCAACATGGAAAGCGGCGTTCGAGTATCCGGCCATCGCGCCGGATGGCCAATCACTCGCCGTCGGACTGCGCGAGAAGTCCACGGAGTTGTGGATCTGGCGGAACGACCGGACCCGGCGACGGTTGCGGTCCGACTTTGAGTTGAACTGGCGCCCCTCGTGGAGCGGCGACGGGCAATCGTTGGCGTACGTCGCGATTCGTGAGCCGGACGGGGGCGAACCACTCTTGGCGGTTCCCATGATCACGCGGGCCGATGGCACGGGCTCGGCGGAACCGCTGGTATCCTCTGAACTCAGGAACTACTTCGAAGTGGAGCTCTCGCGCGACGGGGAGTGGGTGGTGTTCCGAGTGGACGAGCGGGGGAGAGCCTTGGCGCGCGGATCGGCGCTGTACTATCGCCGGCGCTCCGGCGACACCACGGTGCGCGCGGTGCCAACGGGCGCGGCCTCGGCGCTGCAGCCCGCACTCTCGCCCGATGGCCGGTGGCTGGCGTATGGCGCCGGTGCGTTGGTGGGCAGTCGCGAAATCATCGTGCAGTCCTTTCCGGATGCACAACAGCGCGTGGTAGTGTCGGAAGAGGGCGGTTCCGAGCCACGGTGGTCGGGCAATGGCCGCGAACTCTTCTTTCGACGTGGCGGGCAGATGATGGTGGTGTCGGTGCCACCGGGTCCGGTCTTTTCGCCGGGGCTGCCCCGCGCGCTCTTCTCGGTGGAGGGCTTCCGCGCCGCGCGTAATCGCCCGCAGTACGATGTGTCCCCGGACGGACAGCGCTTCCTGATGATTCGCGAGAACTCCGCGTCGCAGGTGGTGTACGTAGAGAATTGGTTCACGGAGTTGCTGGCGAAGGAGAAGCCGTAGGGGAGTTGTCGGGGAGGTTGTCGATACCGGGAACCGCTCCGATGCCCGAGCCCTTCTCCACATAGGCACCCTCCGCGCACTCAATCACTGCGCCCCACATAAACGAGATTCCGCGATGGCCGCTCCCGCAGTCGCGCACATCAACCGCATCGGCACCGCACTGCCGCCCAATGATGTGCATGAGGCCTTCGTTGATTTCGTCGGCACGCTCATCACGGATCGCCGTGACCAGCTGATTTTCCGCCGCCTCGTCGGGCGTTCGGCAATCGATCACCGCTGGAGCTTTGTCACTCCGGTGAAGGACCCGGATGGCTTCACGGTGGACGCCGAAGGGTTTTATCGCCCGGGCGCATTCCCAACCACGTCGCGGCGCATGGCGCGATTCGCCGCGACCGCGCCCGGACTCGCCGAGCAGGCGATTGCCGGGTTGGGTATGTCTGCGGCAGAGCTGGCTCGTATCACCCATCTCGTCGTGGCCAGTTGCACGGGGATGGTGGCGCCGGGCATCGATCAAATCCTGGTGCAGCGACTCGGCTTGAATCCGAGTGTGGAGCGCACGCATGTGGGTTTCATGGGCTGCTATGCCGCTGTGAACTCGCTGCGGTTGGCCCATCACTTTGTGCGATCCGATCCCGCCGCGCGCGTGCTCGTG
>JANLTT010000118.1:0-39658 GCA_031363115.1 Gemmatimonas sp.
GAATGTTGATGGCGCGCAAGACCGCCGACTTGAACTTTCTCTGCGCAACTTCGTCCAGCTCGTCAAACCGCTTCCGATAGTAGGGACTCTTGTTAGACAGCCCCTCAAGTCGAAATACCTTCCGGTTGTTGTCTAGATTTGCTGGACCGAAGTAGCCCTCGAGGAAGAACACTATACTCGCAATTCGCTGCTGACCGTCGATGACCTGGTTGCGATTCTCCTCGTCAACGTGAAAAAACACCTGAGGCACCGGCAGTCCGAGCAAAAAAGATTCCACTAGTAGCGAGGCTTGCTTGATGTTCCAGACAAAGTTTCGCTGGAACTCTGGGATTACGATTGTTTGGTCCTTCCACATCTCGTGGACAACAGAGAGCGTCAGGTCCGAAGGGTAGGAGGCAATGTCAAAGCTCACGTAGGGAGCCTCTTCATCCTCATCCTCACCGTCGACAACCAAGTCGTCCGCGGACTGATCCTCGTTCACCATTTCAGCTCCTTTAACGTGAAAACCAGCCTCTAAGTTGTAACACACAAGCGGACGACGGTGAATCAACAACACGGGGGCCGCCCACACGAAGAGGACGGCCCGCTTCACTTCAGGCGCTAGCCTGCGATCAGCCGCACTCAGAGAAGCCGCAGACATGGCACTTCACGCACCCTTCTGCGAACTCAAGCTGCGAGCCGCAGTCCGGGCAGGTGCCGATGAAGGCATCGCCACCGGAAACGGCTTCGAACTGCATCTGCGTGCCGGAAATCGACGCAACCGGCATCGACTTCGCCACCGGAGCCGACGGGGCCGCCAACGTCTCGGCCGTCGTCAACAGCTCCTGCTGCACGCCGTTCTTGGTGCGCATCCAATCCTCAAGCGCGAGACCGATCGCGTCGGGCACGGAGAGCACTTTGTTCGGGCCGAGGCCCACAGCGCGATCAGAAGAGATGCCGCGCAGCTGGCGGTGCACCTGCTGAATCGAGATGCCCGAGCGGAGGGCGAGCGAGACCAGGCGACCGATCGCCTCGGCGTCGGCCATGGCGGAACCGCCGGCCTTGCCGAGGTTGATGAAGACTTCGAACGGCTGGCCCAGATCATCTTCCGTGATGTGCACGAACATCGTGCCGAGCGGGGTCTCCTTGCGGATGGCCGTCGAACGGAGGACGTCTGGGCGCGAGCGCTTCTGCCGGCGCTGGAGGTTTTCGGCCTCGGAATCGAACAGGAGCTTCTGCAGTCGATCGTTCGCGGCGGTCAGCTCACCAACGCGCTCGTTGAGGTCGGCGAGTTCCTGACGGGAAGCCGATTCGTCAGCCTTGCCATCGCGCTTGGCGGCAGCGTCTGCCGTGGCGCCGGTCGAGAGGACCTGGCCATCGCGCGAGCCATCGCGGTACACGGTCACACCCTTGCACTTCATCTCGTAGGCGAGCTCGTAGATCTTGCGGACGTCCTCGCGGGTGGCGGCATGCGAGAAGTTCGTGGTCTTCGAGATGGCCGAGTCGCAGTTCTCCTGGAACGCGGCCTGCATCTGGATATGCATCTCGGGCGAGATGTTGTTCGCCGTGGCGAAGACCTGCTGCCACTTGGTCGGCACTTCCGGGTGGACCACCGAGCCGGTCTTCGCGATGCGCTCCATGAGGGCATCAGAGTACCAGCCTTCCTTCTTGGCGATCGCAATGAAGTCTTCGTTCACGTCCGGCATCATGACGCCCGCCTGATTGCGCATGAACGCAACGGCGAAGAGCGGCTCGAGGCCCGACGAGCAGCCGGCGATGATGGAGATCGTGCCGGTCGGTGCGACGGTGGTGACGTTGCAGTTGCGGAGCTTCATCTCCGGGCGGATGCGCTGGCCGCTCGCATCACGCGCGCAGGTGGCGTCCGGGCCCCAGATGGACTGCGCCCACTCCGGGAAGGCGCCACGCTCTTCGGCGAGCTGCGCCGAGGCCTTCTTGCCCTCGACGTCCACATACTCCATCACCTTGCGGCCGAACTCGACGCCTTCGGCCGAGTCATAGACGATGCCGAGGCGAATGCAGGCATCGGCGAAACCCATCACGCCGAGTCCGATGCGACGGATACGCTTTGAGAGAGAATCGATCTCGGGGAGCGGATACTTGTTCGCGTCGATGACGTTATCGAGGAAGCGCGTGGAGAGGTGGATGTCCTTGGCGAAGGACTTCCAATCCATCTTTGCGTTCTCGACGTAGAAGCCGACGTTGATCGAACCGAGGTTGCAGACGTCGTACGCGAGGAGGGGCTGCTCGCCGCAAGGGTTGGTGGCCTCATAATCGCCGAGGTGCGGCACCGGGTTGTAGCGGTTCGCTTCGTCGATGAAGAAGACACCCGGCTCGCCGGTGCGCCATGCACCTTCGATCATCTTGTCCCAGACTTCCTGGGCGCGGAGCTTGCCGACGACCTGCTTCGAGCTCGGCTCAATGAGGTCGTACTCAGCATCGGCCTTCAACGCCTCCATGAACTTGGAGGTGATGGCGAGCGAGATGTTGAAGTTCGTGATCTTGGTGAGGTCTTCCTTCGACGTGATGAAATCCATCACGTCCGGGTGATCGATGCGCAGGATGCCCATGTTGGCGCCGCGACGGGTGCCGCCCTGCTTCACTGCGTCCGTGGATGCGTCATAGAGCTGCATGAAGGAAACGGGGCCGCTCGCCACGCCGGTGGTGGAGCGCACCATCGCGCCCTTGCCGCGGAGACGCGAGAAGGAAAAGCCCGTGCCGCCGCCCGACTGATGGATGAGCGCCATCGAACGGAGCGTGTCATAGATGCCGCTGTGCCCATTGGAGAGCGCGTCATCAACGGGAAGCACGAAGCAGGCCGAGAGCTGCCCAAGCGGACGGCCCGCATTCATGAGGGTCGGAGAGTTCGGCTCAAACCGACGCTGCGTCATCAGTTCATAGAACTGATTCGCGGTCTTCTCGATCTGCTTGTCCGTTGCGCCATACCGGCGATCCGCCTCGGCGATCGTCGTCGCGACGCGCCAAAACATGTCCTCAGGCGTCTCGATGGACTTGCCCGTCTTGTCCTTGACGAGATAGCGCTTCTCGAGAACGGTGCGCGCGTTCTGGGAGAGCGTCGCCGGCGTGGCGGGCGGGTTGGCGGGCAGAGGCATCAGTACTTCTCCAACGAAGGGTATGTGGCCAAACCTATGGGGCTCCGTCGAAACCCTTGGGGAGAGGGGCCGTCGGCACAGGGGTTGAGGGCGTCCAAGCTACCACGCACGCGAAACCGCGCAAGCAACTTGTAACGTCATCGGGGATAAAGACTTACGAAGGAGAAATCACGAATCGGTAACAGCCGGTGGATTATCCACGCCAAAAACACTGGCGTTATCACCCAGCACTTGAGCGACAGCGACACGACACCCGTGCCAACCGTCAGTAACACGTGACAACTGCCTACAAATCAATCACTTACGACACTTCACTCATCACCCAAATCGGGTGCGCTTCGGGGCCCGTTCGAGGCGGGGGGAGGAACGTACCCACCCCGAACCGCGCACGCTAGACCTTGCTTGGAAGCACGGAGCGACTATACAGACGACGCGCCATGGCAGATCCCGAAACGGGACGGCGAGTAACAACTCGATTACAACCGCGCCACCAACCGTTGCGCAGGGCGCGAATCCGCGTGAGCACTACCCGCCGCGATACATCTCCTTCAGCTCCACATAGGTCGTGTAGCTCTTCGCCACACGCGCGCGCTGCTCCTCACTCAAGGGACGCAGCACCTTCGCGGGAACGCCGACCACCAGTGAGTCGGGTGGAATCACCATCCCTTCGGCCACCACAGCGCCCGCGGCCACAAGCGACCCACGCCCCACCACCGCGCCATTGAGTACCACCGCACCAATGCCAATCAGTGCGCCGTCCTCGATCGTGCAGCCATGCACCACCGCGCGATGCCCAATCGTCACCCGCGCACCAATCACGCACGGCATCCCGGGGTCGCAATGCATGATGACGCCATCCTGCACATTCGACTCGTCACCAATCGTGATTGCATCGCGATCCGCACGAATCACCGCCCCTGGCCACACGCTCACGTGTGCGCCGAGTGTCGCCTGCCCAATCAGCGTCGCACTCGGGTGCACCCACGCGGTGGAGGGCACCAGCGGCGCGTGTGAGAGTCCGGGCGCGAGCGGACGCGGCGAATCCGGCATCAGAAGGTGCTCCCGAAGGTGAAGTAGACTGTGGCGCTCCGCGGCGCCCGCTCGACGCCCCGCATCGGCACGGCCAACCCGAGTCGCATGCGGTACAGCACGTCGTACTGCAGCGCCGTGTCGAACACGAGCTCACCACCAGCCGATGTCACCCACGACTGCGCCGGCCGCGCGGCATCGCAGATGGGCGAGGACGCGACGGTCTCGCTGCACCATGCGCTCCCCGCATCCACGAAGCCCAACACCGACAGCGTACGCAGACTCGCCGGCACCAGCCCGATACCACGCCCCACTCGGGCGAGCGGCGCGCGATACTCCACGCTCCCCGCAGCCGCGCGATTCCCCAATAGAGTGCCAGGCGCGAAGCCGCGCACGAAGAAGGTCCGGCGCGTCCCTCCGAGGGAGAGCCCCGGCAACACATCAAGCGAACTCCCGCTGACGCCACCGATGTCAAACAGATTCGTCGAGTTTGACGAGGCCAGTCCATGGGCCCCGCGCACGGCAATCACATGCCGCGCGAAGCCAGGTAGGGGGATCGACTTGGCCGCACTCCCCTCCAGAATGGCCTCGTGGGCCTCCCCGCCATCACGGGCACCCTTGAAGCGCGTGCGCCACGAGGCTTGCGCCGCTACGCCGTCCTCCACGCTCACACTCAGCCCCGGCCGCTGCATCGTACTGATGCCCAGCGCCACCGCCACACTCGGCCGTAGGTCCACGTCACGAAGCTCCGGTGCGTTCAACTGGTCGAGCAGCTCCTCCGGCGTCGTGCGATACGAGCGCACCTCCAGCTCCGGCACCACGAGTGCGTACGAGGTGAAGCGTATCCGCGGACGTACCGCATAGAGCGAGCCGCTGAAGGTGCTGCTCCGGCGCGAGATCGTCCCCACGCGCGCACCGGAGGTATCGACAATCGCACCGTGTACCCAGTCCTGCGTGAACCCCGCCGAGAGCACCGGATTCCCAAGGCCCGCCCACGAGTACCCAAAGCCGGCAGAGTACTCGGGACGCTGCACATCACGGCGCACATTCGCCTGCCAGGCGTGACGGCCGAGCACGTCGTGCCCGCCGGTGAGCACGCCCACGCGCATGAACCCTTCGTCCGATTGATCCATGGACGGAAGCCACCATGTTGGGCGCAGCGTCGTACGCGCCCGATAGCGCGTGGCCAACGTCAACGAGTCGATGCCCGTTGGCGCCCTGAATCCACTCGCGGAATCGGGCGGCTCGGTTGAGTGAGACAAGAGAGGGTTCACCTCCTGCATCGCGCGCGTGACCAGCGCCCATCCGTCCGCGCGCAGCTCGAGCGCGGCGAGGCGCGTGCCATCGCGCGAGACATCGGGGGCGCGCAACGCCGTGGTGGTGTTCCACAGCATGGCGATCGCACCCGTCCGCACATCGCCGCGATACACCCGCGGCACGCCCTCGTGATCACTCGTGAAGAGCAGGAGCGAGTCACCCGGCAGCCAGACGGGCGAGGCCACGAGAGCACGCCGTTCGGCGCGATCGGTCGCCTTGGGCGAGAAGCTTTGCAGTTCGCGGCCCTCCGTGTCGAGGACCACGATGCTCGTCCGTCCTCCACGCTCCCAGCGCGAGGCGGCAACGAGCCGACCATCGCGCGACCAGCGGGGGTCACTCCAATTGCGATCGAGCGAGCCGCGCGCGATGACTTTTGGCGCGCCGTCCGCATCATCGAGCGTCACGAGATCGGTGGTTCCAGGCTCCGTGCGCACCGCAACGATGCGCCCACTCGCGCCGTGCACGTCGGGCATCGCGATGCGTGCATCAGCCGAAAGCCGACGGCGTGCCCGCCCGGTGCCGAGGTAGAGATCGCTGCGCACCGAGTAGGGGTCGGTGCGATCCCATTCGGCGTAGATGGTGCGGGTGTCGTCGAGCGGTGCGTTGGCGTCCACCGAGTTTCGACGCGCGATGCGACGCACCTGACCATTGGGCTCGAGTTCATAGAGGCCCGGCATGCGACGCACGTCGTCCAACACGACGCGCAACGTGCCATCGCTTCCAAAGCGCGGTGAGGCGGCGTTCCATGCGCCCCGCGTACGCGTGGCGGAGGCGGCGTCCGTGGCGGCGACATCGGCGGCGAGCACGACGGAATCGCGCCACGCAGCATACAGCGCGGTAAAGCTCGTCCCCACCGCGGCCCTCGCGCTGGCATCAAGGCGCCAGGGATTGATGCGCCCGCTGGTCTCGTCAATCAACCGCGCCATGAGTTCGCCGGGTGCGCGAGCCGGGTCGTTGCGGACCGCACGGTCTACGAGGTACGCGCCCAAGAGGTACGGCGTGTTGGCACCAGGAAAGAAGGGCCGCGGCGTGGTGATGGCATCGAGCGTCGGAAGCGCGTTCGACTGCGCGAGGGCGCGAACGAGCGCGGGAAATTCCATGCCCCCGAGGCGTCCGGCGCCGGTGAGCCGCGACTCGTAGTGCACGGCGATTCCCTCGGTCAACCAGTTCGGCCCGTAGCGATTCGGAAAGAGCGGCGCCGCGCGCCCAAAGACGCGCTGCCCGAGCGCCCAGATGCCGCCGACGCGATCGAGATGAAAGATGTGCACCATCTCGTGCGTGACGAGAATGCGATTCCAATCGGCATGATTGCGCAGCGTCGGTTCGTCCACCGGCGGTCGCGCGTACACAACGATGCGATTGCTTGGATACGGCGTGGCATAGCCATTGGCATAGTCCACGTTGTCGGCGACCACGATGTCCACGATGCCGCGCGGCGCGCGGAGTTCCGCGGCGAGCTGGGCGTACGCCCACGACGCATTGGCCAGCGTGCGCCGCGCGAGGACCTCGAGCCCCGGCGTGAAGTGCACGCGGATGCGCTCGTTGCCGATCGTGCGCCACTCGAGGTCAGGGCGCACTTGGGCATCGAGTGCACGCGGCGCGAACGAGAGCAGTATCGCGCACAGCATCGCCCACAACAGCACGGACCATCGACGTCGGCGCATCAACGCGTCCACACGAGCACGACGCCGCAGCCATTGAAGTCGCTGTATTGCGCCGGCATAAATGCGGCCTCGTAGATCTCAATGCGCTTCGCGTTCATCATGATGACCGATTCTTCCACGCCATCGCGGGGAATGCCCCAATCCACACCATCCAAATAGAATCGCGGCGGACAGGTGTCACTGCCGCGACGCAACCGCGTGCGTGGGTAGCGGCCCCCCGTCGAGCGTACCGCAATCGATTCGTTGGCGAGCGCCGTCGCGGTTTTGATCGGATATCTGCTCATCCGCGCATCATCAATGAAGACGCCGTTGCCGGCTGCCTGCCGCTGGCGGAACTCCAACTCCTGGAGCGAGGTGGCCCGCGCGGTGATGCGGCGCTCCGCGAGCTCCTGCGCCACTGGGCCGAGTGAGAGATCACCGACATCGAGCGCCCCGGCCGCCCCGTTGACCATGAGATACTGCGGCATGTAGCCAATCGCGCGCACGAAGAGCTGCGTCGTGCGCTGGGGGAGCCCTGTCACGGTGAACCGCCCGTCGTCCGTCGTGCGCGCGCCGAGCACGGAGTCGCCGGGAATCGTCACGGTCGCGGATGACACCACGCGATCCCGCCCCGAGGTGACGCGTCCCACGACGCTCCCCGTTCCCGCACCACGGCCCGCAACCAATTCCATGAAGCGCACGGGATACTCCCCCACATCCACCACGAGCTCGCCGGTGCCGAGGGTGTCATCGCCAGCCCGCAGCATGAAGGTGGAGCCCGTCGGCACGCCGCAAAGCGCAAAGGCGCCACTCTGATCGGTGGTGTCCACCGTCCCAATCAACTCGTTGGTCACACCGGAGCTGGCGATTGTCGTCTGCGCCCACACCGCCCCCACAAAGAGGCCAGTCAGGGGCATTGCCCCGCCATCTCGTACCTCGCCTCGCAGAATGCCAGCATCGGCGGGCAGCGTGGTCCCGCAGATGGCGCGCTGCAAGGTGCCGAGCGAGGGGGTCGTGAGTTCGACGTCGTAGCCCGTGCCGATGGTGAATACCTCGGCGCGCCCCGTGATTGGCGGGAGGGCCAGCGAGTCGAGCCACGGCACCTGATAGCGCAGCGTGTACACCCCCACCGGCAAGGAGGTGAACCGGAAACGCCCACGCGCGTCGGTCCGCGTGCGTTCCGGGCGCCCATCCACGGTGATGATCGCGTTGGGGATGGGCTCGCGGGTGCGCAGGGAGTCAAACAGCACGCCCCGCACGAGTCCCTGCGCACCCAAGGCCGGGGCGAGCATCACAATAAGAAGGGCCGCGGCCCATCGCACGCATCGCATTCCTCCAGTATATTCGCCGGACTGCCCCCTCGTTACCGGGAAACCAACGCACGTGATTCGCTGCGCCTTCTGTGGCCGTGACAACGACCCGCTCGCGAAGTTCTGCCACGACTGCGGCAAGCCCGTCGTCTCCAGCGGCGCGCGTGTGATTCCCGTGCCCGGGGGGGCGTTTGCGGGGACGATGGATCGGCGGGCGAGCCAAGGCGTACCCGACGCACGCGCCTCCCAGCCACCGGCCACTGGCTCGAGCGCCGGGTCGGGGTTGAAGACACCCTGCCGCTACTGCGCGACGCCAATTGACCCTGCCCTCCCCTTCTGTCCGAAGTGCGGCGGCCGCGTCGTGGCCCCCGCGCCCACGCCCGCGGTCAGTAGCGCGCTCTGTGGCTCGTGTGGCCTGGTGGTGGAACCCGGCGTGGACATCTTCTGCGCGCGCTGCGGTACGCGCGTGACGATGACCGCCGAGCCTCCCTCGGCGCCGACACCCACCGGGGTCTTCTCGGCGCGCGCCACCGTGCAGGGGCCGAAGATCGCCGTGCTGAACTCGGCAGGCGCCGTCACGCGCACGGTGATGATGGAGACCCCGGAGGCGACTATTGGCCGCGCCGATGGTGAACTGCGTTTCGGTGATGACGTCTATATGAGTCCCGTGCACGCGCAGCTCTCGTTCCGCGACGGCCAGCTTTATCTGCGCGACCTCGGCTCACGAAACGGGACCTGGCTCTACCAGACTGACCCGTACAAGCTGCAGGACGGCGATTCGATCTTGGTCGGGTCGCAGATTTTGCGGTTCCGTCGGTTGGGTTACCCCGGGCCCAATCCCCCCGAGGCGGACGCCACGCGCCGCCTCGGTTCCGCCGTCCCGAGCGCCGACGTCGCCGTGCTGCAGCAGTTGCGCGCCGACGGCAGTGCGCGCGACACCTGCCATCTTTCCCCGGCGCGCTCGGTGGTGGTTGGCCGCAGCGAGGGCGACTGGATCTTCCCCTACGACCAAACCATGAGCGGTCGGCATGCGGAGGTTCGCAGCGAGGATCTCGAGTTCATCGTGTTGGATCTTGGCAGCCGCAACGGCATAGCTGTTGCAGTGCGTGGTGAGAAGCCCGTGAAGGCCGGCCAGCGCATCCTGCTCGGCGACCAGACCCTGCGTGTGGAGAGTGTGTGAGCGACCAGAAGACCTGCCCCACCTGCGGCACTGAGTATCCTCTGAGCGAACGCTTTTGCCCACGCGACGGCACGGCGCTCCGCTCGGCGGCTGGGACCGCGGACCTCCTCGGCTCGGTGGTGGCGGATCGCTACCACATTCTGAAAAAGCTGGGTGAGGGGGGCATGGGGACCGTGTACCTCGCCGAGCACGTGAAGATGGGGCGCAAGAGCGCGCTCAAGGTGATGAACCCGGGGATGAACAGCGACCCCGATGCCATCGCGCGCTTCAATCGTGAGGCATCGAATGCGTCGCGACTGAGTCACCCGAACATCTGCGGTATTTACGATTTCGGCGAGACGCCGGACGGCTTGATCTACCTCGCGATGGAGTTCATCGAGGGGAAGGCGCTGACCGACTTGATTGAGATTGATGGATCACTTGCCCCAGCGCGCGCGGGAAGCATCGCGCACCAGACCGGCGATGCGCTTCAGGTGGCGCATGACGCGGGGATCGTGCACCGCGACTTGAAGCCCGACAACATCATGGTCACCAAGAACCGTGATGGCTCCGACCTCGTGAAGGTCGTGGACTTCGGCATCGCCAAGGCGAGTTCTAGCGATGCGCAAAAGGTGACGAAGACGGGCTTGGTGGTGGGCACGCCGGAGTACATGAGCCCCGAGCAGCTCTCGGGCGACAAGCTCGATGGGCGCTCCGACATTTATTCGTTGGCGCTGGTGGCCTTCAATTGCCTGACCGGGAAGCTTCCCTTCCCGAGCGAAACGGCGCAGGAGGCGATGATCATGCGCCTCACGGATCGTCCGCGGATGCTCTCGGAGATACGTCCGGATATCGAGTGGCCCGAGCAGTTGCAGGAGGTCATGGACCGCGGGCTCGCTCGCGATTCGGCCGAGCGCTACCAGAGTGCGGCGCAGTTCGGGCGCGACTTTGCCGAGGCGGTGTCGAGCATGCCGGCGCCTGCCGCGGTGACTCCGGATGGCGCGACGATGGTGATTGGCGCCGCGAATATCGCGGCCTCCGCGGCGAAGACGAAGCCGGTCCCGGCGACGCGTGTGGCGGGGCGGGATGAGTCCAAGTCGCCGGCCAAGTCGGCGCCTGCGGCACCGGCGGCGGTTGCGAAGAAGTCGAACATGATTCCGATGGCCGTGGGTGGCGTGGCTGTGGTGGCTGCCGGGATATTCGGGGCGATGAAGATGACCGGCGGCGGGGATGCTCTGACTGCGGTGGATTCATCGCTGACGGCGCCGGGACCGGTGGCAAGTGCGCCGCCGACGCAGACTCCGCCGGACGCGGGGACGGTGACCCCTCCCTCGATTCCGACGGGTGGGTCCACGGATCCGCTGAGCCAGCCGGTGAAGCCGCCCGTGAATCCTGGGACGAGCACGAATCGTCCTGAAAAGCAGGGCCCGGCGCCGACGGTTCCCGCCGCGGCGGGCCCCGCCGTCGTCATCGCAAAGTGGCGGACCGAGCTTGAGAAGATGGACGAACAGACCACCGACGAGGATGGCGCGCGCATCGGACGGAACACGCTGCGCGAGGTCGAACCTCTGTTGCCCTCGCTTAGCGGAATCCAGCTTGATGATGCGACGTACGTGACCATGCTAGCCTACACCGCGCTTCAGGATGATGCGTCCGCCTGTCGGACGGCCCGGGCGGTGAAGAACTCGCGCTACTTGTCCGCCGGTCAGAAGACCTCAGCCGATCGCATTCTCCGACTGTTCGTATGCGCTTCCTAGTGACCCGCATCACAATCCTTCCCTCGGCCATCTCGCGCCCCGCCGCTCCGCGCAATAAGATGTCCCTGTCCATCCGCCTCCCACTTCGTACTCGCCTCCTGTGACGGGATCCTCCACTCCCCGCGGCACCATCACCGTCCACGTCTTCGGACGGACGGACGTCGGTCGTACGCGTGAGCATAATGAGGACACCTTCGCGGTCGCGGAGCTGACGTCGCTCAATGCCTCATTGCAGCCCGAAGTCCGGCAACACACGCTGGGTCCGCGCGGCACGCTCTTCATGGTCGCCGATGGCATGGGTGGCGCGGCGGCCGGTGAAGTGGCGAGCGCGATGGCCGTCGATTCGATTCTCGAAGAGCTCGACACCCGCTGGCGCGCGGCGCAATCCGCCGACGCCGAGACCTTCGCGCATGCGTTGAAGGCCTCCACCGAGACCGCGAACGCAAAGATCCACGCCTTCGCGCAGTCGCGGCCCGAGAATCGCGGCATGGGGACCACCGCGACCATCGCCGGGCTGCTCAACGACACGCTGTATCTCTGCCAGGTCGGCGACTCGCGCGGCTACCTCGTGCGCGGTGGCACCGCCATTCAGATCACGAAGGACCAGTCGCTGATGCAGAAGCTGATCGAGGCCGGGGAGATGACGCCCGAAGAGGCCGAAGTCAGCGAGCGTCGCAACATCATCCTGCAGGCCCTCGGTCCCGAGCCGCGCATCAAGGTGGATCTCACCTCGCAGCAGGTCATGCGCGGCGATGTGCTGATTCTCTGCTCGGACGGTCTCTCCGGTCAGGTCCGCACGCACGAGATTGCCGAAGTCGTGGCCGCCGAGCCCGACCTGATGGAAGTCTGCAAGAAGCTGATTGACCTGGCGAACGAAGCGGGAGGCCCAGACAACATCACTGTGGTCGCGGCACGCTTCGAGGGCGATGGTCTCGTGGAGAGCAACGCCGAAGTGGTGGAACATCGGGTGTATCGCGGCTCCGACGCGCGCCCGACGATGCCGATTGACCGCGCCTCCATTCCGCAGTTGAGCGCCATGGATGAAGGGCTGATCCCAACCCTCGAGATGCCCCCGGTGAAGCCGCACGGCGCCATCATCGTGGGCTCGGCCGGTGATGGTCCGACGACCGAAATCGCGCCGCCGAACATTCGCGCGAGCCTTCCTCCGGCGCCGCCACCAGGCGGCTGGATTCCCGCCAGCACGCTCCGGCTCTTCTTCGGATTCCTTGGCGCCCTCGTTGCCTTCGTCGTGTTGTTCCAGTGGCTCCGCGGCTGATGGCCGTCGAGTTCCGGATCACGCGCGGCGCACGGGCGGGCGCCCGGGAACGGTTCGACAAGACCATCGTTGCGATTGGGCGGCATCCCATCAACGACCTGCGCTTCGACGCCGAGCGTGATTTGGACGTCTCCTCACGGCACGCGGAATTGCGCGCGGTCGAGGATCGCTACGTCCTCGTGGACCTCGGCTCGACCAATGGCACCTTCGTGAATGGCGAGCGTGTCACCGGCGAGCGCGAGTTGCACGACGGCGACGTCCTCACCTTCGGCAAGGACGGCCCGCAGGCGGAGTTCAAACCCGTGGTGGACGTGAACGCGCCCGCGACGCGACTCGCGACTCCGGCTGCCCCGATCGCCGAGTCGCCGCGCAAACAGGCACGTCCGGCAACGGATATTCGCATCGCCATGGCCGTGGAGAAGCAGACCGGCTCGCTCAAGCGCATGGTCACCGTGCTCGCCGCGGTGGTGATTGTCGGGGCGATTGCGGCGGTCTGGGTGACGCGCAAGAACTCCGCGGAGACACGGCAGCAGCTCGCATCGCTGCTCGCGGCGAATGACTCGCTGTCCCGTTCGCTGCAAACCAAACTCGAATTGACGGGCATCGCGGATGCCTCGCTCGCGGCGGCGCGCACCGAGACGGAGCGTATTGCCAACGAGTTGCGTGCGCAGCAGCAGCGGGGCGGCGATGTGTCCGCGTATGCCGCGCGCATGCGCGAGTCGCAGACGCGCACCGCTTCGATTGCCGGCATGGACTACGCGAGCATCGCCGCAGCGAACCAGGCGGCGGTGGTCTTTCTTGTCGTGGAGTTCCCCGATTCCTCCCGCGAGAGCGGCACGGGATTCAACATCCTCGAGAGCGGGCTGATCGTTACCAATCGGCACGTGATCCAGAAGCCGGACGGCGTGCGTGCGCAGCGCATCGCCGTGGCGTTCGATGGCACGAGCGGCGAGTGGAAGCGCGCGAGCATCGAAGTCGTCAGTGAAACGGATGAGCTCGCGTTTCTTCGCATCACCACGCCCGGGACCTATCCCGTGGTGGCGGGCGTCGCACGCGATGCCGGCGCGGTGCGCGTCGGCTCCCCTGTGGCGATTCTTGGCTATCCGCTTGGCACCGGCACCGCGGGCATGCAGGGAAGCATCAACACCCTCCGTCCCTCGGCGAGCCTGAGCGTGGGCACGGTGAGCAAGCTCGTGCCGGGGACGATGCAACTCGATGCCTTCGCCGCGCAGGGGTCGAGCGGCTCACCGGTCTTTGACGGCCGCGGAAATGTCGTGGGCGTGATTTACGGCGGTGCCACGGAGAGCGGTGGCCGCATCGTGTACGCCGTGCCCACGGTGCGTCTCGCCGCGCAGATTCCCGCGGACGCCGTGAGCATCCTGCGCTGAGCCGTTCGCCCGCTGAGAAAGCTCAGGGGCGAGGCAGGACCGGAGGCGCCGGAGGAACAGGAGCGCTCACCGGAGCGTCCGCCGGAGGTCGAGCCGCGGACGAGCGCGCGCGCATTGCGTCGCGCCCTGCCCGATCCATTTCCGCGAGGGCACGAAAGGTCTCGCGCACAACGCGATCCACGCCGCCCGTGGGATTCGCGAGTTCCGTCGGGACGGACACGGCGCGAGAGATCTGACCACCCGGTGATGTGAGGTCGCGAATCTGCACGAGCCGCACGAGCGAATCGCGCGAGGGAATCAACGAGACCGAGACGATGATGTCTGCATTCAAGCGCTCCTGCACCGTGTTGATCGTGCGCGACTCCGCGAGCACGGCGGCGACCGAGTCGGCGGGCACCACGACGTAGCGCGGATGCGCATCGAGCGCGCGACGCAGCGTATCCACAATCACCAATGCGGCGGCATCGAGATCGGCGCGGAGGCGATTCGTGCGCGGCACCGCCACCACGACACGACGCGGGCCACGCGGCGGTGGCGGGTTCATCTCGATGCGCGCCGTGCGCTCATCGGGACCCACCGGAGCGACGCGCGTCTGAATGCGCATGAGCGAGTCGAGGACCACGCGTTGAATCTGCGAACGAATGGAGTCGGCCATTGCCGCGAGCATCGCGGGATTGTCCTGCCGCGGCGCCGACGGGTTTGGCGTGGCACGCGCGGCCATGCGTGCAGAGACCGCTGAGGCGATGGCCATCGAGTCCTCACGCGTGAGCATCGTGGCAGACGGCGCGAGGGCCTGGAGCGAGTCAATCGTCGCCAGGGAATCGCGCATCTGATGCACGACCGCCTCCTCACCCGTTTGCTGTCCCATGCTCCACGCGGCGACCATCAGCGCGAAGCCGGCGGCGACGGCGAAGACCGTGCGACCGATTTGCGCGCGACGCGAGGGCGCCATCGCAAGCGTTTCGCCGGAGCCGGTCGCGATGGCATCGAGCGCCTGCACCACGACGGCCGCCGACTCCGGCCGATCGTTCGGGTCCTTCGCGAGCAAGCGCTTGATGAGCGCGGCAAAGGCCGGCGGCACATCGGTGCGCGTCGTCTCGACGGGCACGGGATCGCGTGTGAGCTGCGCCGCCATCGTCTGCTGCGGCGAGGCCTCCTTGAACGGCACCTTCCCGGTGAGGAGTTCGTACGCGAGCAGCCCGAGCGCGTAGAGATCCATGCGATGATCGGCCGCGGGATCGGCCGCGATCTGCTCGGGCGCCATGTAAGCCGGCGTGCCAATCGCCATCCCCGCGCTCGTGTAGCCCGAGGTAGGCATCGCCGCCGAGATGGCCTTGCTCACGCCGAAATCGGTGACAAGGGCATGCGTGCCGTGCAGCAGCACATTCCCCGGCTTGATGTCGCGATGAATCACGCCCATGCCATGCGCGTAGCTCAGCCCCTCGGCCACCTCGCGCATCAGCCGCACCACATCCTTCACCGAAAACTTGTCGCCGCGGGCAATCGCATCACGCAGCGAGTGCCCGTTGATGTACGGCATCGTGTACCAGATCAACGATTGCTGCTCGCCCGCCGAAAGCAACGGTACGATGTGCGGGTGCTGCAACTGCGCCGCCACCTGGATCTCGCGCCGAAACCGATCGTGATTCACGCCGGCCGCGAGTTCCGGCGGCAACACCTTGATGACGACCTTGCGACCGAGCGTGGTGTCGGTCGCAAGAAAGACGCGACTCATACCGCCACCGGTCAACTCGCGATCGAGCGTGTAGCTCGGCGCGAGTGCGGCCTGGAGGGTGGCGGTGAATTCGGACATGAGAGACGGTGAGGGTCAGCGTGTAGAGTACGTACGGAATCAACATCCGGCGAGTTACGCGCCCCCTGCGGCGAAGATCAGCTGGAGCGGAGCGCTACGCCATCCGTCGGGCCGCCGCTTCCTGCATCGCCCGGTCGCCACTCCAGGCACAAATCACATTTGGCACTTCGGGAACTTCCTCGGCGAGCGTGGGGGGCCCAAAGAGCACGGCCACCACCGACCGCCGTGCCGTCCGCGCCTGCGATACGACCTGTGCAATGCGACGCCGTGTCGCGAGCGCGTAACCTGCCCGACCCCGTCCCGCCGCCGGCTCACCGCGCACGGCAAGCACCACCGCCCCACGCCCTTCGTCCGTCGGAGCCTCCACCACACGCGGCCCCAGTCCAACGGCGCGCAGCGTGGCAAGAAAGGGCTCGAAGCGCGCCCCTTCCCCACGCACCACAAACTCGGCGTCATCGTCCACCAGTATGACGTCCACCACCGGCCCAATGTTTGCAAAGACACCGCGCGCCGCAAAGACCACGGTGTCGGAGATCTTCCGTGCCCAGAGAACGTCCTCCAGCGTGGCCTCCCGGTCGGGCCCCATCCGTCCCCAATTGGCCCAGAAGGCGCGGCGCTGCATCGAGGCATCCACGGGGTCGGGTCGCAGGACACCCGCCGCCAGCGCGTCATCGAGCGCATCGGCTACGCCGGCCACGTCGTGCGGCGCCAAGATCAAATCACAGCCCGCGGCAATCGAAGCAATCGCGATGTCGCGCTCCGCGCCCGCGGCACGCGCTGCGGCCTGACGCGGCGCATCACTCACCAGCAAACCCTCGTACTGCAACTCGCCGCGCATCATCTCCTGCAGAATCAGCGGCGAGCGCGCCGCGCCGACCCCACTCGCGTCGAGTCGAGGATACGACACCTGCGAGACCAGCACGGTTGCCACGCCCGTGTCCACCGCGGCACGGAACGGAATCAGATCATCCGACCACAACTCCGCCCCCGTCGTGTCCACCACCGACGGACCGAGCAGGGGATCTGCCTTCGCGCGACCGACGCCGGGGAGATGCTTCGCACAGGCCATCACGCCCTCGGATTGGCACATGTCAATCCACGCGACGGCCCACTCGGCGACCTTCTGCGCATCGGCACCAAACGACTGCGCTCCAACAAACGGATTGCGCGCGTCGAGCGCGAGATCGGCGCTCGGCGCGAGGGCCCAGTTGATGCCCATCGCATGCAGCTCGCGTGCCGTGAGACGAGCCGCACGTCGCACCACGTCCTCGTCGCGGAGCGCACCAAGTGCACCAAGCGGCGGCAGTCCCGTGGTGCCGACGAAGTGCTCCCCCGCGCCACGGTCCGCGATGGCGCCGATCAACAGGGGATGACGAGAGTCTCGCTGCAGCGACGTGACAAGTGCGGCGACTTCCTCGCGCGGCCCATTGCGAATGAGAAATCCGCCTACGCCCGCTTCAAGCGCATCGTCCACCGCGGCGCGCAGCCAAGTGAAGCCGAGGTCGGGATCCCAGCGCAACTCGGGGACGAGCAGCGCAGCAAGCGATCCGTTCACGCGGGGTAGTGGGCGCCGAGCACGCGCGGTCCGCGCGCGCCGGTCACACCGGGCAGATTCCCCGCCACGCGGCGCAGGTGCAGCCAGCCGAGGAAGGCGAAGGCGACGCCTTCCTTCGCATCGCCATCGAAGAAGAGATCACCAAAGGGACGCACCAATCGCGGCGAGAGCGCCATCGCGATGGCTTCGCGCAACACGGGATTCCTTGCGCCACCGCCGGAAAGAAGCACGTCCCCAACGGGCTGCGGAACGAATCGCTCGACCGCGCGCGCGATGCTGCGCGCGGTGAACCAGACCGCCGTGGCGATGATGTCTTCATCGCTGGCAGTCGGCTTCGCGGTGCGACACCGCGCAATGAAATCCGCGATGTACGCCGGTGTATAGCGTTCGCGCCCAGTGCTCTTGGGCGGCGGCACCTCGAACCAGGGATCGCGCAGGCGCTCTTCGATCACCGATTCGATCGACGTGCCACGCGCAGCGAGCGCGCCATCACGATCAAAGTCCAACGCCGGGCGCAGCAGTCGCGTGGCGCCGTCAATGACGCAGACGCCGGGGCCAGTATCGAAGCCGCGCACCGCGGTGAGATCCGGGTCCGCGCCACTGATTGGCGGCAACACCGTGAGATTCCCCATACCCCCGAGATTCTGCAGCAATCGCCACGCATCCGAGCGCGCAAAGAGCAACGCATCAGCCATCGGTACGAGTGGCGCACCCTGGCCACCTGCTGCCACATCGCGGGTGCGGAAGTCCGCAATCACATCCACGCCGGTGCGTTCGGCAATCACCGCGGGCTGCCCCAGCTGCCAAGTCCCATGCGGCGGCACGTGCCAGATGGTGTGTCCATGCGAGGCAATGGCGCTGATGTCTTCGCGTGCCACCCCTGCTTCGGCGATGGCGGCATTCGCCGCGTCAGCGAGCCATCCTCCGAGTGCGAAGTCGAGGCGCGTGTATTCGGCGGGCGACGCGCCCTGCATCGCGGCCGCGAGCCGCGCACGTTGCCCGGGGGCATAAGGACGATCCACGTGCGCAAGCAGATGCGGCGTGACGAGCCCATCGGCCGTCTCGATGAATCGCACGACGACCGCGGTGATGCCGTCGAGCGACGTGCCCGACATCAATCCCACGAGCACATCCTCGCGCCGAATGTCGGTCACTCGGTCTCCACGGCCGGCGGTGCCTCGGCGACCACTTTTCGTACCACGCCCCCGGCGGCGGCCAATCGTTCAGCCGCCTGCTCACGCGACACCGAGAGCTTGTACATCACCATCGCGAGCTTCACGCTGCCCTCGGCGCGCTGCAGCAGGGCGCGCGCTTCATCGCGTTCCACGCCGCAGGTGGAAATCACCATGCGTTCGGCGCGGTCGCGCAGCTTGTCGTTCGTCGCGCGCATATCAATCATCAGGTTGCCGTACGTCTTTCCGATGCGCACCATCGCGCCCGTCGTGATGCTATTGAGCACGAGCTTGGTCGCGGTACCGGCCTTCAATCGCGTCGAGCCCGTCACGACCTCGGGGCCGGTGATTGGCAGAATCGCGACATCGGCATCGGCCACGACATCGGCCATCGGTGGCGAACAAGCGAGGATCACCGTGCGTGCGCCGAGGGTGCGCGCATGCGCGAGCGCGGCACGCACGTAGGGCGTCGTTCCACTCGCGGCGATGCCGACGACCACATCACCTGTCGTGACGCCAGCGGCGTCGAGATCGGCGCGCGCACCGTCAGGGCTGTCCTCTGCGCCTTCCTGTGCGCGGAGGATGGCCGCCGGCCCGCCGGCAATGATGCCCTGCACCATCGAGGGATCCGCACCGAAGGTCGGCGGGCATTCGGAGGCATCGAGAATGCCGAGCCGTCCCGAGGTGCCAGCCCCGACGTAGAACAGTCGGTGGCCCGCACGAAAGGCTTCCTCCACCAGCGTGATGGTGCGGGCGATCGGCTCGCGCTGTGTCGCGACCGCGTCGGCCACGGTGCGATCCTCGGCGTTCATGAGGTCCACGATCTGAAGGGCGGACGCCAGATCGATGTCGGCGCTGCGCGGATTGCGGCGCTCAGTGACCCGAGGATCGAGCACGGGATGGGGGGGCGAGAGGTGGGACCGGTGTCGCGGAGCGCGGTGGCCCCGTAAGTTACCCATCGTGATCATCACACGCACCCGTATTCTCGCCTGCGCGCTGGCGCTCCTCGCTGGCGCCGCGTCACCCGTGGCATCGCCCCTCGCGGCGCAGCTCATTCGCGTCCCGATGCCCGGCGAGGCGGCGCGACCAATCAGCGCCAATTTCTCCGTCGGCTACCTCATGACCGCGAGCCGCTTTGACGGCGTGAGCGGTCGGTATTGGTCGCTAGGCGACGGTATCCAGTACCGGGGCACCGTTGAGCTTGGGACCCGCTCAGGCGCCATCGGGGTCACCGGCACCATCGCCAGCATCCCGATTGCCCGGAGCGGCATCCTCGGCTCCGATGGCGACATCACGCTGCGGCAGTTGCTCGTGACCTTCCGCTCACCCGAAGGCCAGAGCTTCTACCAGGTCTTTGAGGCAGGGGCCGGGCTTTCGCAGTGGGCCTCGTACTCCGGCACCGACGCGCTCAGCGCGGAAGATCGCAAGGCGCGCAATGGCTTCGCGATCATGATTGGCTACGGCTTCGGCTTTGCACTCGGTGAGCGGATGTCGTTCAATGTGGTGCAGGATGCCTCGACGATTATCGGCTCCGGCGAAGGACTGCCGGCAGGCGAGCGGCGCTCGCAGCAGCAGTACATCACCCGCATGGGACTGCGCTACCGCTTCACTGGGGCGCGCTAGGCTCTCACGAAATACACGCCGCCGGTGCGGCGTGCGTCACCGCGGCGCGCGGCGCACCGTCGCCCGCCAGACACCATCGCGACGCGGGTCCGCTCCACCCTCAAGCCGACCGGGGCCGCGGATGATGATGCCGTGCAGCCCCGAGTCTTCGCCTTCCATGCTGACCAGCGCCAAGCCGAGCGCGGCAAGTGAATCGCGCATCGCGGTGGACATGCGATTGATCTCACCCGAGAGGCGCGGGTCGCGCCCCGAGAGATTCGGCAGGTCAATCGCCGTTTGCACGGGAAGCCCCCATCCCAGCAGGCCGAGCGCGAGCTTCGCGTTGTAGATGAGGATGTTTGAGCCGCCGGGCGAACCAATCGCCGCACGGAAGCGACCATCGGGATCCAGCACGATCGTGGGCACCATCGAGGAGCGCGGACGCTTCCCCGGCGCAATGGCGTTGGCGACCGGCACACCATCAACATCAGGACGGAAGGAGAAGTCCGTGAGCTGGTTGTTGAGGATGAAGCCACCAACAACGCGCCCCGAGCCGAACACCGACTCCACCGTCGTGGTCATCGAGACGACATTCCCTTCGAAGTCGATGATGACGAAATGCGTTGTGCCCTGCTCCTCGTAGCCAGCATCCTCGCCGCGCGGTGTCGTGGCAATGACGCCGGCTGAGGGACGCTCACCAGCGCGCGCACCAATCGTTGCCGCGCGCGCGGCCACATACTCGGCGTTGAGCAAACCAGCCACCGGCACATCCACAAATGCCGGATCAGCCACGTAGCGATCGCGATCGGCATACATCATGCGGCTCGCCTCGGCAAAGAGCAGCCACGACCGCGGATCATCGGGGCCACGCGAATGCACATCGGTCTGCTCAAGCATGGAGAGCAACTGCAACATGGAGACGCCGCTCGAGGGCGGTGGTGGCACGCAGACGCTGAGCGACCGGTAGGGTGCACAGAGCGGGGTGCGCTCCACCGGCTGATACGCCGCAAGATCGGCGCGCGTCATCGTGCTCGGACGCGCGCCACGCGTGAGGCGCGCAATGATGCTGTCGGCAATCGGCCCGTCGTGCAGTGCGCGAGGACCTCGTGAGGCGAGCGCGCGCAACGACTTGCCGTACGGTGCGTTGCGATGGGTGTCGCCGGCACGAATGATCCGTCCGGATTCGGCATTCCAAAACAATGTGCGAATGTCGGGCTGTGCGGCCTGCACGCTGCGACCATTCGCGAAGGTGCCGAGTCGTCGCGGCACGACAAAGCCCTGCTCGGCCTTCGCGATGGCATCGGTGAAGAGTGCGGACCACGGCAACTTCCCGGCGATGTCATGCACGACGCCGAGCATTGGCATCACGCCGGGCACGCCAGTGGCGATGCCGCCCACCACCACGGTGTCCTGCGGAAGTGGATTGCCGAGCGAGTCGAGAAACTGGCGCGGATCCACGGCGCGCGGCGCGATTTCGCGTCCATCCCACACGCGCAAGCGCTTGTCGCTCGCGTTGTAGTACATGAGGAAGGCACCACCAGCGATCCCGGAGCTCTGCGGCTCGACAAGACCCAACATCGCCTGTACGGCGACCGCGGCATCCACCGCGCTTCCGCCGGCTTCGAGCACGGCGAGTCCTGCATCCACGGCGTACGGGTTCGCCGCGGAGACACCAGCGACGGGAGGAAACTGTTCAGGAAACTGCTCCGGGTGCGCAGACGATGCGCGTCCTGCGCACCCGGTGACCGTCGCCGCGAGGGCGACGGTCAGGAAGAGCGTCGAACGGTTCAGCTGACGCGCAGCTGATCCTTCAACGTGATGGCGATCGCACCGTTGGCAGGGAGGCATCCGGTGTAGTCTGTCGTGCCAGCCGCCACAACGCCACCGGCAGCCGCGCCAATTGCCGCACCGGCGACCGTGCTCTTGGTGTTCTTGCCGAGGAGCTGACCAGCGACGGCGCCAACTGCGGCACCCGTTGCAACCTTGCCAGCCTGCACGCCGGTCGACTGCACGCGAGCGAACTCGAGGCGCGCGACCTGGGTCACGTCAGCAACGAGCGCGATGGCGCGGTTACGAATGGTGATCGAGACGGGGCGGAAGGCGAGGCGCACGTTCTCGGTGCCGTTCTCACCACGCTTCGACTCGACGACTTCCATCGTCACTTCGGTGCCGGCCGGGATCACCATGCTGCCAGTGCCCTTGATTTCGGCGGTCGTGGAGGCGGCGAAGCGATCGCCGACCTTGTGCGTGTTGGTGCAGACGCGTGCACCGGCGGCGACGTTGAGCACCGCACCTGCGGAGAGGCTACCGGCCGTCGTGTTCGCGGGGCGGGCGGGTGCCGGCGCCGCGGCGCGAGGGGCCGGAGCACGGGCCGGCGCGGGCGCCGGAGCAGGAGCTGCCGTCGCGGAGTCACCCATGGCGGCATCACCAGCGGCCGGGGCGAGCTCAATTTCACGGCCATCTTCGGTCTTGTCACCGCCGCAGGCGACAGCGGACATGACCAGGAGCGCGGCGAAGGAACGACGAATAGTATTGGACAACATGTGCACCTCTTGTTTGGCGGGAAGTAGGGGTAAGCGTGTAATTTGTCACCCTGACCACTCAGACTCAACTCGCACGTTGGTATGACATCCCTCACCCGCGTTCTCCCGTGGGTACGCCCGTATCGCTGGCGAATCGCGATTGGGCTGGCCTGCGTGGTGATCTCGACCGCCGTCTTCAGCATTCTCCCGACCTTGCTTCGTCGGGCCATCGAAGCCATGGGAGACGGCGCGCCGCGCACGACCATCTATGTAATTGCCGCGCAGATGCTCGGCGCCACGCTCACGATGTCGGTCTTTCGCTTCTATATGCGCGAGATCCTCAACGGCGTGTCGCGCATCATCGAGCACGATCTCCGCGAGGCGCTGTTCGATCACCTCACCAAGCTCGACAGCGCTTACTTCGGCCGCACGCGCACCGGTGAGCTGATGGCGCGCCTCACCAACGATCTAGGCGCCGTACGCATGGCGGTCGGTCCCGCCATCATGTACCTCACGAACACGGTGTTCGGCGGGCTGTTCGCGCTCTCGTTCATGATTGCCATCAGCGGCCGCCTGACACTGATTGCCGTCGCACCGATGATTCTGCTCCCGATCATCACGCTCACCCTCGGCAAGGTCATTCACGATCGGTTCGAGCAGGTGCAGGCGCGATTCGGCGACATCACAACGCTTGTGCAGGAGCACCTGAGCGGACTCCGCATCATTCGGGCGTATCGGCAGGAAGGTGCCGAGCAGAAGCGGTTTGACGAGCTCAGTGCGGACTATCTCGAGCGGAACCTGCGCTTAGTGCGCATGAACGGCCTGATGAACCCGAGCTTCATGTTCTTCGCTGGGCTCGGCGCCGCCGCGGTACTGGGATTTGGCGGCGCAGCGGTGGTGAGTGGCACCATCACGGTCGGTGCCTTTGTGGCCTTCGGGCTCTATCTGGCCAATCTGACCTGGCCGCTGATCGCGCTCGGCTGGGTCACGAGCCTATTCCAGCGCGGCGCGGCGTCCATGACCCGCTTGCTCGCCATTCTGGACGCCGAGGCGGTGATTCGGGACCCGGAGCCGCCGCGGGTCGCCGCCGAACTCCCCCCGACGTCCGGTGGACGGGGGCTGACCCTCGAGCATGTCTCCTTTGCCTATCCCCATAAGGAGGGGAGCGAGCCGCGGATGGTGCTCCACGACATCTCGGTCACCATCCCGGCCGGGGGGACCCTTGGCATCGTGGGGGCGACTGGGAGCGGAAAGAGCACCCTGCTCGAGCTGATTCCCCGTTTGGCCGACGTTTCGGGGGGTCGGATCCTCCTGGATGGGGTAGATGTCAGGGATTTGCCTATGGAAGTGTTACGGCGAGAGATTGGCTTCGTCCCTCAGGAAAGCCTTCTGTTCAGCGAAACCCTTACAACGAACCTGTCGTACGGGACCTCGCACGAGCCTGACGCCAAGTGGGCGGCCGGGATCGCGCAGCTGACGGAGACAATCGAAGGGTTCCCGGGCGGATGGGAAACCATGCTCGGGGAGCGCGGGATCAACCTGTCAGGGGGCCAGAAACAGCGGGCCGCCTTGGCACGAGCCCTCGCGCGGCGCCCCTCGGTGGTGATCCTGGATGATGCCCTGTCGGCGGTGGATACCCACACCGAGGCGGCAATCCTCCGCGGGTTGCGGGACGCATTGGCGGGGCGCACGGCCATCATTGCGTCGCACCGCATCACGGCGATTCGCGATGCCTCGTGGATTCTTGTGCTGGATGATGGGCGAGTGGTCGAGCAGGGACGTCACGCGGACCTGCTCGCCGCGAAAGGACGCTATTTCACGCTGCTGCGTCGGCAGCAGTTGGAAGAGGAGATCGAGCAGGAGCCCGTGGTCGTCCGGGACTGATCTGACGGCCGGCAAACATGTAGTTCACCCAATTTCGGAGGTTTCATGCGTTCAGTTCTTCGTCGTGCACTTGTGGTTGCGGCCCTTGTTGGTGCGTCTTCGGTCACTGCGCAGGCGCAGATGGGGGGTCTGAAGGTTGAGGAGATTCGTATCGACCTCGCATCGATCAACATCACCAACGGCACCTTCCTGGAGGCTGGCCTGCCGGGCTCGGTGGCGCTGGGCATTTACCTGAATGACAAGATTGCGCTCGAGCCGACCCTCGGTTTCGCGTACCTCAAGCCGGATGGCGCGGCGGATGGCGCATCGATCCTCTCGCTCGGCGTGATGGCTCCGTTCTACTTCGCCGGCGACCGCGGTCACAGCGGCCTCTTCGTCGCCCCCGGCGTCATGATCACCAAGGTGACGGACCTTGATGCCGCAATCGACTTTGGTGCCGACGTCGGCTTCAAGGGCAAGATGAATGACAAGGTGTCGTGGCGTGCCGCGGCGACGCTGCGCGATGGCGACAGCTACGGTGACGCCTCGATCGGCGGCGTGTTCGGCCTCAGCGTCTTCTGGCGCTAAATCTCCGGCATCCGCGCTTTGGCGCGGTACGGTTGAGCAAAGCCCCGCCGCGGATCTCCGCGGCGGGGCTTTGTGCATGCGTCCACTGTCGCTCGCTACTTCCGCGCGACGTTGTAGCCAACAGCGCTCCCAATCGGGACGGTCACCCAGAGCAGCGGGCCCCCAAAGAGCCCAGCCACGCTTCCGACCAGCGTGGTGACGTAGCTCGAGCGATAGCCCTTCGCATTCGAGAAGCGGTACACCGTGACTGACGAACCCACGGTGCCGCCGATGATGAGACCCATGAGCACGCCAGCCAAGTCCTCAAAACCCCCACCATTACTGGGTGCGACCTGCGCGCCAACCAGTCCGCCAGCGAGGGCGCCAATAGTGAATCCTGCGAACCCCGCAAACGCCTGCTGCGTCACAAAGCCCGGTGGCAACGGCTGCCGTCCCATTGCGGGCACGGTGTCGCTCACCATCGCCGTAGGCGCCGCGAATCGCTGCGGCTGCACCAGTTGCGCATGGAGCGGCGCGGCCATCGGCGCCACCGCCATCGCGCTCGTGACCATCGCGCTCACCACCATCAACAGACTCCAACGACGCATTTGTTCTCCCGAGGGACGTGACCAGCGCCTGCGTTCTTCGCCTTAGATGCGATTGAGAATGAACTCAGGCGTGAAATCCTGCAGCCAGTTCGACAACATCGTGAAACGGTTGGTCACCATCAGCACGCCCACCACGACGAGGAGAACACCGGCAATGCGATTCACCCAGATCATGTGGTGGCGAACCTTGGCAAAGAGCGTGATGAAGCGCTCCACCATCAACGCGGCCGCCATGAACGGCACCGCGAGTCCCATGGAATAGGCAAAGAGCAGCGTCATGCCGCGCCCGAGATCGGCCTCGTTGTACGCCATCGTGATGATCGCACCGAGAATCGGGCCGATGCAGGGCGACCACCCTGCCCCAAAGGCAATCCCCACCACCAGCGTCCCGAAGTATCCCAACGGCTTATTCGCGAGATGGAGCCGCGTGTCCTTCATCATGAAGCCGAGGTTGAACACGCCGAGCAGATACAAACCAAAGATGATGATGAGCGCGCCACCGACGCGGCTGATCACATCCCGGTAGCGCAGCATCACTTGGCCGAGCACCGTCGCCCCCGCTCCCAGTGCGAGGAAAATCATTGTAAAGCCAGCCACGAAGAGCACCGCGTGAATCAGCGTGTTGCGCTTGGTGTGCTGCAGGTCCTCGAGGTTCATCCCCGTGATAAAGGTGACATAGCTCGGAACCAACGGCAGGACGCAGGGGCTGAGAAAGCTCAGCAACCCCGCACCGAAGGCAATGAACAGATTGAGCGACGACGCAGTCTCCATTTAGCGCACTCCCCCGCGCTGACAATCGCGGCAGATACCGTGAATGACCAGGCGATGGCGCTGGCGCGCAAACCCGCGCGACTCCGCCACAATGGTCGTCATCCGTTCGAGTCGTTCATCGCGAAACTCCTCAACCTTGCCGCACTGGGTGCACACGAGATGCTCGTGATTGGGGACGTCGCGCGCTGGTTCGAATCGACGGAAGCCCTCGCCGAAGTCGCGCTCGACAAGCAGGCCACTCTCCAGCAGGGTATCGATGGTTCGGTACACCGTCGCGGTGCCAACGGACCGCCCGCGCGCACTCACTTCGCGCGCGACCTCTTCCGCCGAGAGATGATGCTCCGACGTGAGCAATACCTCGGCGATCGCGAGCCGCTGCGCCGTCACGGGCAGATTGTGCTCCCGCAGGTACGCGGTGAACCGTTCGACTACGGCGTGGTCTGCCAATGCTTCTCCGCCGCGGCGAGCATGGTGCGCACGGACTCGCCATCGAGCTTTTCCGGATCCAGCGGCTCATTGGCGCGCTTCTGAACGCCCTGCACGACCGTCTCCACCGTGAGCAGCGGAGCATCGGCCTCGGCGACCACATCGCATTCCCACTTGCCGCGGTCCGGGCCCTTGCGCGTCCAACGGTAGCGCGCCGAATAGACAACGTGGCGCGCCGACATCGCGGCGCCCTCGCTGTATTGCTCGTCGTCCAGCGCGACCTCCGGCGTTGCACCCACCGGCATCGCCGCAATCACCGCGATCCCGGTTTCCATCGGTCCCTGTCGAATCGCCGGGAAGAGGTACACCTCGGAGATACGATGCTTCGGCACGACGACGGCAATTTCCATCAGGAAGCGCTCGCGCGCATCCGAGGACAGCGGGATCTGGGTCATGCCGGAAATCTCGCCGTTTGAGAGGGGGGATTCAACGCCAAAGCCGCGCCACTACAGCAACGTGACCGGATCTCGGTCCGCCATCAGACGCAGATCGTGTACGTTCGGCACCTCGACGCCGGTGAGCAAGCCACGAAGCAGCCGCGTCAGCGGGGCGGGCGTCAGGCTCTTGATCACCACATGCCACCGGAAGCGATTCTTGATGCGCTCCAGCGGGCAGGGGGCGGGCCCCAGCACGGTCACACCGAGGCGGAACTTGAGATCCGCCTTGATGAGCCAGTCGGTGACCTCAGTGGCGAACTGCGCGACCGCCCCTTCGTCGAGCCCGCTCACAATCACGTTCGCGAGCCGAAGGGTCGGCGGATACGGCGGCGACTCGCGCGCCGGCAACTCCTCCGCCACAAAGCCGTGGTAGTCATGCGTGAGCGCGCAGCGCACCGCGTGATGCGTCGGAACGCGCGTCTGGATGAACACATCCCCGCCCTTCGGTCCGCGCCCCGCACGCCCCGCCACCTGGCTCAGGAGCTGAAAGCTGCGCTCCGAGGCCCGGAAGTCAGGGAGATTGATCCCGATATCGGCATCAATCACCCCCACCAGGGTCACATTGGGGAAGTCGAGCCCCTTGGCGATCATCTGCGTGCCAAGGAGAATGTCCACCTCACCATTCGCGACGCGGTCGAGAATTTCCGTGTGCGCCCACTTCCCGCTCGTGGTATCCACATCCATGCGCGCAACGCGCGCACCGGGAAGCCGTTCGAGCAACAACCGCTCCACCTGCTGCGTCCCGAGTCCGCGTTGACGCTCCAATGGCTGCCGACACTCAACGCACGGCGTGTCCGCGGGCTCTTGGTGCAGGCAGTAGTGGCAGACCAGCCGTTCGGGCGTGCGATGATACGTCAGCGAGATCGAGCAGTTGGGGCAGACCGCCACATGCCCATCCTCGCACTGCACAAAGCTCGCATAGCCGCGACGATTCAACAGGAGGATGCTCTGCTCCTTGCGACCAAGTCGCTCGTGCAGCGCCTGCTCCAGCTCGGCGCTGATCACCAGGCGCCGGGCGCGCTCCTCCGGCAATGCATGCTTCGCTTCGTGGCGCAGATCCACGACCTTCACGCCCGGCAATGCGCCCCCACCCACGCGATCCGGCAAGCTGAGAAGCGCGTACCGACCGTCACGCGCATTGACCCAGCTCTCCAAGCTCGGCGTCGCGCTCCCGAGCACGCACAGCGCTCCCGTTTCACGCGCACGCACGATGGCCACCTCGCGCGCATGATACCGCGGTGTCTCCGCCTGCTTGTAGCTCGCCTCGTGTTCTTCATCCACGATGATGGCGCCGAGATTCGCCAGCGGCGCAAAGATCGCGGAGCGCGCACCGACGGCGATGCGACGCTCGCCGCGCTGCAGCGCGCGCCACGCATCGAGGCGTTCGCCATCGGAGAGCCCGGAGTGCAGCACGGCGACTTGATCACCAAAGACCGCACGAAAGCGATCCACCGCCTGCGGCGTCAGTGCGATCTCCGGGACAAGCACAATCGCCGACTGCCCGCGATTCAGCACGACCTCCTTGAGCACTTCGAGATACACGAGCGTCTTGCCGCTGCCGGTGATGCCATGCAACAGCGTTGTCGCCCCCGGTGTGCCCGCGAGAATGCTCGCAATGGCCGCCAACTGCGCGGCCGTCGGCGTGACCGCTGCAGGCTTCGGCGCCTGGCGTTGCGCGAACGGGTCACGCAGTCGCGTGGCCGCCTCGATGCGCGCGAGCCCGCGCTTCACGAGTCCCTGCGCCACCGACTCCGTGCAGCCGAGTTGCTCCAGGAGATGCAGCACCGGCGAGCGGCCGCCGAGTTGTTCAAGCAGCTCAAAGAGCAAACGCTGCTGTGGGGCACGCTTGAAGGCCTCCTCGCGCGCGAGCAACGTCGGCAGCTCCTTCGCCACCACGAGAATGCGCTCCGTCTTGCCAGGCGCTTCAGGACGCGATGCACTCCCGAGTGCCGCGGGGAGCACCGCCCGCATCACTAGGCCAATAGGCGCGACATAATACTCGGCAATCCAACTGCAGACCTGCACGAGGTCGTGGCCGAGCGCCGGCATCGCCTCCGGGACATCGAGGAGCGGTTTGGCTTCCTTGCCGCCGAGCGACACGCCATCGCTCTCGCCCACGCAGATCCCAATGACGCGCTTCCCGCGCACATTGACCACGACACGACTCCCCGTCTGTGCGGGATGCCGTGTGCGCTCAGGAACTGCGTAGGTGAAGGTGCGCAGCAGCGGGAGCGGGAGCGCGACCTCGACGAGCCGCGTGCTCACCCCACGGGGCGCGACGCGCGCACCGGCGGTTCGTCGCGGAGGCCCGACTGGGCCATCCACGCGTAGAGGGCGTCGGCGAGATCATGCCCGCGCTGGTAGCGGGCGTCCGGCGACTTCTCGAGGCAGCGCATCGTGATGCCGGCAATCCCCGCGGGAACATCGGGGGCGATTTCGCGCAGATGCTTCGGAATCTCATGCACGTGCTTGTAGCCGATGGCATAACCATCGGGCCCGTCGAACGGCGTGACGCCGCTCAGGCACTCGTAGAGCATCACGCCAACGGCGTAGAGATCGGCGCGGCCATCCACGAAGCGCCCCATCGCCTGCTCGGGGGCCATGTAATGCGGCGTGCCCATCGCGCGGCCGCCGGCGGTCATTCGGCTATGAAAGAGCGCTGTCGCAATGCCGAAGTCGGTGATGATGCCATTGCCATCGGCATCGAACAGCACGTTGTCGGGCTTCACGTCGCGGTGAATGACGCCCTGTCGCGAGGCGTAGTCGAGTGCCGTCGCCACCTGCGCGGCGATGCGGCCAATCCGCGCCGGCGCCACCGTGCGAGAGCGGGTGAGATCGTCGGCGAGGCATCCTCCGCCGACGAACGGCAGGACGAGGTAGATCGCATCCTCCGTCTCGCCAAAGTCGAAGGGCGCGCAGATGAACGGATGCAACAACCGACTCGCCGCCTCGGCTTCGCGGCGAAAGCGCACGCGCATCTCGGCGTCACGCGCCAAGTGGGCATGCATCACCTTCACGGCCAGCGGCCGATCAAGCAGGTGATGACGCGCCTCGTAGACATCGGCCATGCCGCCGCTGCCGATGCGGCGCACAATCTTGTAGCGATGCCCCGTCGCGTGGCGCAGCGAGGTGATGAGGTGATCAGGTGCCTCGATAGCCGACGGCACGTCGGGAAGGGGCTGTCCGCATTGCAGACAGGCCCGTACCGAGCTTCGATTCCAAGTACCGCAGTCAGGGCAGAACACGTGGGGAATCTACTCTACAGCCAGCCGTTGCGGCGCAGAACCCAGAGCAGGCCGGTGCCGAGCCCAAGCTGCACGCCGAGAAGCACCCAGAACCCGTTGGCCATGTGCGAGAAGGGTACCTCGTCGAAGTTCATGCCCCACATTCCGCTCACGACCACGAAGGGCACGCTCATCGTCGCGACGACGGTCAGCCCCTTGGTCACCATCCCCATGCGGTTGGAGACCTGTGTGAGATAGGAGTCGAGCGTGCTCGAGAGCAGGTCGCGATACGTGTCGAGATTCTCGTTGAGGCGAATCACGTGGTCATACACATCGCGGAAGTAGATCTGCGCGTCCGGGGCGATGTGCGCACAGGGCCGACTCTGCAGGATGTTGAAGACCTCGCGCATCGGGGAGAGATGGCGCTTGAGCTGCAGCACGAGGCGCTTGACGGCGAAGATGTCGCGGATGGCGTCCTGATCGAAGGTGACAAAGACGCGCGCCTCGAGCCCATCTACGAACTCGTCGAGCTGGTCCATCACGGGGAAATACTGGTCGACCGTTGCATCGAGAATCAGGTGCAACAACCACGCGGGACCGCGCGCGAGCAGGTCGTGCGACCGCGACACATGTTGCACCGCCTGCTCGATGCCCGGCGCATGCTGCCCGTGCGTCGTGACGACGAAGTTGCGGCCGAGGAAGGAGCAGAGGTTGAAGGTCTCGATGTCATAGAGCTCTTCCGTCTCCACCACAAAGCGGACACCGCGCACCACGGTGAATGCGTAGGCTGGGAACTCCTCAAACTTCACGCGCCCATCCACCGACGTCGTGTCCTCGATGCTCAGCGGATGAAAGGCGAAGACATCGCGCAGCAGCGCCTGCTGATCCGAACTCCCGACATCGATGTCCACCCACAGCAGTCCCGTACCCGAGGCGAGGATCGCGGGAAACTGCTTGGGGTCGAGATTGGTGGTGAGCGTCCCGGCGGCATCGCGGTACCACGAGCGGGGACGTTGCGACGTCGGAACCGGGGTCGGCTCACTCTCGGAACGCTTGTGCAACCGGATTTCGGCGGAGAGACGCTTCTTGGGCATGTAGGGAAGCTACGGCCGTGGCGGCAGGTTGCCAGCGGTCCGCGCCCGTGGCTGCGCGCGTGGCTGCGCGCGTGGCCGCGCCCGCGGGAGCTAGACGAGGGCCTGCAGATGCGCCATCACGCCGGCGCCCACCCGATCCGGGTCGTATCCCCCCTCCAGCGCGCTCACGAGTCGCCCACCGCACCACCCTTCCGCGCGAGACACCAGGCCCCGCGTGAGGGTCGCGATATCGTCGAGTTCGAGGGTAAAGCCGCCAAGCGGGTCGCGCGCCATCGAGTCGAAGCCGCTGGAGACCAGCACGAGATCGGGAGTCCAGCCATCGGTCGCCGCATCAACCGCTGCAAACAGCGCCACGAGGTACCGCTCCGGCGGCAACCCAGCCGCCATCGGGACGTTCCAGACGCTTCCGTGAGGCCCGCGGTCCTCCGCGGCCCCAGAGCCTGGGTACCAGGGCCACTGATGCATCGAGACGAATCGAATGGCGGGCTCATGCTCCACCAGTGCCTGCGTCCCATTGCCGTGATGCACGTCCCAATCAACGATGAGCACGCGCTGTGCGCCGCGCGTGAGGGCGTGCAACGCGGCAATCGCCACACTCCCAAAGAGACAGAAGCCCATCCCCTGCGCACGTAGGGCGTGGTGCCCCGGCGGACGCACGACCACAAAGCTCCGGAGATTACGGCCATCCAAGGCGCGCTCGGTCGCCTCGAGCACACACCCCGCCGCAGCGCGCGCGGCATCCCACGATCCCGGACTCACCACCGTGTCGGCATCGAGGCGCCCGCCGCCCTGCGCCGCCAAATCCCGCACCCGCGCGATGTACTCGGGGTCATGCCCAAGCGCGAGTTCGGCCTCGGTGGCGTGACGCCCCTCCACATGATCGAGCGACATGAACAGCTCGGGGTGGTATCGCAGCGCGCGCGTGATGGCGCGAATGCGACCCACATGCTCGGGATGATTCCAGCCGTTGTCGTGGAACCCGACATCCGAATGCGAAACGAAAGCAAGACTCATGCGGCACCTCGGCCACGGCGTGACGCCCATTCAGCGAGCAACAGCAACAGAATCAGCGCGCCCAGCCAGCGAGGCAGTTCCTTTGGCCCGCGCGGTCCGCTCGGCGCGTCGACCGTTGGTGCGCCAAGTGCATGGAACATCGAGGCACGCGGCGCGGGGTCGTCGAGTGCGAGGTCACGCGGGGCGGCCACGCCGTCGATGACCGGACGACGGGAGACTGTGGTGGCAGCGGCCGCCAATCCCACCGTGCGCGACCAGAAGGCACGATGCTCCTCCATCGCGCGTCCTTCGCCCTCCATGCGCCACCGCCAGGTGTCGTCGTAGCCCATCTGCACGATGCGGCCAGCACCCACCCGCCGCGCAACGATGGCGGGGAGCCCTTCACGTGACTCGACGAGCACCGCATCCGCACGACGCGTCCCGAGCACGTGCAGCGGCAACGCATGCGTGGGCTCGTGTCCCTCAAACGAACGTGTTTCGGGTGGCTCAAGCCGCGTCACCTGCGCGCCGGCCAATCCGCGGAGCGCCGGCACGTTGGCCGCGGCTGCCGCGCCAGCGAGCACGAGTCCGCCGCCCTCTCGCACGAAGCGCGCAAAGATGGCCCCCTCGCGCACGAGCGAGGCCGTATCAAAGACAATCACCGCGGCATGACGTGTGCGCATCGGGACGATCTCGCCCTGCAGCACATCGCGATCGCGCCCAAGCGTGAGTCGTGCATCAACCCTCCAGCCCGCTTCCTCGAGTGCGGCAATGACAAAGCGCGGTTCCCACCCCGCGCGGCCATAGACGGCGACGCGGCCGAGGGAAACGGAATCCGCAGGAGCCACGCGGGCCTCGGTCATCCCCGCCACGACGCGTACGGCGCCGCGCACAGCGTCCGTGGTGAGCGCACCGGCAGCTTCGAGTGAGTCGAGCGGGCCAAGCGAATCACGCACGAGCAGCGGCGCATCACTCAGCACCGCGACGCGCCAGCGATCACCGGGCTCGCGCACCGGCTCGGCCATGGCCATCACCGACGCCACGTCGCCGTTCCACGTGATCGTGCGTCCGGCGCGTTGCAACGCGGCCAACGAGTCACGCACGACCGGTGAGGGCGTGCCATCAATGCTCCACCGCGCGCGGACGACCGCCGACTCGCCTCGGGTCGCCTCCCAAAAGACTATCCCGAGCGCAGCGAGAATGGCGACTCCTGCCGCCGTGCGAAGCATACGCTCCGCACGCGCTCGCACGGCGAGACGTTCAGCGGGTGAGCGCATACACCACTACATTCACGCCAAAGCGCGTGTTGTCCACCGAGAGGAAGCGCTTGTTATCCGGATGATAGTTCCACTCGGAGCTATAGTCCTTGCTGCTGTAGAGCACCGCGATGCGCCCATCAATCATGACGCACTGCAGATGCTTGTGCACGAGGTTGTCGCCCCACCCGTTGAGCTCATGACTCGTGGTCGGCGGCCCGTCCTGAAACACAAAGAATGAGCGATACAACTCGTGATCGTTCGGGAGATCCACTAGCGGCCCCACCGCGCGCGCAATCTCCTCCCACGCCGTGCGATGGAACTCCCCGTCAATGTCGTGGTTGTGATCGTCCACAAAGAGCAGCCCACCGCGTCGGCAATACTCGCGCAGCGTGTTGCGCTCGACATCGCTGAACCGCACCGGCAGGTGTCCTGTGAGGTACACCAGCGGATACTTAAACAAATCGCGCGAGCCAAGCGGGACGATGGCTCCCGTGGGCGCGACATCAACACTTGTGTAGCGCGCGACCGAATCAATGAGATTCGCCGGCACCATCGCCGCGCTGTCCCAGTCGCCGGAATCATACTGCACGGTGGCCCACACGAACTCCGCCATCAGTACCCCCACGCCGTGAGGGGCGCGCGACGCGGCGGGTCCTGCACGAGCGACCGTCGCGCGGCGACCAGGGCATCGGTCACCACGCCACCGCGACGCAGCGCCGTTGCGGCCGCATCGAGGGCGAGCGCGGCGGCCCGATCGTCCGTCGGGAGCGTGACGCGAATGAGCAGGAGCGAATCGGCAGCGGCGAGCGGATTCATGGCCACGACCCCCACCGCCGCATCGAATCGCGCCAACCGCGCGGCACGCACGGGATCGAGCTGCGCACGCGGTGTGCGCGCGGAGGGACGCGCTTCGTCCTTTCCCGCCAGACGTACGCGATTGATATCCACAACGACCCGCGGCGGACGTCCGCGCAGGTAGATGCGCTCCGCCGCACGGGCCCGCTGCAACGCCTCAATGGCGCGCTGCATCCACGGAATGGCGCGATCGGGCGCGCCGAGTTCGAGTTCCTCGCCGGCGCGCCACATGTGGTTATACGCCTCGAGCAACGGGCGATTGATTGCCACCACCGGCGTCTCGTCGCCATCGTGATCGAGATTACGCGTGGGGTCGACGTTCGCGGCGCGCTCCGCTGCCGCAAGCAACGCATCCGCGTTCACCGCGCCCTCGGGCGCATGCTGATGCCCGTCCCCGGCGAAGTGCTCGTGCTCGCCGCCGCCATCCTCGCCCAGTCGCGTGAAGACGACCTCGCCCACCTTCTTGCGCAGCTTGGTTTGATCGACCGCGATGCGCCGCGACCGCTGAATCAGCGATGCCGTCGTGATGCGACGGCGTTGCGCCACCAGCTCTTGCGTCTGCTGCAAGATCATGCGCTGTGAGAGCGCGTCCTTCTCCGGCTCACTCGGCGGCGCGGGGTCCACGCTCACCGAGTCGTACTCGTCGGCGCGCGCAATGCGAATGGTGCGCGTCTCGGAGGCACCGCGCCCGGGGCCCGCAACGTCGTTACGGTCGCGGGCGATTGCGCGGAGATGCATGAGATCGCCGGGCTTCAAGCCAAGCGTGTCGAGTCGGACCTCGCCCTTGAGTTGCGCGGAACGAACGCCGGCGTCGAAGCGCTGCGCCCCCACCATCACCGTGCGGAAGGTATAAAGCTCACCGCCGCCGGCGCTGATGATGATCTCAAAGGCCCCTTCGGAAAGGCCGAGGTCGTCGCGCACATTGGCGGCGAGGGAGAGCGTACCGCGCGCCGCACGCAGCACGGTGTCGCGCGCCGGCGCATCCAGGCGCACCACGGGGACAGAATCGGTGATGGGCTCCAGTACCAGCACACGTTCTCGTCCATTGGCCGTCAGCCGCACGGCCTCGGCGCGAACCGGTACGGGGAGCGCGATGCGCCAGCGATCACCGCGAATCGTGGCAGAGTCCACAACATCGCCGCGGATGGCCTGCACTCCGGTGCCGCGACCCTCGATGGTCACGCGGCTGCCAATAAGCGCGGCCACCGTGGCGGGATCAGCGTAGTTCTGCGGTGCGAGACCGCTGTACTCGGGGGGCTGCACGCGGACGATGATCGTCGCGAGCGGGTTCTCCACGGCCCGCGCGACCACATCGGGCCGATCCAACGCGTCGCCGGCGCTGGGGGCAACGACGCGCCCCACCGCCCCTGCGGGAAGGAGCAGCAGCAACGCGCCCAGTAGCAGCACCGTGAGCGATGGGCGCGTCAACGCAGCACGCGAAGCCTCAGCCAGCGTCGCTTCCAGTGGCGCACTTGAGACCACGCGCTCCAAGGCCTCGGAGCGCGCGGTCTCTCCAAGCTCCGCCTGCGTCACCAAGGCGTAGCGGAGCGTGGGAATCCGTCGCTCAAACCATAGCGCGAGCTGCGCGTCCGTGGCGCGCCAGGCATCGCGCACCGGGCCCGCGAGATGCCAGGCGAGTGTGGCAATGGTGGCAAGCCAAGGCCCGGGAGTCAGCCGCGCGCGCGCTGCCAGCGAGAGATCAAACGCGAAATCGATTGCCAGCACGACAAGCAGCGAGAGCAAGGCCGCGAGCAGGGTCCACACAACCGCGCGCCCGACACTCACGAGGCGCAGGCGTTTCCGCGCATGGTGCAGCCGCCCAAGACTCGTCATGCGCCCTTCCGCGGATGAATCCGTCGCACGACCTGCTCAACCGCCAGGAGGAGCATGGCAAGCACGAGCAACCACTTGGTGAGCGGTGACGAGGTTGTCGCGGCCGCCGCAAGCATCGGCCCGTCCGCGAGCCTTCCCTCCGCGTGTAACCAGGGCAACGCCGAATCCGGAAGCACCGCGCGGCGCGCGCCACCACAGGGAGCGAGCATGGCTTCGAGGAAGTGCGCAAAGGGCGGCCGCAGCGTGAGATCGCCCGCGACGGGAATGCCGACGCCAACCGAGCGCACACAGCCGTTCCCATACACGCGCTCGGTCACCGCGGGAGTGCCGTCACGCCAACGCGCCACCACGCGTCCCTCCGGCACGGCACGGCGCATCAACGGGGCGACAAGGGGAGTCGCCTCGCTGCCGTCGAGGGCAACGACTCCTGCATTCACCACCGTGTCGGCGCGAGGATCAATCGATCCCTCGCGCGCGACATCCGCAGACGCCGCAGTCGCTGGCCAGAGCACGAGCACCGCGCCGGACACTTCGCGCGCCCACGCCGAGTCCGCGGCCGTGGCCTCCGCACGTGCGAGTCTCACGCCATGCGCACCGCGTCCGCTGCGGAGCGCCGCGAGTGCCGCGAGTGCGGGCTGCAACGGATCATCAGCGAATACGCCGCTCACTTCGAGCGTCGGCGCGGTGAGAGTGTCGGCCTGCACCGGTAGCCGCACCACCTCAACGCGGCCGGGCCATGCGGCACGCCACGCGGGTGTTGCGGCATCAAGCCCGTCGGCACTCACCCCTGAGAGGATGACCAATCGTACCGAATCCGCACCCCGCGCAATGCGCGTCCCGGCATCATGCGCGCGCACGAACATCGGCGAGAGCGTGGCGCGGCGAAGGAGCGGCGAGGGCGCACTCAGGGTGTCGAGTGCCTCGGGGGGCAACTCGCGCGCCGCGGTATCGAACACCACGAGCGCATTCCCGCGCGCCAGATACCCCTTCGCCTGACGACGTGCGGCCTCGATATCCACCACGGCGGTCGTCCACTCCAGCGCGACCACCGTGCGCACCTGCGCCCCCGGCGCATCGGGGACTGGCTGGGCGAACGCCGCGCCAATCGCGAGCACTGCGAGGGCACGCAGCACGAGCAACAGCACATCGGTTGGACGCGACGTCCGCGCCACCGCACGCACATCGCTCTCCGGAACGAAGCGCGCCGTTGGGAACATCACGGCCGGTGGACGACGCGTGGTGAGGAGATGCAGCGCGAACACACCGAGTGCACTCACCACGCCAGCGACCATCATCCACGGCGCGAGGAAGCTCATCGTTGCGCCTCCGAGCCCGCTGGCCGCGCGATGCGACGTACCAGCACATCGACCGGCGCATCATCAATCACTTCGAAGACCTGCACCCCGTCGGCGCGCATCGCACGCGCGACCTCGGTGCGAAAGGCATCGAAGCGCTCGCGATACGTCTCGCGCGTCGCACGCATCAGGGCACGGCGCACATTGGCATCGCGCGGGTCCGTGGCCAACACCGGCTCGGGCGAGGGCTCCAACTCCGCGCGCGATACCACGTGCAGGAGATACGCTTCGCCCCCGCGCACCACATGCTGCGCCAGCGCCGTGCGAAGTTCCGCGAGATCACCGAGACAATCGGTCAAGACGACGCATCGAGGCGCGCTCAGCGCAACATGCGGCGCGAGCGGGGGCGACCCACTGAGCCGCGTCGCATCGAGTGCGCGCGCAATCTCGCCCACCACCCCACGACGCGTCCGCGGCTCCAGGCGCTGCGCCGTGAGCGCCGACGCAATCACCACGCCCACCGGATCACTCCCCGAATGCGCCGCGGCCGCCAATGCCACCGTCAGCCGCTTGGCCAGCGTCCATTTGTTGTCTTCGGCGGCCGGATAGTCCATCGACGCACTCGCGTCGAGAACGAATGTGGTGCCGAGCGTGGCGTGATCGGGCGCGAGACGCACGAAGGCGCGATCACTGCGCGCGAGGAGCTTCCAATCGAGCCGCTTGGGGTCATCCCCCTGCCGATACGGGCGATACTCGGCGAACTCCGGCGCCATGCCCCGCGAACGCGCCTGGTGCGCGCCCGGTGCGCCCTGCGGCACCGCACGGCGCGCCGGCCAACGCACGCCGCGCACGGCGTCGAGCAACGCGCCGTAGGGACCGACCGCCATCGCTAAATCCCGGTGAAGCCGCGGGGCTCGGGCACGCGCTCGATCAAATCCTCAACGATCCGCTCGGCGTCCATCCCCTCGGCCTCGGCGGCAAAGTTGGGGAGCACACGATGCCGCAGCACCGGCCGCGCGACGCGACGGATGTCCTCCGGCGCGACCGCGTGACGGCCGGCGAGCAGGGCCGCAGCCTTCGCACCGAGAATCAACGCCTGGCCAGCACGCGGTCCGGCGCCCCAGCGCACGTACTGCTCCACGAGCGCCGTGCCTTCCCCGCCCTTCGGACGCGTCGCGCGCGCGAGCGACGCGGCATAGCGCAGCGCGGCATCGGCGGCGGGAATCTCGCGCGTCATCCGTTGCAGATCACGCACCTGCTCCGCCGTAATGATCGGAGAAAGCGCTTCGTTGCTCACGCCGGTCGTGGCGCGCAGGATTGCGACTTCGTCCTCCGCACCGGGATACCCAATGCGAATATCGAAGAGAAAGCGATCGAGCTGCGCTTCGGGGAGCGGATAGGTGCCTTCCTGCTCAATCGGATTCTGCGTCGCGAGCACGAAAAACGGCTCGGGCAGCGTCATCGTCTGCCCGGCGGCGGTCACACGATGTTCCTGCATCGCCTCAAGCAACGCGGCCTGTGTGCGTGGCGGGGCGCGATTGATTTCATCCGCGAGCACAATGTTGGCGAACACCGGGCCACGCACGAAGCGGAAGGTGCGATGCCCCGTCTGCGTGTCTTCCTCAAGCAGTTCCGTGCCGGTGATGTCGCTCGGCACGAGGTCGGGTGTGAACTGAATGCGACGGAAGTCGAGCGCCATGGCCTCGGCGACCGAGCGGAT
>JANLTT010000147.1:0-13437 GCA_031363115.1 Gemmatimonas sp.
GGTCGAGGACGTGATCGTGGATAAGGGCAAGGTGAGAGTGAGTGTGAGCCTGTTTGGGCGGCCCACCTCAGTCGAGTTGGACTACTTGCAGTTGAAGGGACACTAAAGGGCAGATGAAGGGTGAAGGATGAAAGAGGCGAGGCCGTACGGCCTCGCCCCCTCCCACCTCCCACCTTCAACTGCCCTTTAGTGTCCCATCAGCTGCAAGTAATCGAGCGCAACCGAGGTCGGCCGCCCAAAGAGCGACACCGAGACCCGCACCTTGCCCTTATCCACGATCACGTCCTCGACCGTTCCATTGAAATCCGTGAACGGGCCGTCCGTGATGGCCACGGCCTGACCGATGAGGAAGGGAATCTCCTCCTTCGGGGCGGCCGTTTCTTCTTCGACGGCGATACCGAGCAGGCGCTTCACTTCTTCGTCACGCAGCGCCTGCGGTTCGCGGTCCTTGCTACCGACGAACTTGATCACGCCTTGGAGGGCGTTGATGTTGTGCGAGGTCTCCTCGGTCATCACCATCTCCACGAGCACGTAGCCCGGGTAGACCTTGCGATCGACGGTGACCTTCTTGCCATTCTTGATCTCGACCACCTGTTCGGTCGGGACCAGCGCCTGCCGGATGCGCCGCTCCTCGGCCGGCACCGGATCAGCATCGATCTTGCGCTGAACGAGGGTGCGGACCTTGTTCTCATGCCCAGACGTGGTCTGGACGGCGTACCAGCGATGCGTCACGGCTTACGCTCCGAAGAGCGACGGGATACCGCGGACGAGCACGGCCTGAAGAATCAGTTCGAGCAGCCAGATGACGACGCCAATGAAGAGCGAGAGCCCGATCACACCGATCGAGAGCTGCACCACCTGCGGGCGTTCCGGCCACGTCACCTTCTTCATCTCGACGACGACTTCGTTGTAGAAGTTGACGACGCGCTTGGGAAGGCTCGGCTGCTGGACGACGACGTCGCTGGCCACTTACTTCGTCTCCTTGTGGACGACGTGCTTGTTGCAGCGGGGGCAGTACTTCTTCCACTCGACGCGCTCGGGGTGCAGGCGCTTGTTCTTGGTGGTGAAGTAGTTGCGGTTCTTGCAGTCACTGCACGCGAGGATGATCTTGTCACGCGGCATCGGGCACTCTCGGGTCAGGTCGGTTCGCAGGCGCGTCGAAGAGGACGCGCCGGGCCACCTTGTCCCCGGAACAGGGCGCAAGGCGGCGAGCCTTGAAAGGTAGACGGGGCACCCCCCGCTTGCAAGTCCCGGTCCTATCACCGTTTCCGTGCGGTTTGGGGCGGTATTTTGCCGAGTAAACGGATGTTTACTCGCGGGTCACGGCGGATTCACAGGAAGGCGCGAAGGGAGCCGAGGCCCAATGCGGGGGTCGTGGCGGGTCGACCGGGGGCCGGCAACTGCGAACTGCGAACTGCCAACTGCCAACCACCAACTACCAACTACCAACTGCGAGATGTGAGTTGGAAGTTGAAAGTTGGAAGAAAAAGACGAGGGGCGCGGATCCAAGATCCGCGCCCCTCTCGCCTTCATCCTTCCACTTTCATCGCCCTTCGTAGTCCCAAGCACGCAACCGGGATCGAACCGGTGACCTCATCCTTACCAAGGATGTGCTCTACCGACTGAGCTATGCGTGCAACCTCGGTCCTTCATCCTACATCCTTCATCCTACATCCTACATCCTTCATCCTGAGAAAAGAGCGGGAGACGGGGCTCGAACCCGCGACATCAAGCTTGGAAGGCTTGCGCTCTACCAGCTGAGCTACTCCCGCACACCCACCCACTCCGGCTGCACACCCTGATGAAGGCTCTTTCATCCTCCATCCTCCATCCTTCATCCGCTCTATGGTGGGGGAAGGATTCGAACCTTCGAAGGCATAAGCCGGCAGATTTACAGTCTGCTCTCGTTGGCCACTTGAGTACCCCACCCTTTCCGCCCAGGCCTTCCGCCCCAAACAAGCTGACGGCGAGGATCGAACTCGCGACCGCCCGATTACAAATCGGGTGCTCTACCAGCTGAGCTACGTCAGCGACCACGACTTCTCCTGCGCAAGCTTCTAAGGATAGTCGGCCCTTACCAGAGGGTCAATCAGGAATTGCAACGAATTCCGTTGAACCCGCTTGAACGCGATGAAGGGGGAAGGATGAAGGGGGCGCGGCCGTGCGGCCGCGCCATCCCAGCAGCGCCTCCATCCTTCAACCTTCATCTGCCCTGTTTCCACCGCGTCCCCGTCGGCCCGTCCTCAATCACGATCCCCTTCGCATCCAGCGCCGCTCGAATCGCGTCTGCCGCCGCAAAGTCCCGACGCGCCCGCGCATCCTTCCGCGCCGCCAGCTGCCCCTCCACCCAAGCCGCCAGTTCCGCGTCCGCCTCCACGGCGTCCGGCACAAGGTCGAGCACGCCATTCACCATCGCAAACACCTCGCGCGCGCGACGCAGCGCACTCGCGTCGGCCCCGCCGGCATCGAGCTCCTTGTTCGCCGCACGAATGAACTCGTACAGCGCCGCCAACGCCTCCGGCGCATTCAAGTCATCGAACAACGCCTCGCGCACTGCCGTCTCCAGACGATCCGCCGCATCCTCGAGCCCGCGCGTGCCTCCCTTCGCCCCCGTCAATCGCTCGGCGAAATCGCCAATGCGACGCACGCCCTCGACCGACGCCTCCAGCGCATCGCCACTCAGGTTGAGCTGCTTGCGATAGTGCGTGCTGAACATGAAATGCCGCACTGCCGCGCCGCTGATCCCCGCCTCCTTCAGCCCCTCGACGTTCTGCACATTGCCGACGCGCTTCGCCATCTTCGCGCCATCGGTGAGCAGAAACTCGCCATGGGACCAGCAGCGCGCGAACTCCTTCCCCGTCGCGGCCTCGCTCTGCGCGATTTCATCTTCGTGATGCGGGAACACGAGATCAATGCCGCCGCAATGCAAATCGAGCGTCTCGCCAAGAATCGCCATCGCCATCGCCGAGCACTCGAGATGCCAGCCGGGGCGTCCACGTCCCCAGGGGGAATCCCAGGCGGCGCCGGAGGCTTCGTCCTCGGGCTTCGCCGACTTCCAGAGCGCGAAGTCCTGCGCGTTCTCCTTCGAGTAGTCGTCCTGCGCGACGCGCGCGCCGCTCTGGATCTCCCGCGTGTCGAGGCGCGAGAGGCGACCGTAGCCCGCGAACTTGTCGATGGCGAAGTAGACGCTCTTGTCGTCGGCCACATACGCCACGCCATTCTTGATGAGTCGCTCCACGAGCGCAATCATCTCGGGGATGTACGCCGTCGCGCGCGGATAATGCTCCGCGTTCTCGATGCGCAGGTACTTCCGGTCCGCGTGAAAGACCTCGACAATCGGATCAGTCACCTGCGTGATCGTCTTTCCCTGCTGCGTCGCGCGGACGATGATCTTGTCATCCACGTCGGTCAGGTTCATCACCTGTTCGATCTTCCAGCCACGCAGGCGCAGCACACGCCGCAGCAAATCCTCGAACAGGAAGGTGCGGAAGTTGCCAAGGTGGGCTGGGTTGTAGACCGTCGGCCCGCAGGTATACAGACGCACCGTGTCCCCGTCCGCCGGAGCGAAGGGTTCGAGAGTGCGCGACATCGTGTTGTAGAGACGGAAATCCGGCATCCGCCAAAGTTACCGGAACGGTTCGTGAGGCGGCAACAGGTGTCACAGGTGTGGATCGCCGCCGGCAACTGGACGCGCCGCCAGGCCCAGTGGGGCTGGACCGTTCGACACGGGCACCTCCGCCACCCGCGAGCCGCGCACCTGCACCCCCACATCCCGACAGAGCGCGAGCACCGCCTCAGCGGATGTCCCGCGGAGCGGCACCCGCAGCCGGCGGCCGCGTTGGGCGAGGCTGGGAAGTCGCGGGAGGAGTCGCGCGACCGCGTCTTCGGGCGAGGGGACCATGAGTTCCAGCACCGTCCGGCGCGCGGCGGGCGCATCGGCCATGCGGCCGTTCTCGAGCCTCACCACCCGGTCGGCCGTCCCCTGCCCTCCGCAGGCATCGCCATCGCGCCCGGCAATCGCCACGGCGAGTCCGCGATCGGCGAGCCGGCGCAGCAGTGCCATCCCCTCCACGCGCTCGGCGGGTCCGCAGTACGCGAAGGGTTCATCGAGCAGGAGCAGCGCTGGGTGCGCGAGCAAGCCCTGCGCAATCACCACGCGCAGCTTGTCGAGCGCGTGGAGCGCACCGAGTCGCACGCGCGACATCCCGCGGAGTCCGACATCGCGCATGAGCGGGAGATAGCGCGTCGGCGGGGGGAGTGCCGCATCCTGCAACGCGAGCACATCGGCGTGAAAGGCCAACGCCTGTCGGACGGTGAGGAAGGCGTACTCCCACGGGCGCGCGCCGATGAGCTGGGGACGTGCCGCCGCGGGATCGGGCGAACCGCACCACCGCGCCGCGCCCTCGCTGGGCGGCACGCGTCCGCTGGCCACGAGCAACAATGTGGACTTCCCGCTGGCCGGAGCGCCGGTGACCGCGAGAATTTCGCCGGCGCGGAGCGTGACGGTGCAGTCGTGGAGGGCGAGGACTTCGTCGGTGGCGCCGAGGATGCCGGCGCGCCAGCGGCGGGAGACGCCGCGGAGTTCGAGAACGGGGGGAGTGCGCATGGCGGCACGATATGGGCGTGGCGCCAACCCACCGTCATCGTTGCCGTGCGGTCGAGCGCGATTTCACGCACCGCGCAAAAAGGGCTCCGATGCCACCCGCGCATCGGAGCCCTTCGTGCCTTCGTGTTGACGCTCTACTTCTTGTCTTCGATCTTCGCGTCCACGACTTCTTCGCCCGCCCCAATCTGGCGCGGCGCGGCCGGTGAGCCCGAACCGAGCAGCCCCATCTTCTGCTTGAGCGCGAGCAGCTGCTGATCGGCCGTGGCCGACCCCGCGGTGCGCTCGAGACGCTTGAAGTCGCCCGCCAGACGATCGCCGCTGAACTCTTCTTCGATCTCGGTGCTCGCCTTCAGCATGCGCTCGTTCTGCCCGATCTTCTCTTCCATGCGCGCGAAGGCCTCGAAGGCCGACTTCTCCGACATGGACGACATCGTCTCGGAAATCTTCGCCTGCGCCTGCGCCCGACGCTGCCGCGCGAGCAACAGATTCTTCTTGCGCTTCGCTTCCTGAATCTTGTCGTTCAAGTCACGGAGCGAGTTCTTGAGCTTCTCGGTCTCGAGCACATGCGAGTGCCAGGTCGTCTCGAGCGTCGACGCGTGCTCGTAATGCTCGGCCTGGCGCAACAACGCCTGCTTGGCGAGATCGTCTCGCCCTTCCTTCACCGCGAGCATCGCCTTCGCTTCCCAATCCTGTGACTGCTTGTACTCGGACTCGAACTGATCCTTGAGGCGCTTCTCGTCGGCAATCGCCGCAGCCACCTGCTGCTTGGCGCGCGCGAGCTGGTTCTGCATGTCCACGACGATCTGATCGAGCATCTTCTCCGGATTCTCCGCCTTCGAGATCAGGTCGTTGATGTTCGACTTCAGGAGCGTGGCAAGACGATCGAAGATGCCCATGTTCAGCGGGCCTCGTGGTAGTTGGAGAACTCGCGCAGATGGCCGGCGAGCGAGAGCGTGATGCTTTCGTACGAGGCGAGGAACTCCTCGTAGTCGAGGTGGGAGAGCTCGAGGGCTTCGACGAGCACCACCTCGGTTCCCTGAATCCCGTAGGAGCCGTGGAGAAGGTCGGTGGCGTTCAGTTCAAGGAGACGACGGCAGAGCTTGTCTGCCTCCGGACCGGGCGCGGGCAACGTCATCACCTTCACGCGCAGCACGACCACCGGCGGCATGTGATGCACGACCACCGTGAGGTCCAGCTCGCCGCCGGGTTGCACGGCCCAGAGGCCGGGTTCGATCTCGTTGTACGTGCTCCCCTCGGTGGAGAGGCGGCCGAGAAAGCCTTCGATCTGTTCGGGGGTGACCATGCCAAGCCCTGGGTGAAGTGTCCCCCACAAATACGCGAGGGGTGTGTCGTAAAGTTTCACCGCCGCGACAGTCAGGGCAACTGGGTGGGGCGCCGCGGGAGCCTCCGATTGGGCTCACGATTGCGTCCGGTCTGCCGAAACCCGCTGTCTGAGGTCGGCGTAGAGGCAGTCAGCCCGGCGCATGCCCGCACCAGATTCCCTACGCCGCCTTTTCCCTCGCCACGCCCGCCCCTTGCCGTCCACTTTCGCTCTTTCCGACATCCGGCTGCATGTGAAGGTCAAGCTCGCCGCGCTCTGGACGAGCCTGATGTTCTGCTTCGTGTACGGCGACTACTTCGAGCTCTACCGTCCCGGCAAACTCGACAGCATCGCGGATGGCCGGATTGGCCCCTTTGCGGTCACGCAGGGCGCACTGGTTGGCACCGCCATCCTGATGATCGTGCCAAGCCTGATGGGTGCGCTCACCCTGTTGCTGCCGCCCTCGGCGAGCCGAGTCGCCAACATCGTGTTCGGCGTGGCGTACGCCGCCGTGATGATGTTGGCCATTCAAGGCACGTGGAGTTTCTACGTGCTCTTTGGCGTGGTGGAGATTGCGATTTGCGCCACGATCGTCGTCATGGCATGGCGTTGGCCCCGTGAAGTCGGCGTGTCCCCGGACGCACTGCCGCGCACTACGCCCGCTTGATCTGCGTGAGCCGTTCCTTCGCGAGCCGGCGGCCCGTCGGCGTCGCCGCGAGTCCACCACCGGCCGTCTCGCGATAGCGCACATCCATTTCGCGACCGATCTCGCCCATGGTGTCAATCACCTCGTCGGCGGGAATGGCGAAGCTGATGCCGGCGAGTGCCATCTCGATGGCCGCCAGTGCAATCGCTGCAGCGGTCGCATTGCGGAACACACATGGGAGTTCAACCAGTCCGCCGAGCGGATCGCACACGAGGCCAAGCGTTCCCTGTTGCGCGAGGGCGACGGCGTAGCCGGCCTGCGTCGGTGTGCCGCCGAGCAACTCCGTCGCGGCACCCGCTGCCATGCCCGCGGCGGCGCCCGTCTCCGCTTGGCATCCGCCCTCCGCGCCGCTCAGCGAAGCCCGATGCGCGACGACGGCGCCAATGAGTCCGGCCGTGGCGAGTGCATCCACCAACTGCTCGTCGGTGAACTTGTGCTTGGCCGCGAGACCGAGCAGCACACCAGGCAGCACGCCAGCCCCACCGGCAGTGGGCGCAGCGACAATCACGCCCATCGCGGCATTCACTTCCTGCACCGCGAGCGCGTTCATCAGCACATCGCGGAACACCGTACCAGCGAGCGGGCCCGCCGGACCGGTGCGCATCTTCGCGGCATCGCCGCCCACGAGCCCCGACGCGGAGTAGAGATCGCCCTTCACGCCTTGCTCAATTGCATGGCGCATCACGGTCAGCGCGCGCTGCAGTGCGTCCCGAATGTCCTCGATTGTCCGTCCCTGATCCCGCGACTCAATCTCCAGCGCAACCGTTGCGAGCGACTTCCCGTCGCGCTCGGCATCGGCGATGGCTTCCGCAAGCGAGTGGTACATCAGCCCCCCACTTTGTCGATACGGTGCGTCCACTTCACCCACGAGAGTGTCTTGAGCATGGCGCCGACTTCGTCGCCGGGCTTTTCGTCCACTTCAATCACCATGAAGGCGTCGCCACCGCGATGCTTTCGCGTCAGGCGCAGCGTTGCGATGTTCACGCCGCTGTCGCTAAGAATCCCTGCGATGCGCGCGATGCTGCCCTTCACGTCTTCGGCCACCATCACGATGGTGTGATGCGAGCCATCGACCTCCACCGGGTAGCCGTCGATCTCCGAGACGCGAATGCGCCCGGCACCGAGCGAGGCGCCGAGCATGACGTGATGGCGATGCTCGCGTTTGACGGTGATGCGCACGGTGTTCGGGTGCACTTCGGGTTCATCGCCGAGCGTGGTCTTCTCGAAGCGCCAGGGGAGCCCTTCCTTCTCCATGATCACGAGCGAGTCGCGGAGGCGCTCGTCGTCGGGACGGAAGCCGAGGAGGCCGCCGACGATGGCTTTGTCGGTGCCGTGCCCTTCGCCGGTGCGGGCGAAGGAGCCGTGGAGTTCGATGAGCGCCTCTTCCGGGGTGCCGGCCACGAGGTCGCGGGCCACGAGGCCGAGGCGGCAGGCGCCGGCGGTGTGGCTGGAGGAGGGGCCCACCATGACGGGGCCGATGATATCGAGGATGGAGACCATGGGGGGAAGTTAACGCGGTCGAGGCCACGTACGAGAATGCGGCGCCGGCCGGTCTCGCCGCCGCGCCTACGACTCCAGCAACTCTTCAAGCGCGAGGCGGGACTTCGTTGGGATCTGCGTCTCGTCGAAGTACCGTGTCACGATCTCGAGCGCGTCGGATGCGCGGGTGATGTTGAGGTAGCGCAGCAGGAAGCGGACGTCATCGAGATCGTGGAATTCCTCGCCGAGCCGCATGGCAGCGCACTTCATCGCGAGGAGGTACGACGGCTGCGCGACGAACACCTTGAGGTGCGGGCGTTCGAGATAGGGATCGAAGGTCCCTCGCGGACTGAGCCACCCCTTCACCGCATCGTTCAACCAGTCGGCCGGTACGGACACACGGTTGGCCACGCGCGCAGCGGCTTCGCGGACCACGCTGGCCGGCTTGAACCAGGCATCGACGTCACGGGTCGCGGCGCGCGCATCGAGCGCGAGGCACATCACGGCGCCACCGACGAGATAGACCTCGCCCTGCGCTCCGCTCGCTGCGAGTTCCGCATCGAGCAGTTCGAAGAGGCGCAGCATGTCCGCCTTCGTGAGTCGGGTCGGCGCGGTCATCGTCAGATCCGCGCCCCGACGCTCGAGTCAATGAAGATCTGGCGCCGCTTGAACGGCACGGGCGCGGCGCGCAGCAGATGCCCGCGCAGGCTCTTGAGTGGCGTGACGAAGTGCGGCGCATCGAGCGGGGCAATCTCGCGGAGCCACCCCGGTGGGATGACCCCCTTGGCGTCGGCGGCGAACTCGATCATCGCCGCGACGTAGTTCTGCAGATACGGGGAGAGATGACTGACCTCTCCCCCCTCGACCGACTCGGCGAACTCGACGGGCGGACAGGCCGCGAGAAAGTCGTGCAACTCCGCCAGCGCATAGCGCGGCTCCGCATCGGCGCGCAGCGCGCGCAGGATTTCGACGAAGCGGTTCCGTCCCGCGGCCGGCAGGCGCGAGAGGACATACGCCGAGACGTCGCACCCCGCGGCGCGCGCGAGGCGCTTGAGCGCGGCCTTTTGCTGCGGGGTCACGCGGATCTGGAGTTGCGCGGTCTTAGCGGTCACCCGTGGAATGTGGGGTCGAATCGGGTACCTGTCAATACGGATGTATTGGCAGTTTACCTATCCGCGATGCTGGCCCGGCTCGAGGCGGGGCCGTAGATTCTTGCCGATGATCGACCCCCAGCCCCGCCTCGCCGCCGCCCTCGCCGACCGCTACCGCATCGAGCGCCCGCTCGGCCAAGGCGGAATGGCCACGGTCTACCTCGCCGAGGACATCAAGCACGACCGCAAGGTCGCCATCAAGGTCCTCAAGCCCGAACTCGCCGCCGTGCTTGGCGCCGAGCGCTTCGTGCAGGAGATCAAGACCACCGCCGCGCTCTCGCACCCGCACATCCTCCCGCTCTTCGACAGCGGCGAGGCCGATGGCTTCCTGTACTACGTGATGCCGTACATCGCGGGCGAGACGATTCGCGATCGCCTCAATCGCGAGACGCAGCTCGGCGTGGACGAAGCGGTGCGCATCACCTGCGAGATTGCCGACGCGCTCGACTACGCGCATCGCCACGGCGTGATTCATCGCGACATCAAGCCCGAAAACCTGTTGCTGCACGACGGGCGCGCGATGGTGATGGACTTCGGCATCGCGCTCGCGGTGAGCGCAGCGGCTGGTGGTCGCATGACGGAAACGGGGTTGAGTCTCGGCACCCCGCACTACATGAGCCCGGAGCAGGCGACCGCGGAGCGGGAGATCACGGCGCGCACCGACATCTACTCGCTCGGCAGCGTGCTGTACGAGATGCTCTCCGGCGAGCCGCCGCACATTGGCAACTCGGCGCAGGCGATCATCATGAAGATCGTCACCGAGGATGCGGCGCCGGTGACGCGCCTGCGGAAGGCGGTGCCGGCAAATGTTGCGGCGGCGGTGGCGAAGTCACTCGAGCGGTTGGCCGCGGACCGGTTTGATACGGCGAAGGCGTTTGGTGACGCGCTCAAGGACGCCAACTTTGCGACGAAGGCTATGCCGGCTGTCAGAGCGGCAACGGCGCCTTCGCGCTGGCGCGGTGCGCTGATTGGTGGGCTCGGACTGGGCGCGATTGTTGGCGCGGTAGCCGTGCTCCTCGTGCGGCCGGCATCCGAGAGCATGGGCGAAATCAGTCGCGACCAGCTCACGTTCAGTGGAATCGCCAAGCGGCCAGCGGTGTCCCCCGACGGGCGGCGCATTGCGTATGTCGTGGATGGATGCACCCCGGCGGACGTCGACTGCACCGTGTCGCTTGAGGTGCTCGAGATCGGAGGAACGAAGGCGCAGGTGTTGATTCCGGCTGCACTCGGACTCGGCTACCCGCGCTGGAGCCACGACGGCGAGACGGTGGTGATTGGTGCGACTCTCGAGAGTGGACGGAGCGGCGTGTTTGCGATTCCCCGTCTCAACGCCACGCCACGGCTGCTCTACGATGGCATCGGCGCCTACGATACGCACGCGGCGGGCGACAGCGTCATCGTGCTGAATCGCGCTGGCGATTCGATGTCCGTGATCAGCATGGCCGACGGCACCGTCCTCGACCAGTTCGCCGTGGCGCTGGGGGGCGTTCTCGACGTGGCGTGGTCGCCGTCGGGCACGCGAATTGGCGTCAACGATCGGACGGGACTGCATGTCTTGGATCGCGCCGGCAAGGAGCTTGGGGCATTCGAAGGTGGAAGCACTCGCAGCTGGGTGCGCTGGAGCACCTCTGGGAGCGCACTCCTCTACTTCCGCACCGCGCGGGCCCGGGAGGATGAACTCGTGCGGCGCGAGGTGAACGGAGCCGGAGCCCTCGCAGAGCGCGACGAGGTCATCATGCCGCGCACCGCGACGCTGTATGAGGGGGAGTTCGACGTGGCGCGCAAGAGCGGCGCGGTGATCCTTAAGACGGGCGATGCACGAACCGATCTCTGGTCGTTCGAACTCGATCGCCGACCGGTGGTCGCGCGACAGGAGACACGCGGAACAACGTGGTACGGCTCGCCCGTCGTCTCGCTCGACGGGAAGTCCATGTTCTACTTTCGCGGCGATGCCGTGGGAGACAACATCTATCGCCTCGACCGCGCGACCGGCGTCGAGGAGGCGCTCACCGCCGACGGCGGTCCCGCCAGAAACGAGACGCTGCTCTCAGCCGATGGGACGAGACTCGCATTCGCCCGCTCGTTGGATGGCGTCGGTGTGATGCAGGAGATGGACGTGAAGTCGCGGCGCGTCATCACGGCACCGATGGCGTCCGGAGCAGTGTTCGTACCGGTTCCCCCTCGGGGATTTCTGCTGGTCTCCGAGCGGGGCGCGCTCGCGCATATCGATTCGCTCCGAGGCGTCGGGCGCCCGCTGACGAATCCGGATTCGGTCGGTATCGTCAGCTTTGCGATTGCGGCGGATGGTCTGACGGCCGTGTTTGTCGGCGAGCAGTCGGCTCAGACCGACTGGACTGCTGAGGTGTTCGTCGGCCGTATATCGATTCGCGGAGGAGCCATCACGCGACTGCACACCTTCGCGCAACCCTTGGGGCTCCCGCCCGCCGTCAGCCTGGGATCAGACGGTACGGTGTTCATCTCACGTTGGATTCCTGGTGAGAAGCGACCGAGTCTGTGGCAGATGCCATTGAGCGGCGGGAGTCTTGCGCGCATGGCCGATATGCCCGCCGGGTGTAACTCTCTCAGTCTCCTTGTGGGATGGAATGGGAGAACGGCAACCTGCGTGGTGGAGGACTATCGCGGAGATGCGTGGCTCGTGAACCTCGGCCGGGCGACGCGATGAGCAAGCCACTCGGCGGCGAGGCCACCTAGCCGCTCCCTACGGCACAAACCCTGTAGACACCGGGCGAATTCCATCGCCGAACGTCGCGGCCAACAAGAGCGTGAGCTTCGTCCCCTGCAGCGCGCTCGGCCAATCCGCCCACTCGCTGAGCGTGTGCTGATTGCCCCCGTACGCACGGCCGATGCTGATGCTCGGAATCCCCATCACCACGCCGATGTTGGCATCGGTGCTCCCCGTGGCGAGCGCTTCGCTCGCGCCCGGCATGCCAACGCTCACGCCAAGCTGCCGCTGAATGTCGATCGCCGTCTGCACCAGCGGATGCCGCCGTGCGCCGGCAAGCATCGCCTCGGTGCCACCGGCGCCATTCTTCTGCTCGATCTCCACCACCATCTCCACCCCTTCGCGCGCCGCCGTCTCCCGAGCGATGCGCGTGATCTGTCGATCAAGTGAATCGAGCAGCGTGGGATCAGACGAGCGCAGATCCACCGTGAAGTAGAGATCCTGTGGAATGCCATTGAAGATCACCCCGCCATGCACCTGGCCCACGTTGATCACGGCGCCATTCGGCAGCGGCGCGGGCTGAATGGCGTAAATGCGCTGAATGGCATCGGCGAGCGCGCGCACCGGTGTCGGTCGACCGCGGGAGTTCAACGTGTGCGCCCCAGCCGCCTTGTAGCGATAGCGCGTCCAGTAGATGCCGAGCGCGCCGTAGCTGATGGGGCCGAGTCCGCCGTCCATTGCGATGAGCAGATCGGGCTTCGGATTGTTGCGCAGCCAGTGCGCCATGCCGCGGAGGCCGAGCTCTTCCTGCACGGTGGCAATGAACACCAGATCACCCTTCGTGACGACCTTCGCCGCATTCAGTGCGCGAATGGTCGCCAGCATGTTCGCCACGGAGGCGCTGTTGTCGAAGATGCCCGGCGCGTGCAACGTGTCGCCGGCGCGGCGCACGGTGGTATTGGTCCCGAGCGGGTGCACAATGTCTGTATGCGCGGCAAATACGATTGTCGGCCCGCCACCGCTGCCGCGGCGAACGCCGGTCACGTTGCCGATCGAGTCGACGCTGACTCGCAGCCCCGCTCGCTCCATTTCAGCCCGCACGTACGCACCGCGCTGCTGCTCGTGCCCCGATTGGCCGGGCATCTGCGCGATGTGGATCCACTCGTCCACCTGCTTTGGGAAGCCGGCCTCAAGATGCGCGAGGGCGGCTTTTACGTCGGGGCGGTTCACGAGCGCAGGATCCCACGCGGTGGGATACGACTGCTGAGCGGCGAGCGGGGCGGCGACGAGTGCCGCGAGCGTCAAGAGGCGAGCGAGTATGCGCATTCGTTGAATCTGGCTGATCTGGTGCGGGGCGCTACTGCAAATGCTTAACCACGGAGACACAGAGGCACGGAGAGCTCGGAGCATCACGCGGTCCTCCGCGTCTCCGTGCCTTGTATGTCTCACATGAACGGTAGTAAGTCTTCGGGGCGGCGGCAGCTCGATTAT
>JANLTT010000151.1:0-11678 GCA_031363115.1 Gemmatimonas sp.
ACCTGCCGCTTGGCCACCTTGGTGTTTGGGAAAGGGCGCACGTACACCTGAAAGGTCCCGGTCTCGTCCGAGGCGTAGGCGAGCCAACGACCGTCGGGGGAGAGCGAGGGGATTGCCTGCGTGACGGGATCCTGCACAAGCGGGACCTCCGTGGTGTCGCCAGAGGTGCGCCGAGCGAAGATGTCGCCGTCCCGGGCGTAGATCACCCACTGGCCATCGGACGAGAGCTGCGGCCCTCGACCTCGGCCCGGGATGCCCGACGGGAGCACACTCCCATCGGCGGGGACCGTCTGCAGTGGCCCGCCAAGGGGCGCGCTGAAGAGCAACAATCTCCCGTCGGGTGACCAGGAGGGAGCGCTGCCAAGATCCGCCACGCGCTGCGCCGGGCCGCGGTCGAGCTGCTTGACCCAGATCTGTTGTTCCGAGCCCCCCGCCATCGCCACGGCCGCGGAGCGCCCGTCAGGGGAAAGCACTGGCCGTCCCATCATCGCGCCCGACCAGGAGGAGTCCACGGCGCGTGCGTTGCCGTCGCGGCCGACCCATACCAACTCCCGTCTCGCGTTCTGCACCGAGCCCGCGATGTACGCCAACGTACCGTCGCGTGACGCGGACATGGTGACGCGGAAGTTCCCGCGGACGGCCATGCCGTCGCCGACGAGCACGGCCTCACCGGTGAGGCGAAGCCCTCCGAGGTCGAAGGGCGCTGCCATGAGCATGCCGTCCTCCGTCACGAAGAGCAGGTGACCGCTCGCGGCATAGAGCGCACTTACGCCGGCGGTGAGGATGGTGTGGGTCCCCGTGCGGGTGTCGAGCACCGCGATTTCCGACGCGGATCCTGACGAGGATCCCATCGCCCCGGTCCGGCTGACCAGCAGCACCCCACGGCCACCGGGCAGCGCGCTGGGGTTGTGGTGGTAGAGCTCGCCGCGGCTCGTGTCGGGGCGCGATGCGATCTCGGGTCGTCCTCCCGTCTCCTTGATCCGCGCGATGCCGTCGCCCTCGAGATGGCCGTCGTAGTAGATGTACCCGTCGGTCCCCCACGAGACGCCGCCGTTATCCACCAGCGAGGCGGTGAGCGTGAGCACCGGTCCGCCGGCAATCGGCACCACCTTAAGGGCGCGCGGGCTCGTCGCCGCGACGAAGGCGATGCGTGTGCCGTCGGGCGACACCGACGGATTGCCCGCGTTCTCGGTGCCGGCCAGCGGCGTGGCGTCGAGCTGATCGAGCGGGCGCACCCAGAGGCGCCGTTCCGCGCCTTCGCCGGCAACGTAGACCAGCGTGCCGCCATCGGGCGTCAAGGCGACGAGCTGGCCGTTCACGCTCGTGCTCATAGCCTGGTCCGCGGGGAGGAGCAGCGGGAACCGCGTCACACGCGGCTCAGGCGCCGGGCGCAACAGCGCCCACCCCGCCACCGCCGTGGCAATGAGCGCCACAGCCGCCGTGGCCACGAACGCTCGCGAGGAAACACCGCGTGCGCCGCCGGATGCACCAGCCATCAGCGCCGTCCCGCGTGTCGTGAACGTCGGAGTCGCCAGCGCTTCGGCAAACTTCGCAGCGCTCTCAAAGCGATCCGCCGGCACCTTCTGCAACGCCATGTCGAGCGCCGCCGCTACGTTCATCGGCACCGACTTCCGCAGGTGCGTCACCAACTGCGCCGGCTCGGCGATGATCTTCATAATGATCGCCTGCGCCGACCCGCCGCTGTGCGGGGGTTCACCGGCGAGCATCTCGTATAGCACACTCGCCAGCGAATAGACATCACTGCGCGGCGAAATCTCCTTCTCGGCCGTCGCCTGCTCGGGACTCATGTAGTGAGGCGTGCCGAGGCTGAGCCCCGTCTCGGTCATGCGCCCGCCCGCCGCCGCGCTCACCGCCAGCGCAATGCCAAAGTCCATCACCATCGCGCGCCCATCGTGCAGGAGAATGTTCTCCGGCTTGATGTCGCGATGGATGATGCCGCGCCGGTGCGCGTAATCGAGCGCGTCGGCAATCTCGCGCGTGATGCGCACCGCTTCATCGACGCCGAGTTGCGTCTCGCGGTTGAGCTTCTCGCGGATCGTCTCGCCCTCGATGTAGGGCATCACGTAGTAGAGGAAGCCGTCCGCGGTGCCGCTGTCGAAGAGCGGCAGGATGTGCGGATGACTCATCGCCGCGGTGGTCTTGATCTCGACCACGAAGCGATCGGCGCCGAGGACGGCGGCGAGCTCGGGCTTGAGGACCTTGATGGCGACCTGGCGGTCGTGCTTGAGGTCGGCGGCGAGGTAGACCGTGGCCATCCCGCCCTGGCCGAGTTCGCGCTCGATGCGGTAGCGCTCGGCGAGGGCGGCGGTGAGACGTTCAAACGTAGGCATTTCGGAATCTACGGGCGGGCGGGGAAGTCAGCCACAGGGTGGGCCGGCGCCTATGGCTCCATTTCGATGACAACGTTGCCGCGTTTGTGCCCGCTGTCCGCCTCCGCATGCGCGCGGGCGATCTCGTGCAACGCGAAGCGCGCGCCCAACAGTGGACGATACGCCCCGGCGTCGTGCATCGCGAGCAGACGCGCCATCGCCTGCGGCGACTCCTTGATCACATCCGCGCACAGCCGGCAGCCCCCCTCGCGCCGTGGCCGCATCATCGCGCCTACCGTTGTGGCCAAGTCGGCCGTCACGAGTCCCAGCCTCCCGCCTGGTGCGAGCCGCGCGAGTGCGTCGGTCATGACGCCGGGCACGTCGAGAATCACATCGAAGGGACCCTCTGCCGCGTCCCTCCGGTAGTCCAATGCCACGGCCGCGCCGAGTTCACGCGCCAGCGCGAGGTTGTCCGCACTGGACAGTGCCGTGACATGCGCGCCGTGGTGACGGGCGATTTGAACCGCGGCAGACCCTACGGCGCCCGTTGCCCCAACGATCAGCACCCGTTCGCCACGTTGGAGCGCACATTGGTCGAGCAGGAAATCGGCCGCGGTGAGTCCGCCAAAGAAGAAGGCCGCGGCCTCGGCCACGCTCAGGGAGTCGGGGCGGGGCAGAATCAGGCCGTCTGCCCGAACCGCCACCTGTTCCGCGTGCGCGCCCATCTGCATGCCGTCGGTGATGCCGAACACGGCGTCCCCAACGGCGATCCGCGTGACTCCCGCGCCCACGGTCACCACGCGCCCGGCATATTCGCGTCCGAGAATGGTGCGCCGCGGTCCGCGCAGGCCGAACACGAGCCGGATGATCGGCCCCATTCCGCGAGGCGCACGTGCGCCCCGAATGCGCGCATCGCCCGCGGTGAGGCCCGCCGCCTCGATGGCGACCAGCACCTCACCGGGTCCGGGCGTGGGGCTCAGAAGTTCCTCGATGGTCACTGATGTCGGTGGCCCGTAGCGACGGCAGATTGCGGCTTTCATGCGGGTGTTCCGAGGGAATTGGCGGGCGCGCGGTGTGTGAATCTTCAAACGGACGGCGTGAGAATTTGTTACAACGGGTCGGTGTGCTCCACGCGGCCTCACTTCACCCCGCGCCGGATGCCGAAACGCTCGCGACCGCTCGCCGCTGCCGCAGAAAGTTGGTGAGAGCCCGACGCGACGTTCGCCAAGTCACCGGCGTATGCAATTCGAGACCGCGATGTGACGATTCCGTCACACTCGAGCCGTAGCTTCTGCCGTCCAGCGTTCGATCCGCGACGTCTGTCGTCGCAACTACCATCGTCAGAGGCTCCACTCGTGAAGCGTCTCCTTGCTCTCTCCGTTGTGGCACTGTCCGCGGCGGCGTGCTCCGCGGATCTCACGGCACCCGTCGCGTCTCGCGACGACGCCCTCGCCACCGCCGATTCCCGCGTCTCCGTTGGGTCGGGCCAGGTAGCAATCGTCTCCCACCCGTACGACGACGGCAAGGGCTCCTTCCGTGCCGCCGTGGCGCAGGCCAACGCCGATGCGCGGATCATTCGTATCGAGTTCAAGCCGAACGCGCGCGCCCTGCGCCTGCAGAGCAGCGTGGTGTTCACTGGTGCACAGGCCCTGACAATCGTCGGTAAGGATGCGACGCTCGACGCGACGGACGCGGGTGGTCCGGCCATCATCGCGAATGGTGGCGGCAACCTGACCCTCGAGGCGCTCACGGTGCAGAACGCGCCCGACCACGGCATCGTCGTGGAAGTTCCGGCTACCGCGACCGGCACGATCCGCGTTGCCCTCTCGAACGTGCAGTCGCTCGGCAATGCCGGCCACGGCGTCTGGATTGACGATCAGGTCGAGCCGGCCACGCAGGACGGCGTGCAGCCGAACGGCGAGGGGTCCGCAGCATCGCTTGAGGTGACCCTCGTGGACGTCCGCATCGCGAACAACGGCTACAGCGTGTCCGATCGCGATGGAATCCGCGTGGATGAAGGCGGCCTGGGCTCGCTGCGATTCACCGCGCGAGGCGTGCGTTCCGAAGGGAACGCCGCAGACGGCATCGAACTCGACGAGCGCGGCGAAGGCGACGTCATCGTGGATGTCGCCAACACGCAGATCCTCGGCAACGGCAACTTCGATCCCGAAGATCTCGATGACGGCTTCGACATCGACGAGTACAACGGGGGCAGCATCATCGGCAGCCTGCGCGACGTTGTCGCGAGCAACAACTTCGAGGAAGGCCTCGACTTTAATGAGAACAACGCCGGCGACCTCCGCGTGGACCTGTTCACCGTAGAAGCGAACGGCAATCGCGAAGAGGGCATCGACTACGAAGAGGACGACGACTTCGCGGGCGGCGGTGACCTCGTGGCCACGATGCGCGGAATCATCGCGAACGGCAACGGCGTGGACGGCGGCGACGCCGGCCTGAAGATCCGCGAGAAGGGCGTCGGTGAGTTGATGGTGGACGTGGTGGGTGTGGAGGCCTCGCAGAACCTCGCCAGCGGCATCTCCATTCGCGAGGACAACGTGGGCAACCTGACGGCCACGGTCACCGATGCGCAGACGATTGGCAACACCGTGCACGGGATTGACTTCGACGAGAACCGCGCCTCATCCTCGGATGTCGGGAACCTCACCGCCGCGGTGACCAACGCGACCTCGACGAGCAACGTCGGTTACGGCGTGCGCGCCGACCAGCAGGCCCCGGGTACGGGTGTGCTGTCGCTCAACACGGTCATGCTCACCGGCAACACCGGTGGTACGACGACCGGCAACGTCGCGCCCACATTCGTGCCGTAAAGGCGACGCGCATCAACGCATTCGCACGCGGGCCGGGGAAATGTCCTCGGCCCGCGTGTCGTTACATGTCATCCGCAGCGCGGCTGATACGAGGAAGAAGGGCGGGCCAGAGTGAACGGCCAACTGGAACCGCCCCCGCACGCACAACGAAGTTCCGACATAGTAGGCTCATCGGCGAGTGGCGGCGACCAGCGTATCCATCGCAAGGTGGAAGGTCACCTCGGGATACCGTGGGATTCAGCTACTGCCGCCTGGAGTCGCTATGCAGCCGCGCGCGCCCACCAGAGGAAGATCGCGGCGAAAGCGAGGTCGGGTAGCGCGTTCAGCACCATGCCGAGAGGGACGGCCCCTGCAATGCCGTATGCAACGGTCAAGGCGAAGAACCCCAACTTGCCGAGGCCGCCCACCACAACCAGTGCGCGATTGAACTGCGGTTGCAACGCGAGCCACGCGTAGACACCGCCGAACAACGCGATGGTGTACCCAATTTGAGCGGCGAAGAACGGCGGCACCGCGACCGGCAAGAGCGGTGAGGCGAAGCCGAGGGCCGGCAGCGCGAAGACCACCACGCCGAGCGCGTTGAGCGCGACGGATGCCCAGAGGGCGCTTCGAAGGATGCGATCGCGTGACATTCGGTGTGCGATGCGAGGGGTGGCGGGTTCGTGCACCATGTGCGTATGCGGCGGACGCGTTCGTACGATGCAGTTGAGCGGCCGCGCCGTACCCAAAGGTACGAAACTGCGCGGCCGCTCGCCTGCTTCATTCTACTGCTTCATCCTACTGGACGCCAAGAAGCCTTACGGTGCCGGCTTCACCACGATGTTTCCGGCCAGACTCACCGCTGTCTGCGCGAGGAGTCGGCCATTCGCCGAGGCACCCGTCGCGAGCGTGATGGAGGTCTGCGAGAGAATGATGCCCTCCATGTGCGCCGTGGTTCCAATCGAGACGACACCAAAGACCTGCCAGAAGACATTCTTTGCAAGTGCGCCGCCCGTGAGTTGTACCATGGTCGCCGAGGCCTGCGTGATGCCGCCCGCGATTTGGAAGATCCACACATCCGTGGCGCTGCCATTCAGGGTGACGTTGGAGGGAATCGTCACGGTGTTCGACCACTTGTAGAGGCCTGGCGGCAACGTGAGCCCGCCGATGTTCCCTGAGCCGAGCTCGGTGAAGTCTGGCGTCACGCGACCCGCCGCATCCGTGTACGCCGTCTCCATGTCGCCGACGGCGGTGGTGAGATTCACCGGCGAGGGCACCGGGTAATCGGACGCGTACACGCTACCCGTGACTTGCGCTGAGGTGGAGAAGGCACTCGCCGCCGGCAGCGTGAGCGAGAAGCCGGTGATGAACGACGCGGCTGCCGGGCTGATGCCGAGGTCGCCGGTGATAGCGGAGGTCGGCACGTTGGAGATCGCCGACTTGGCGAGGATGACGTAGTTACCGGCCGTGCCGAGGTTCACCGGGCTGCGCACCGCGCCGCTGGTGATGTTGACCGTGGTGGTCGCCGCAACGGCGCCGCTGGATGCGCGCACGGTGTTGGTAAACGTGCCGGCGGTCGTGCCGGCGGTGAAGAGCCCGCCCGCGCTGATGGTCCCGCCATTGGCGACGACCGACCAGACCGGCGTGAAGGTGACGATATTGTTCCCAACGTCACGCCCGACGGCCGTGAACTGCTGCGCTCCACTCTTCGCGAGCACGACAGGGCCCGGCGTAATGGTGATGGACGCGAGCGCGCCGATCGCGACGGTCACAGTTGCGGAAGCGGAGATCGCGCCCACCGTCGCTCGCGCGGTGTTCGTGTAGACACCCGGGGTCGCGCCGGCGGTGAAGAGCCCGGTCGCGCTGATGGTGCCGCCGGCGGCGAACACCGACCACACCGGTGAGACTGGTACGACGTTGTTGAGTGCATCGCGTCCCGTCGCTACGAACTGCTGCGTGCCGCCAACGGGCATCGTGCTGGTCGCCGGCGTAACGGTCATACTCGCCAGCGCGCCCGGCAAGATGGTGACCGAGGCCGTACCCGAGATCGAGCCGCTGGAGGCGCGCACCGTGCCGCTGAAGGTGCCGGCAACGGTGCCCGCGGTGAAGAGGCCGGTACGACTCAGCGTGCCCCCTCCGGCGACAAGCGTCCACTTGGGCGTGAAGCTGATAACGTCGCCCTTGATGTCACGGGCGACGGCCACGAACTGCTGCGTGCCGTTCATCGCGACTGACGATGCCGCGGACGACACGGTGATGGAGACGACGACGGCAGGCTCCGTCGGATTGTCGCACCCCGCACTCAGTAACGTCGCCGTGGCGAGGCAGAGGGCGATGGCCATTCTTCGAGGGGCGTTCATTCGGGCTGATTGGATCAATTGAGTACTGCGCATCTGTGCTCCCATTTCGATTGCGACGCCACCGTGACTGGCGAGTGTTTTGTGGACACACGGCCTACATACGGAGCCTACGCACTGGACCGTGTCGGGAGCATTGCATGATTGGGTGAGTTTCTGGGAGAAGGACTAGACTATATATGGCACAAAGGGACTAGTCCTTCGGGAAGATCCTTACTGTTGGCCTCGACGGTGCGGCGAGGCCGCGCGGACGGTTATTCTTCGCTCCGCTCGCGCAGTGCCGACGCCTCTGACGCGGCGTTTCATTTCACATTCGACCCTCTTCATTGCCCGATATGTCTTTGTCTGCTGCCCGCACGGTGATTGTCACCGGCGCCTCTTCCCGAAAGCGACCCATGCGGCAAGGGCGCTGGGCATCGACGCGGCACAGGTCACGCCGCTGCACCTCGACCTCGGCTCTCTCGCCAGCGTACGGTCGTTTGTGGATACGTTCAGGACAACCGGTCGCCCGCTCGACGCGCTGGTATGCAACGCGGCCGTTTATCTGCCACGACTCACCACGCCGCAGCGTTCGCCGGAAGGGTTCGAGATCAGTGTCGCCACCAATCACTTCGGCCACTTCCTGCTCTCGACGCTACTGCTCCCCGATCTGCAGAAAGCGCAATCGCCCCGCCTGATCACTCTGGGGACCGTCACGGCGAACTCCGAGGAGTTCGGTGGCAAGGTGCCAATCCCAGCGCCAGCAGACCTTGGTGACCTGGCCGGGCTCGAAGCGGGATTCAAGGCGCCGGTCGCCATGATCGACGGCAAGCCGTTCAAGCCGGGGAAGGCATACAAGGACAGCAAGCTCTGCAACATGATCATTAGTCGGGAACTGCATCGCCGCTATCACGAAACGACGGGCATCGTCTTCAATACGCTGTACCCAGGGTGCGTGGCGGACACGGCGCTGTTTCGCGATACGCCGCGGCTCTTTCAGACGATCTTTCCATGGTTCCAGAAGAACATCACCAAGGGGTATGTGACGCAGGCGATGGCCGGTGATCGGCTGGCGCAGGTGGTAACCGACGATGCGTTCGCCACATCCGGGGTGCACTGGAGTTGGGGCAATCGCAACAGCGCCATCCGTCCTCCGTTTTCGCAGCCGCTCTCGACGAAGGCGACGGATGTGGCGCGTGCGGCACGTCTCTGGACGCTGAGTGAGCAGCTGATCGCGGGCGCGGCCCACGTCATGCCCTAGGGCTGTCAGCCGCGATGGACGGGCGCAGCGGGCACCTTCGCGACGGTCGGAACGTGCGAGTACATCTGCCGGGTGCACGCGCAGCTGACGGGACGAATCGAGGTGCGGTGACACCGCGCGGCAGCGCCCACGCAGTTCGCGCCTAGCGAAACATGGCGGCGAGGAGCTAGAACGTTCGTGCGATGGTTCGACGCGCGACGCGAGACCAACGTGCGTCTGCGTCCTGCGTCTGTCGAGTCGCGATCGGCTCGCTCGTCCGAAACCATTTCAGGAGTCTTCCCATGAGTGAACATCTCGACCAAGCGTCTCTGGACTGCATCGCCGCCTGCAACGACTGCGCGACCGAGTGCGGGCATTGCTTCGCCCACATGTCCGGGAAGGCCAGCAAGAGTGCCTGTCCCGCGTGTTGCGTCGAGTGCGCCGCCCTCTGCCGACTCTGCGCCGACGCCATCGCGCGTCATAGTCCGTTCGCGAAGCAGATCAGCCTGCTCTGCGCCGAGGCGTGCGAGTGGTGCGCGAAAGAGTGCGAGGCGAACGACATGGCGCACTGCAAGAGCTGCGCGGAAGCATGTCGGCGCTGTGCCGCCGCGTGTCGAAAGATGGCCGCGTGAGGACGTGAGGACGAGCGGTGGACCTGCATTCTGGTGCGCCTTACTGGCTCGTCCGCAACGGACTTGGCATTTCACACGCGCCGCTCGCGAGTGACGAGCGGTGTGAGATTGCGATTGTCGGCGCGGGTGTCACCGGCGCGTTGGTGGCCGATGCGCTGACCGCAATCGGAAAGGACGTCGTGCTGATCGATCGGCGAGACGCGGGCCTGGGCAGTACGGCCGCGAGCACGGCGCTCCTGCTCTACGAGATTGACGTCGAACTCGAGCCCCTCATCGGCTTGATCGGCGAGCGCGATGCCGTGCGGTCCTACCAATTGGGTATCGAGGCGATTGCCGATCTGGAGCGCCTCGTGACCGAACTTGGTGACGGGTGCGATTTCGTGCGGCGGGAGAGCCTGTACCTCGCGAGCACGGGGCGAGACGGCAAGCGCCTCCAACGGGAAGCGATGATTCGCCGAGACCACGGCTTCGACGTCGCACTCTGGGATCGTGAACGGGTGCGCGAATCGCACGGATTTCTCACGCACGGTGCCATCCGGTCGAAGCAAGCCGGCGAAGTGGACGCGTTGCGTTTGACGACGAGCCTGCTGGCGCGGGCCCTGAAGCGCGGCGCGCGGCTCTACGCCCGCACGGAGATCACCGACTACGCCACGCGCGCTGATGGCGTGACCTTGCATACGCGACGTGGGCCCCGCGTGGTGGCCGACACGATCGTGTTCGCTCAAGGGTACGAGTCGCCTCCTTCCATACGGGACGACCTCGTCGCGCTCACGAGTAGCTTCGCGCTCGTCACCGAGCCCGTGGAGTCTTTCGGTCCGTGGGAGGACCGGTGTCTCATCTGGGAGTCGGCAAGGCCCTACCACTACATGCGCACCACCGCGGACAGTCGCATCATGATCGGCGGGGTGGACCTGCCATTTCGGAGCCCCGCGTTGCGCGAACTCGCGCTGCCCGTGCAGACCAGAAAGCTCCAGAAGCATCTCCGACGCATGCTCCCCACCATGCAAACTGAGGCGGCGTTCTCTTGGGCGGGCACGTTCGGGCAAACGAAGGACGGGCTCCCATATATCGGGACGACCCCGGCGTTTCCGCACGGAATCTTTGCCCTGGGTTACGGCGGCAATGGCATCACGTTTGGCGTCATCGCGGCAGGAATCATTCGTGACATGATTGCGGGGATCCCGAACGACGACGCGGCACTCTTTCGCCTGGACCGCTGACCAACACGGCGCGGGCCCTAGGGCGGGGCATCCTGTTTACTTCGGTTGCGCACGACAGCCGTCTTCCCCTACGCCAGCGGCGGCAGCTGCTGTTCCAATTGCGCGATGAGCGATGCGAGCGGATGTCGCAGCGCGTCGAGACTCTCATTGATCGCCGCGCGCGGCTGGTGCTCCCTGATTGCGGTCTCGAGGCCATGCGCCAGTTGCTGCACCACGGTGGCACCGATGCTACTGGAGGATCCCTTCAGGGTGTGGGCAATCCGCTCTGCGCTGTCCCAGTCGTCGTTCGCCAGCGCCTTCTCGAGGTCCGCCGTTGCGGATTGCTGTCCGGCGATGAACATACGCAGCAGCGACAGATAGAGCGGCTTCTTGCCGAGCAGGCGGCGCAGGCCGTTGGTGACGTCGAGCCCGTCGATGCCGGAGGGCAAGTCATCCGGCGCAGCTGACTGCGGTGTCGCCGCGACGGCGAGCGTGTGCCTAGGAGGGATCCATTTCAGCAGCGCCTTCCACAAGTCCTCGGGTTCGATTGGCTTCGCCACGTGGTCGTTCATGCCCGCCGCCATGCAACGGTCGCGATCGCTCCGCATCGCGTTGGCGGTCATCGCCACCACCGGAAGATCTCTGAAGCGCGCCTCCTTCCGGATCTCCTGCGTCGCCGTCACGCCGTCCATTACCGGCATCTGCATGTCCATCAGCACGATATCGTACGCGGCAGCCCTGACCTTGTCGAGCGCCACCTGACCGTTCGCGGCCAGATCGACGACGAAGCCCGCGTCCTGCAGCAGTTCGGTCGCCACCTCTTGGTTGAGTGCGTTGTCCTCCACCAGCAGGATCCGGGCACCTTTGATGGCGGCGAGTCGCTCCGCGGTGTCGGTCGGCGCCTCACTGGCGGTGCGCGGGCGATCGCCGACGCCTCCCAGCATGCGCACCACGGTGTCGAACAGCATCGAGGCACCGACGGGCTTACTCAGGACATCCTCGATGCCCGTATTGCCCGCGTTCTGTGTGACCTCATCGCGACCGTATGCGGTCACCATGATCAGGTGCGGCATGTGGCCCAGCGAAAGCTCCCGTATCTGCCTGGCCGTCTCATTCCCATCCATGCCCGGCATC
>JANLTT010000163.1:0-2250 GCA_031363115.1 Gemmatimonas sp.
AAACAACAGCAGGTGGAAGTTGGCAGTTGGTAGTAAGAAGTTGACTACCAACTACCAACTCCCAACTCACATCTTCCGTTGCAGTTTAGCCATTCCAGCCGCCTCAAGTATCCGCCGTGCCACAGCGGACTTATGCACCTCATCCGGCCCATCATAAATCCGCGCCCCTCGCTCATGCCGATACCAATACGCCAGCGGCGTATCATCCGTCATCCCGAGCGCCCCATGCACCTGAATCGCGCGATCAAGCACCCGCTGCAGCACCCCAGCCACATGAAACTTGATCAGCGAGATCTGATCCCGAGCTGCATGCGCCCCATCGCGCTCAATCACTTCGGCAACATGAAGTACGAGCAGCCGAGCCGCATCCATCTCCGCCCGGCATTCAGCAATCCAGTGCTGCACAACTTGCTGCCGCCCAAGCGGCTCCCCAGGCGACAGCTCACGAGTAGCCGCCCGCCGCACCATCAACGCAAACGCCCGCTCACAAATGCCAAGCCACCGCATGCAATGATGAATCCGCCCCGGCCCCAGCCGCTCCTGCGCCAAAGCAAAGCCAGCCCCTTCATCACCAATGCGGTTCGAAACAGGCACCCGCACCGAAACAAACCGCATCTCCGCGTGTGACGCATAGTCCGACCCTGCATCCCCCATCACCGAGATATTCCGCACAATCTCAACACCAGGCGCCGACATCGGCACAATGATCTGCGATGCCCGCTTATGCGGCGCCGCCGACGGATCCGTCACCGCCATCACAATCGTGAACGCCGCGCCATCCGCTGACGACGTGAACCACTTATGCCCCGTGATCACATAGTCATCGCCATCGCGCACCGCCTGCGTATCCATCCACACCGGGTTGGACCCCGCAAACTCCGGCTCCGTCATCGAGAAGCAACTACGGATCTCTCCGCGCGCCAACGGCTCAAACCACTTCGCCTTCTGCTCGGCGCTGCCATGCGAGAGCAACAACTCCTGGTTCCCAATGTCCGGCGCATTGCAGTTGAATACGTAGTGCCCAACGAGGCTCTCGCCGAGCACTGCACTCACCAGCGCGAACTCCGGCAACGCGAGTCCAAGGCCACCGTACTGCTTCGGCAGTTGCGGCGACCACAACCCCGCCGCCTTCACCTCCGCGCGCAGCGCCTGTAGCTCCGGCACCATCTCACGGAACGGCGTCGAGAGAAAGCGCGGCTCCAACGGATGCAGCCGCGTCTCCATGAAGTTGCGAATCGCCTTCAGTGTGTCGTTCGCGTGCACCGTCATGCTCCACCCCGTTGCGTTGCGTCCTTCGCCGTCGCGCCGCGCGCCGATGCCTCCAGCGCCCCCCACTGCTCCGGCGTGAGTGATCCCATCCACGAGAACTGCCCCGCCCCCTTCAGCTTTTCGCCGCCATCAATGCCAATGCACTCGCCATTGATGTACGCCGCCGCGTCCGACACCAGAAACGACGCGAGATTCGCCAACTCAATCAGCTCACCAGGCCGCCGCACCGGAATCCGATCAATCGCCGCATCAAGAAGCGACGGGTCCGGCAACAACCGGTCCCATGCACCCTTCGTAGGAAACGGCCCCGGCGCAATCGCGTTGCAGGTAATCCCACGCCCACCCCACTCCACCGCCAGCGACTGCGTCATCGCCAACACTCCCGCCTTCGCCGCCGCACTCGGCACTACATACGCGCTTCCACCAACCGCGTAAGTCGTGACAATCGAGAGAATGCGCCCCGGCCGCTTCGCCTCAAGCCAGCGCTTGCCGAGCGCGAGCGAGCAGTAGAACGAACCATGCAGCACAATGCCAAGGACTGCATCTACCGCACGCGGCGAGAGCTTCTCTGTGGGCGCGGCAATGTTGCCGGCTGCGTTGTTGACCAGAATGTCCACGTGGCCAAAGTGCTTCCACGCCTGATCAATCATCGCATCCACTGCTGCGGCATCACGAATGTCACAGGCAATCGGCAGCACCTCGCCGCCATGCGTTGCCATCATCTCACGCGCGGCATCAGCCAGCACCTGCTCACGTCGTCCGCAAATCACCAAGCGCGCACCGAGCTCGAGGAAGCGCTCGCCCATCGCGCGGCCGAGCCCCGTGCCACCACCCGTGATCAGCGCGACCTTTCCCTTGAGGAGATCCGGCGCAAAGACGTTCGTCATTCTTAAGTCCTGAAAGAGTTACCGACGCCCAGCGGCACGCGCCGCGCGGGCTTCATCCACCATCGTCTTCACTTCGCGCAGCAGCGTCGGGCCG
>JANLTT010000170.1:0-1589 GCA_031363115.1 Gemmatimonas sp.
GCGCACCCACTCGGTGCGGCGCAGCTCGAGCTTCCCCGTGGCATCTTCGAGTGCGCGACGATGCTCGTCGAGCTCGCTCGCGATGCCGGCTTCTCCGGCCGCCGAGGCCGCGAGGCGCGTGACCTCTCCTTCAAGTTCGCCAAGGTCCTTCTGCACATTCGTACGGGACGCTTCGAGCGCACGGCGGCGCCCGTCGCCCGCGGCGAGCGCACGCATCGCCTCGAGCGCGGCCGCGGCGGTATCGAGCGCCGCCAAGTCCGGAAGCATGGGCTCCAGCTGCGCGCGCGCGATGGCGACCTGCGCGAGTTCCTCATCGAGCCGCTCGAGATGGCGGTGCAATGCGAGATCCTCGCCGCTGATGGCCGCGAGCTCGCGCTCGATACGCTCCCGCTCATCACGACCGGTCTGCGCCGCGAGCCAACGCGGCGCGATCCCCGCGAGAGCGTGTTCCGTTTCGTCTTCGGCGCGCTCGGCGTCGGTCACGCGCTTCGTGGCCTCGCGCAGCGCCTCAGACGTCAGTGCCGTCTCGCGCAACACCGCGTCACGTTCGGGAAGCCCGGCCCGCAACCCGCTGATCTCGCTGCCGAGTTCCTTGCGACGCGTGGCGCAGAGATCCTGCGCCACACGGAGTTTCTCATAGCCAAGCACCCGCGACAGGAACTGCGCGCGCTCACCGGCGGTGAGCGCGTTCATGATCGCGAGATCTTTCTGCCCGGTGAAGTAGGTGTTGAAGAACTCCGTCTTCGTCATTCCGATGCGACGCTGCAGCATCTCGGCGACGGCCGTGACGGAGACCGCAACCGGTTGCTCGCCACCATCGAGATAGAGCTCAGCCATCGAGAGGCCACGCACCACGCGATAGCGGTGCCCGGAGAGTTCGAAGTCGAGCTCGACCCTCACCGGCGCGCGTGCGGCGGCGCGCTGGAAGCGAATGGATTCATTCCCGCCGCGCACGGTGTTGCCGCCGTAGAGCGCCCAGGCAATCGCTTCAAGAATCGTGGACTTGCCGGCGCCGTTGGGGCCGATGATGCCCGTCAGCCCCGAGTCGAACTCGAGGGTCGTGTTCTCGTGCTGACGAAAGTTGGTGAGGCGGAGGCGATTCAGTCTCACGCGTCCACTCCCGGCAACTCACGCAGCGGCTCAGCGCGCTCGGCTTCCTCGAGATAGCGCAGGCCGAGTTCCACGAGGGGATCGCGTTCAACGCCCGCGGGGAGACTGCGCGCCACCAGCGCCTCACGCAGGGTCTCGGCGAGCGACGGCCGACGCCCCGGTGCTCCACCACCCTTCTGCGGACGCACGATCTCCGGCCGACGCATGTCGAGTTGGAAATGCAGTGCGCGCCGCTGCAATTCGCGCAGCGCCTTGTGGTCAATCTCACGCGCGATGTGACGCGGCACGTTGTTGACGACCAATCGCACGACCTTGCCGTCGAGTCCGTCGGGGATGCGCGACACCGCCCGCTGCATGGCCACATCGAGATCCGCCGCGGACATCCCACGCCCGTCGATGGGCGCGAGGTCCAGCACCGCACGCGCAACGGGGAGCGGATGGAACTGCTGCTTTCCCGTCGTGAGATCGCGCTCGATCAT
>JANLTT010000216.1:0-4051 GCA_031363115.1 Gemmatimonas sp.
CTCCCACTTCTTGATGAATTCATCGAGAGTCATCACGCGCTTCGAAGGCGTGGCCGGCGCACCAGCCAGATAGTGCGAAACCGCCTCGCGCACGAGCATCGACTTGGCCACCCCGCGCTCTTCAGCGGCACGCTCGAGGGCGCGCGCAAGGTCGGCTGGCAGCCGCAAAGTGAGGTGAGAGTCTTTCATGTAACACAAAGTAACACATATGTGTTACAGACGCAAGTCGCTCGACTACATCACCTTACGGGGCCAAGATACCGATCAAACCAGGCCAGCGACTCCTTAATCAGCTCCGTGCGCGGCACATCATGCCCGCCCTCGTACACCTTGTACTGCTTGTCCGCGGCCGCTGTCCCCAAGTTCCTGAAGAACGGCTCCTGCGCTGTCTTCACGGGGAAGAAGTAGTCCTGGCTCCCATTCAACATCAGCGTCGGCTGCTTCACGCGCGGCAGGAAGTTGAACACATCAACCTCGGGACGCGCACGCTCCATCCCGAGCCCGGCCACGTACAGCACAATCGCCTTGAGCCGCGGCTCGACGGCCGGCACCAACCCGCCATGGAAACCGCCCCAGCTGAAGCCGAGGTAGCCAAACTTCGCCGCATCAAACTCGGGGCGCGATTCGAGATAGTCCAACGTGCGACGAATGTCCTTCGCCCACATCACCACATGGTCGCGATAGAAAATCGTCTCGTTCGCGTAGTCGCTGTTGAGTGAGTCCGACCGTTCGTGCGTGCTCTTGAGAATGGGAAACACCAACGCACGACCACTCCGCACAATCCACTCGGAGGTCGCGTTATATGTGTTCTCGCTCGGTCCACCGTTGATCGAGCCTGACCCGGGGAATGCCACAACAGCTTGCAACGGCGCCGTCGCCCCAACCGGGCGATAGATCCACGCCGTCATCCGCTCGCGTCCATAGGCCGCGTTGAAGGTCACGCGCTCCTTGATCCACACGGTCGTCGTTTCGGCCTGCTCAACCAACGGCTCCAACTCGCCGGGATCATAGTCGTACATCGGGCGATACGCCGCAAAGATGGCATCGCTGACCGGACGTTCCTGCGTGAAGTCGCGGAAGGCGCGCTGCAGCGGAGCCTGTGCCAGCGACAGATTCGGCTCATTCTCGGCATACTTCGCCAAGCGAATGCCATTGATCGGCGAACGATCCATCGGCGGCTGCGCGTAGGAATCCACCAACCCATACGTCTGATCGGTCCAGCCGCCGCCGAGGATGTAGCGCTGACCTCGACCGGCATCGTTGTGCACCCACTCGCGGACGTTGCCGCCCATGTCGCTCGCGCCCGTCGCGCCCACCCCGCGCGGTGTCCCCACTGGCTTCGGCCCGGCGGCATCGAGCACGCTCCCCGCCACCATGAAGCGTGAGAGGAAGATCGTGGCGGAGGTCGCCCAATGGTAAATGGTCGGAAGTGACTTGCCGCGGAACTTCGCGTAGGCCGCCGCTTCGTACCATGAAATGCCGCCAACCGGATAGCTCTCACGGCCGCTAGCAAATGCCCCGCCCTGCCACGACGCCGGCCCGGGACGCCCCGTGGCATCCACGAAGCGCGCCATCGCCTCGTCGAAACTCAACGTGCGATTGCCATCCACGAACGGATGCTCCCACCACTTCGCATCGCGGTACCCGCCGGCATCCACGAACTTCTGGAACTCGGCGTTCGTCGTCTCGAATTCATCAATGCGATAGTTGCCGAGTTCGATCGGCTCTGCGAAGTCTGCGCCGACGAGGAAGGCACGCAGTTTGCCACCAGCAACGCGGACCATCTCCGGATCGGCGTCGGTGTCCTGGCGCAGCATCGTACCGCTGTCCGGGAAGGTCGCCGAGACCGCTCCCGTCATCGTCCGATACGCCGTGCGGTACCCTTCCTTCTCAAATCGGTAGAGATTCGCCCGACCCGGCACACGCACGGTGTCGAACGGCGTCGTTCCAATCGCGTACCACATTGATGTATCAGCGAGCGAGGCGCGCGCGATACGCACGCCGTCCACGTTGGTCTTGAAGACTCGCTTGCGCGAGAAGCGGGGATACAACGCATTCAGTGTCGAGTCGTCCGGGGCAACCACCGCAATCTCAAGTGAAAGCGCGAATGCGCTATCTGCCTCACCGAGCTCCACCAACCGCCGCAACTCGGGAAGCGCTGTGCCGTTCAGCCACGACTGCTGACGCATCGAGCTCGTGCCGAAGTAGCCGGCAACGGCCAGCACCACGACACCGACCACCGCGAGCACACGCTTCGTCGTCGAGGCCTTGGCTGATGCCGCAGGTGCGTACGCCCCCGTCGGCGTCGTGAGCGCTTCAATCGCCTCGAGCAGCGCATCGGCCGTCTGATACCGATTCGCCGGATCCTTCTCCAACAACTTCATCACGATCTGCGCAATCGCCGGCGGCACATCAGGCTTTGCCTGCAGCAGCGGCGCCGGCGCCTGCGAGATATGCGCGGCCATCACCGCCTGCGGCGCGCCGGTGAATGGCGGCTTGCCAGTGAGCATCTCGTACGCCATCACACCCACAGCGTAGAGATCGGCGCGATGATCAATGTTCGGATCCGCCGCCGCCTGCTCCGGCGCCATATACGTTGGCGTGCCGAGCGAAATCCCAATGCTGGTTAAGTCATGATGCGCCGAGGCGTCCTTCATCGCCTTCGCCACGCCAAAATCCACCACCAGTGCGTGGCGGTCGGCAATCATCACGTTGTCGGGCTTCATATCGCGATGCACGACGCCATTGCGATGCGCATGCGCGAGGCCGTCCACAATGTCTCGCAGCAGCCGCATCGCTTCCGATGGCGCGAGCGCACCCTGCCGCGTGATCATCCCACGCAGTGAATCGCCTTCCACGTACGGCATCACATAAAACAGCAGGCCATTCGCCTCGCCCGAATCCAACAGCGGCAGAATGTGCGGCGACTGCAGCTTGGCGGCGATGTTGATCTCGCGCAAAAACCGATCGCCGCCGAGGTTCTGGGCGAGTTCGGGACGCAGCACCTTGATGGCGACCTGGCGGCCATGCTTGACGTCGCGCGCGAGGTGCACGGTAGCCATGCCCCCGTGGCCGAGTTCCCGGTCAATTTCGTAGCGCCCCTGGAGGGCCTCGGCCAAACGCGTCGCGATGTCGGTCATAGGAGGGGAAAGTAGCTCTCGCAGAGAGGGCATGCGAGGGGCTATAATTGCTCTCTCCCCAGCCCGAACCGTCGCATGGCAGACCACACCCTGAAGGCCCTCTCCGACGCCCTCGCCGACCGGTACCGGATCGAGCGGGAGATCGGCGCCGGCGGCATGGCCACGGTCTACCTGGCCCAGGACCTCAAGCACCAGCGGTCGGTGGCGGTAAAGGTGCTCGATCCGCAACTCGCGGCGAGCGTGGGCGCCGAGCGTTTTTTGCGCGAGATTCGCATCACGGCCGGCCTGCAGCATCCGAACATCCTCACGCTGATTGATTCGGGAGAGGCCGCCGGTTTCCTCTACTACGTGATGCCGTTCGCCGATGGCATCTCGCTCCGCACGCGACTGCGCCAGGCGAATGGCGCGCTGCCGCTCGACGAGGCCATGCGCATTTTACGCGAGATGCTCGATGCCCTCGCGCATGCGCATGGGCAGGGGCTCGTGCACCGCGATGTGAAGCCAGAGAATGTGATGCTGGTGGGGCGGCATGCGCTGGTGCTCGACTTCGGCGTCGCCAAGGCTGTTTCGGCGGCGCGAGAGAAGTCCCGTGCAGCGAGCGCCGAGAGTGGCGCGCTCACCTCCGTCGGCATCTCGCTTGGCACCCCGTCCTACATGTCCCCCGAGCAAGCGGCCGGCGATCCTGACGTGGATCACCGCGCCGACCTCTACTCGGCGGGGCTTGTCGCCTATGAAATGCTGTGCGGGAGCGTGCCATTCACCGGACGCCCGCACGAGGTGCTCGCGGCGCAGGTGACGGGGGTGCCGGCGTCGCTGCAGCAGCGCGCGCCGCAGGTGCCGGCGGGGATCGCCAAGCTCGTGATGCAGTGCCTGGCGAAGAATCCTGAGGATCGTCCGCAGACGGCGGAGGC
>JANLTT010000225.1:0-13808 GCA_031363115.1 Gemmatimonas sp.
AAGCAGCAGCGCGATCTTCGACTCGCGGGCATCCTTCAGCAGAAGGATCAGCCTCGCGCCATCGCGCAGCTCGCCTTCAATCAGGCGCTCTTCCCCGCCGGCCACCCGTACAACCGTTCACTCGGCGGCGATTCCCTCTCCACCACCAAGCTCGACTCCGCGACCGTCCGCGCCTTCCACAGCGGCGCGTATCGCCCCATGCGCGCGACCTTCACCGTCGTCGGTGACATCTCCGACGCCGAGGCCCGCACGCAGCTCCAGCGTCGCTTCGGCAGCTGGGTCATGAGTGGCCCAGAGCGCACCCCCGCTCCCGTGCTCGTGAATCCCGTGCGCACCCCGGCCCGCCGCGTGCTCCTCGTGGACAAGCCCGGCGCCGCGCAGTCGGTCATCATGATCGGCGTCCCCGGCATCGAGCGGACCACCCCTGACTACGCCTCCGTGATGGTGATGAACACCATCCTCGGCGCCTCATTCTCCTCGCGCCTCAACACCAACCTGCGCGAGACCAAGGGCTACACCTACGGCGCGGGCTCCAGCTTCCAGTGGCGTCCCCTTCCCGGCGCCTGGATTGCCAGCTCCGACGTCCGGACCAACGTCACCGACAGCTCGCTCGTAGAGTTCTTCAAGGAGTTCAACGCGCTCCGCACCACCGAAGTCGCCGCCGATGAACTTGCCCGCGCGAAGGCCTACCTCGGCCTCGCTGTCCCCGGCGACCTCGAGTCTACCGCGCAGATTGCCGGCCAGATCACCTCGCTCGCCGCGTTCAATCTTCCGTTGACGTATCTTCAGGAGTTCGTGGCAGCAGTCGAGAAGGTGACCGCTGCCGATGTGCTTCGCACCGCCCGTCGTCTGATTCCCGCTGACAATTCCACGATTGTCGTCGTGGGAGATCTTTCCAAGATTCGCGCTGGCATCGAAGCCCTCAACCTCGGCCCCATCAGCGTGCTCGATATCGCAGAGCTCACCAAGTAGTGACCGCCGATCGCGCCCGTCTTCGCATCGCCTTCCAGGGTGAGCTCGGCTCGTTCTCGGACGAAGCCATCCAGCAGCTCTGGGGCGGCGATGTGCAGCGGCTCCCGTATCGCGACTTCGCCGACGTGACGGCGTCTGTTGCGGCGGGAGTCGCCGACCGCGGCGTGCTGCCGATTGAGAACACCATGGCCGGGTCCATCGCCGGCGCGCATGATGCCATCTCGGCGATGCCCGGCCTGCATGTGGTCGCCGAGACGGTGGTGGCGGTACATCACTGTTTGTTGGGGCCGGCGAGCGCGACCTTCGATTCCGTGCGCACGGTGTTGTGTCATCCGGTGGCGCTCGATCAGTGCCGGAAGTTCTTCGCCGAGCAGCCGCAGATGGAAGTGCATCCGTCGTACGACACGGCGGGGGCGGCGATGGATGTCTCGAAGGTGCAGGACCCTGAAGTCGCGGCCGTCGCGAGCCGACGCGCCGCGTTGCATTACGATTTGCAGATTCTGCGCGCGGACATTGAGGATCGCGCGGACAATCAGACGCGCTTTCTTGGGATTTCTCGCGCGCCACTGCCATTGCCCGCAGGAACTCCCGCGCGCACGATGTTCGTGGTGCGCACCGCTGATACGCCGGGCTCGCTGCTCACCATCCTCAGCCCCCTTTCCAAGCATGGGGTGAGCATTCGCCGATTGGAATCGCGCCCGACTGGGGAGCCGTGGAGTTACCGGTTCTTTGTCGAGTTCGATCACCAGGTGGGTGATGCGGCGGCGGATGCCGTGGTGAACGACATCGCGGGGCTGGCGACGGAGGCGCGGATGTTGGGGACGTATCCGCGGTGGGGGGCTGGCCGGCGCGGGTCGATTGGGTGGAGTTCGGGGAATGTTTCGCCGGTCTGAGGCAAGATCGCCAGCGCCGTAGCATGGCCCAACGGTGCTCAGCTTGGTGGCGCGAGCCTATGAGCCGCACCATACTTCCGAACGCGGTTCACGCTCGTCTCCCGCGCTGAGTTCAAGCGTTTCTTCGCTCCCCTCGACTCCGCATCAAGGACCCTGTTGCTCCCCGCTCAGTCCCACCGCTCGGAGGCTCCGGAGTACCAAGACGCTCAGGGCGCTTCTCTGGGGCGGCTCCTCTCCGCAGCGCGGCGTCAGATTTGGTGGGTACTCGCCTGCACCGTGGTCGTCGGTGCGGGGAGCGGCTGGCTGACCTACCGACAGCCTGCGGTATACGAGGCTTACGCCACACTCCAACTCGAGACCGAACCGACGGGTGCGCGTCAGGCGATGCTGGCCACTGACTACCCGCAGGCAATCGAGACGGAAATCGAGATTCTCAAGAGCTATGGCGTCGCGGCCGACGTGGTGCGCGATTTGCTGTTGCACGTCACGACGGCCCCGACGAACGCGGTCTCGCGCGATTCGCTGGCGCTGATTGTCCAGATGGACAGCAGTGTCACTCCGGGCACCTGGACGCTCGCGCGCGCAGGAACGTCAGTCATCGTGACAACGCCGGACGGCCGCCAGCTCTCGGCGCCGAGCGATGCCCCAATCCACATCGCGGGCATCACCGTACAGGCAGACGCATGGCCCGTGGCGATACCGGAACTGCGACTGGTGGTGGATACTGTGAGCGGCATCGCCGAGTCACTGCGTGGCGCGCTTCGCGTGTCGCGACCGCAGGCCAACGCACGCATCGTGAAGGTCTCGTGGGAATCGACCAATCCGGTCGTCGCCCGCGACGTGGTGAATGCGGTCGTACGTGCCTACTTGGCCCGCCGCAATCAGACGCAAAAGGAGCAGGCACGGCTGGAGGTGCGGTTTCTGCAAACGCAACTCACCACCATCTCCGCACAACTGCGTGAAGCCGAGGATGCATTCGAGTCGTATCGTCGGCAGAATATGGTGATTGATCCTGTCACGCAGACGACCGACGCAACACGGCGCTACGCCGACCTGGTCGCGGAGCGCGAGCAGACCGCGCGCAACCGGCGCACCCTCACCAACCTGCTCACACGGACCGATGCCGCGGGGCGCGACGGATCGTCGTGGACGATGCTGGCCGCAACGCCGATGGCGGCGTCCAACGCCACGATCGGCTCCCTGCTGCAACAGCTGACGACGCTGGACGCGGAGGCGACCCGACTCGCCGCGTGGCGCACCGCCGCCGACCCAGACCTGCGCGCCGTCACGCAGACGCGTGATTCGCTCGCCGCTCGCCTCCGCTCGGTGGCACGCGAGGAACTGGCCCTCCTCAATACACAGGCGGCGCAGCAGGACAGTGCAGTCGCCGCCCTCAGCGGTGCGCTGGCACGCGCTCCCGCAACGGAACTCCAGTATTCGCGGCTGGCCCGCGAAGTCCAACTGACGGCTTCGATGTTCACGCTGTTGCAGACGCGGCTCAAGGAAGCGGACATCGCGGAAGCCGTCGAGTCGGCAAATATCCAACTGGTGGATGCCGCACAGGTTCCACGCACTCCGATCCGTCCGCGTCGCACGATGAGCGCGGTATTCGGCATCCTCGCGGGTCTTCTTCTCGGATTCGTGGTCGCGCTCGCCCGCGAGCTCACGGACACGGTGGTCCGGTCGCGCGATGAGATTGCGCAAATCACGGGACTTCCGACGCTGGCCAGTATCCCGGGGCAGCGGCGCGGCCTGCGCCAAGCCTTCGAGCGCACACACAGCGCAGCGACCCGAATCGTCGCGCGTCATGACAGGATGTCATCCACCGCGGAGGCGTATCGCGCACTCCGGAGTATCGTGACCTTCTCCGACACTACGCGCGAGCACGCGCTGCGGAGCCTTCTTCTTACGAGCGCTGAGCCGCAAGATGGCAAGACGACGACCGCGGTGAATCTTGCGATGGTCCTCGCGGAGCAGGGGCTGCGCGTGGTGTTGGTGGACGCCGATCATCGACGACCGACCTTGCATCAGGTCCTCGGCGTACCGCGTAAACCCGGACTCGCCGACGTCCTCTCTGGCGACGCGACGGACGAGGAGAGCAGGCGCGCGGTGGAGTTGCCAAAGTTTGCGGGTGGCCGACTCGACTTCATTCCCGCGGGCACACCGGTGCCGAATCCGGCGGAGATCGCAGGGTCGGCGGCCATGCGCGCCTTCATTGGACGACTCGCCGGTGAATACGACCTCGTCCTGATTGACACGCCACCGCTCTCGCAAGCGACCGATGCCGCGGTCATGGGCACAAGTGCGGACGGCGTCATCCTCGTGACACGTCTTGACCGCACTAGCCGCGAAGCGATGCGGCGCGCGGCTGAGGAGTTGCGCGCGGTGGGCGCGCCCGTCCTTGGCACCGTGGTGATTGACACGCGCGATGAACGCGACCGATACGGTTCGCGCTACCATGGGTATTACGGCGAGACGGCGGGGACTGATGCGACTTAAGATCATGCACCTGGCCGCGGGCGTATTGCTGACACTCGCGGGAACGATTGTCGGTGCACAAGGTGTACCGACGACCGCGACGACCGGGGTGCGCCCGGGCGACCTGATTAGCGTGTGGGTTTGGCGTGAGACCAGCCTCACGGGCGAGTTCCTCGTCGACGGCCGCGGCCGCGTAATCCTTCCGATGCTTGGCGAAGTGCTCGTCACAGGGAAGTCCACGGACTCGCTCATCGATGAGATCCAAGCGTCGTTCCGAGCGTACTTGATGAATCCGTCGATTCGGGTAAGCGTGGTGCGCCGCGTCGCCGTGCAAGGCCAGGTTGGGAACCCGGGCTTGTATCCTGTCGAAGCGACCATGACAATCGGCAACGTCATTGCGATGGCTGGCGGCGTCTCGGCGAATGGTAACCCGCGAAAGATTCTGTTGAGGCGTGACGGTCGGATCATCGAGACATCGCTGGGATCGGAGCAGGTGCTCGAGCACTCCGCTGTTCAGTCGGGCGACGAGATATTCATCAGTCAGCTTCCATGGATCTTCCGCCACGGTAGCCTGCTGCTGGGCACAGGACTCTCCGTCATCGCAGGCGTGGCGGTCGCGCTGATCCTGCGGTAAACGTTGCCCATGAAACGGCTCTTCACATTCGCTGCTGAGTCGAGCTTAGCTCTGCTCCCTCGGCGGGCCCAGCGCGCCGTCAGCCGCCTCTTCCGCCACTCCGATATGGAGTGGAGCCTCGCGCAGTTGCGTGAGAAAGGGTTTAGCCCAGCACTGGTGGTGGATGTGGGTGCGTACGAGGGTCGCTGGACGGAAATGATCAAGCGCGTGTTCCCCACCACGCGTGTGCTGATGGTTGAAGCCCAATTCGAGAAGGAAGCCGTGCTCGGTGCGGTGGCACAAAGACATGCCGGCGCCGTGCACTCAGCGATCGCGCTGCTTGGACCCGTAACCGGCCAGACCGTGGCCTTTCACGCGATGGAATCGGGGTCGTCCGTTCTGGATGAGCAGAGCAACGTTCCTCGAATCACGCGCCACATCGCAATGCAGACTCTTGACGACCTCCTGCACGAACGGTCGTTGGGGCCGGCCGCGCTGCTGAAACTCGACGTGCAGGGCTACGAACTTGGGGTGCTGCGCGGCGGTGCCGTGGCGCTCGCTCAGGCAGATGCCGTACTACTCGAAGTCTCGTTCCTTGAATTTAATCGTGGCGGAGCCACTTTCGCCGAGATCATCGCGTTTATGTCCGAACACGGTTTCTGTGTCTACGATATCTGCTCGTGCATTCGGAGGTCGGACCTCGCGCTCGACATCCCTGACGGAACACTGGTCCAATCTGACCTGCTATTTGTTAGGGAGGAGTCCGCGTGGCGCCCCCGCTCGTTCACGTTCGCAGTTTAAGCAACACGTGTCGCGTACCACGTCCGCGGCGGTGCGAACTGCGACCTGCTCTGTCGTGGGCTAGGTGAATCCCATTCGTCGGGTCGCCCTCGGACTTCGCCGTCGATGGCGTGCCGCGTGGCTTCGCTCCTTGGGCGATGGCCTGCATTGGAAGCATGTGCCGTCCGACTTCTGGATGCGCCTCCGCCGCGATGATTTCATGGACTACTGCTATTACTACCATGAAATCGACTACGCGTTCTATCGCGACGCGCCGCGGCTCGTTCGCCCTGGAGAGTCGGCAATTGACCTCGGCGCCAACAAGGGCTTCAATGCAATGATCCTCGCGCGAGCACTCGGCCCCAACGGTCGCGTGCTCGCTGTGGAGCCGGATCCGTCGGTGGCCGCGGTGCTTGCTGAGCACCGAGCGCGGAATGGATACCCAGGCATCCAGATCGAACGGGTGGCTGTTGGCGAGCGGAACGGGGAAGTTGAGATTGCGCTGAGCAAGCAGGTGGGCTGGAGCAGCCGCTTCCCCAATCCGATGCAGGAGCGCTACATCAGCGACACTATCACCGTGCCGCTGCGCACCGTCGATTCGCTCGTCGCGGACTGCACCCCTCCACTCGGACCGATCTCGTTTGCCAAGATCGACATCGAAGGCTCCGAAGGCGCTGCGCTTGCTGGGATGCGTGACACGCTGGCAAAGCATGGCCCGACGCTCTGGATGGAGATCAATGCAACGTCGCTCGCCGCAGGCGGCTCGTCCCCTGCCGCCCTCGACGACATCCTGCTGCCGCTTGGGTACCGCGTCTTCCCCATGCGATGGACGAGCCTCGAGTACTTCATAAAGCCTCGGCGCATCATCTATAGCGAGGTGAAAAGCATCGCCGCCCATCCGGGCGGTGAACTCTGGGATGCGCTCTTGGTGAGCCCGCGGTACATGGATCGCGTTGCGCCGCTGCTTGACGGCGGGAGATAGCGACGGGCCCGGTCTTCGGGCCCTCGTTACCGCCGCACCGAATCGGCAACCGCTTCGACCACGCCGACATACGACTCCAGCAAAGCCTTGCGATCAAACCGAGCGCTGGCAATCAGCGCGTTACGAGCGTATCGCCGGAGTTCGTCTGGATTGTCACGCGCCTGCTTGAGCGCGAGCGCAATGCTAGCTGGGTCGTCTGGGTCAGCAACCCATCCGCACTCCGCCTCACGAACTATTCTGGCCGCGTCACTCGACTCGGCCGCGAGCACGAGCACCGGCCGACCCGTGCCCAGTATGGAGTAGAGTTTGCTCGGCACTACCAGTCCCTCGAGCCCGCGGCGCACCGTGACGACCTGCAAGTCACCGGCATTCATGAGCTCGGCGACGTCATCAGGAGGACAGGGATCGAGCCAACGCACATTGTCCTGACCTGCTGATTGCTTCTGAAGCGCCGCACGTTGGGCACCCGCACCCGCAAAGACAAAACCGACGTCCGGCCCCGCGAGACGCGCGGCGGCGAGCAGTGTCTCCCACGCCCCTGCGAACCCGACATTCCCGGCGTGCATCACGGTAAAGGCGAAGCCCTCTCGAACCGATTCCGTGAGCGCCCCCACCTTCACCGAATGCGCAGTGCCCGCTCCAGTGTCCGCACCGTCACGCACGACTACGACTTTCTCAGCTGATGCGCCCGCCGCAATAACCCGCTCCTTCATGTCGTCACCGAGGACAATGACCCGGCTCGCACGCCTAAGACCCCACCGATGCAGCGACGTCCAGAGCGACGCGAGCGGGCCCGGACGCAACATGCCAGCCGCCAGCGCCATCTCCGGATGGAGGTCGCGAACGTTGTAGACGAGTGGAGTGCCACGCATCGCTGCCGTCGCGGCGGCGACCACGACCGCAATCGGCGGATCGGTCATCGCGATGGTCACATCGGCGCGGATGGTGAGGGCGCGCCAGAACGCGAGCGACAGATACGACACATAGTTGGCGGCGCGGCCGAACATCACCGCGCGGCCGAAGGCCGTGGAGCCCACCCGCTCCACCACACAACCTTCATACGCTTCGCGCGCGACGAGGCGCCACGGTCGCGTTGAGGTCGGTTGGTACGACGGCCGACCGGCGAGAACGGTCACGGCATGACCGGCCCGAACGAAGGCGCGCGCAACGTCAGCCGCCAGGACAGCCGTGGCTGACGTGTCCGGTGGAAAGTATTGATTGATGATCAGGACCCTGCGCGAACGTGCGTTCATCGTGCCCGCTCAACCAGATACGGCCCAATCGCGAGGACGTCCATGTCCGCACGCAGGAAACAGTTCACGGCCTCTTCGGGAGTTCGGACAATGGGTTCATTCTCATTGAACGACGTGTTGAGGACCACGGGCACGCCGGTTTGCCGATGAAACGCACTGAGCAGCGCGTGGAACATCGGGTTTGCCTCACGCGTAACGGTCTGAACCCGCGCCGTGCCGTCCACGTGCGTTACGGCTGGAATGCGCGCTGCACGGCTTGGCTGTACGCGATGCGCCACGAGCATGAACGGCGAATCGCCGCGCATCTCGAACCACTCCGACGCACACTCCGCAAGCACGGACGGCGCAAAGGGACGGAACGACTCGCGGCGCTTGATCCGTGAGTTGAGGATCTCCTTCATGTCGGAGCGGCGCGGGTCGGCGAGGATGCTGCGCCCTCCGAGCGCGCGCGGACCGAACTCCATACGTCCCTGGTACCACCCGACAATCCGCCCGTCCGCAATCAGTGCCGCCGTGCGCTCGGCGATCTCGTCGGGTGTCAGCGCCTGCGCAACAATCCCTGCAGCCGCAAGCGCGCGCGCAATCGCGGGCTCATCGGCGGCTTCACCCCAGTATGCGTGCTCGATGACGTTTTCACGAGGCTTTCCAAGCTCGTGATGCCAGAGATACAGCCCCGCTCCGATGGCGAGGCCGGCATCACCAGGCGCGGGCGGGATGTACAACTCCTCAATGGCATTCGCGGCAAGCGCGCGCCCGTTGGACACGCAGTTGTACGCCACGCCGCCAGCATAGGCGAGACGGCCGCTGTTTGCCGACCGCGTCACGCGTCGAGTGATGGCGATGATCAGTTCGTCGAGTCGGGCCTGCAGCGACGCCGCGATGTCACGGTGTCGATCCTCAATATCGGCAGTGGGCGCCCGACGCAGTCCAAACCGAGACTCAAATGGCGGACCAAAGAGCGGCGACTGACTCGGCGCTCCGCCCGTCCAGCTGATGCCGGGACCGTGAGTGGGGTGGCGAAACGCAGGAAGATCAAGCTGGTAACCAAGTCCGCGGTCCGTATCACGCACAAGGCGGCGCATCTCGTCGAGCTGTGACGGCGCGCCATAGGCGGCGAGTCCCATCACCTTGTATTCATCGCCGTAATGCGGAAAGCCGAGATACTGCGTGACGGCGCTGAACCAGATGCCCAGTGAATGCGGAAACAGGGACTCGCGGTCGATGCGGAGACGAGTCCCCTCTCCGACACCGGAGAGCCCGCTCGCGAAATCACCGAGGCCGTCAAGTGAGAGCACTGCGGCGCGCTCGAACGGCGAGGCAAAGAACGCACTCGCGATGTGCGCGCGGTGGTGTTCGATGCGCCTGATTCGCGCCCGAATGTTGCGGGCATCACCACCCGTCGCGTCGGCGAGCGCAGCGTCAATCGTGGAGAAGGTAGCGGCCACACGCGCGCGGTCAGCGGAGAACCGCGGAAACCGGAGCGCCCACGCCAGCTTGTGGCGCCAGCGCGCCCACGGGTCGCGCGGTACCGCAACGATGTCAACGTCAGCGATGCGTGCGCCCGCTGCCTCAAGGCACCACTGCACCGCACGGGCGGGAAATCCGGATTCGTGCTTCACACGCGTGAAGCGTTCTTCCTCAGCTGCCGCCACGAGCCTGCCGTCGACAAACAGTGCGGCGGCGGCGTCACCATGCCATGCGTTGAGACCGAGGATGATCATGCGATCGCCTCGGCGTAGATCGACAGTTGCGCCGCGGCGACGGTGTTCCACGAGAGCATTACGGCCGCCGCGCGCGCAGCCGCGCCTATGCGCGCACGCTCGGCTGCATCGATGCAGAGACGACCAAGCGTGGCTGTTAGCGCAGTTGGATTCTCAATCGGGACAACCACACAGCCATCTCCAAGGAACTCGGCGGCCCCTACCCGGTCCGAGACGACGACGGGAAGCCCATGGGACGCCGCCTCGAGCGCGGCTTGACCAAAATTCTCGTGGCGCGAGTAGAGACAACAGATATCCGCATCAACGTACGCCTGCACTTTGGCATCGCCCCACAGTCCATCAGGTTGTACGTGAATGCGATCGCGTACAGCAAGCGCCTCGCGCGCGGCAAACACTTGCTCGAGCGTACCATCAGCATCACTTGGGCCTGCAATCACGACATGCACGCCGGGCAACGCCGCGACACTGTGGACGAGCGGAAGAAGTCCCTTCTTCTCGGCGATCCGGCCAATCGCAATCACGAGTGGAGCACCTAACGGAATGCCAAGGCGCTGCCGTAGTCCCCCGCGCAATGGGAGACTCTCGACGGCCGTAACGCCGTTCGGTCGTATGGCAATACGGCTCGGATCGACACCAAACTCAATCACCTCGCGTCGTTCGAACTCAGAGGTCACGACGATCCGTCGCGCGCGCGCGAGCACCCGGCGGCCGAGCGTGGCGTCAAACACCGACTTGACCAACGCCGAGCGTCCTCGGCGGCGAAGCATCCCCGCGGGCTCGATCAGATATGCGACGCCGCTTCGCGCCGCTGACAACGCAGCCATCGTGCCGACGGGATCACGAAAGCCAACGACATGCACGATGTCCGCCTCCCGCACGGCTTGCCGTACCTGACCCAGGCCGCGCGGCCAGGGTGTGCCATGATAGCGGAACGAATACGGAAGCGTGTGCGCGCCGTCCATCGGGTCGTTGGAGGCGCCGACAACCGACACCTGCGCTCCCGCTTGGCGTAACGCGGTGGCAAGAGCCATCACCTTGACCACGGGACCGCCGAAGTGGCGATCCAACGACGGAACTGCAATGAGCACTCGCATCACCCTTGCCACCGGAAGCCGTTGGCTGCCGGCCAGAGTCGGAGCGCCGCGATCGCCCAGACGCGCGACCAGTGCGTAGCACCCCGCTCGAAGGCGTCGAGCAGATGCCTGCGGTCAGCCGCATGGATGGCGCGCGCGAAGGGAAGCTCATCCGACAGCAGCGCTTCGCGCGTGAGATCCCGCAGCGGACCGCGCATCCAGCGGTCGAACGGCAGCGCGAACGGCAGCTTCCTCGTCAGGGGAACGCCCGCCGCATTCGCGAGGCAGCGCTTCCCGGCGGCGAGGCGAACCGAATCCGGTATGGCCAGCGCCACATTCACCACCAGATCATCGAGGATCGGCACGCGGACCTCAAGTCCATGTGCCATGGAGACGCTGTCGGTATCGCGGAGTAACTGGTCGCCCGCGTAGTATCGCAGTTCCTGAATCGTAACTGCGTCGTGGTCAACCGCGCCGGCATGCGCCACGTGATTCAGGGACAACATGTCGGCGACCTCTTGCCCGGAGAACAGGCCGCGAACCGCCGCGTAGGGATCGGGCCCGCTCGACGGTCGGTCGAGCGTTCGCGCCAACCTCCCTCCCGGTCTCCGATGCGCCGCCAGTCGCGTGGCGTAGCGGCGAACAGGTGAGGGCAAGAGTCCGAGTGCGGACTGAATGCGGTGAACCTGAGGCACCAAGTCGAACGAGGGGTATCCGCCAAAGAGCTCATCACCCCCGATTCCCGAGAGACACACAATCAAGCCGTCAGAGCGCGCCGCGCGGCAGACCAGCCAAGTGTTGATGGCATCGGAGGTCGGTTGATCCATCGCGGAGAGTGCGCCGTGAATCAGCCCAACAACATCGGCGTCCCGTACCTCCACCGTGGTATGATCAACACCGGCCTCTCTTGCCCGAGTCGCAGCGGCAGCACCCTCGTCGGCGGCGCTGTCCGGGAAGGTGACCGTCAGCGCGCGCACGCCGCTCTGTTCGCGTCCCGCAATCGCGGCGATAGCCGCCGAGTCCACGCCGCTGGAGAGGAAGACACCCACGCGACGATCCGCGACCAGATGTCGCGCCACGGCGTCATCAAGCGCGGCCCCGAGCAACCTCGTCGCTTCGACCGGATGAGCCAGCGAAGGATCCGGCACCAGTTCCGGCTTCCACCACGTCGTAATGGACGTGCGGCCACGCTCCCAGGTCAGAAGCGCTCCCGCTGGCAGGATGCGCACGCCAGCAAAGATTGACGCCGTTGCCGGCACCACTCCGCGACGAAGGTAGCCGCGCACCGCATCGGGATTGGGATCTCCCGAGGCAAGCCCCGCCGCGACCAACGCGCGGGCCTCCGAGGCGACGGCGATGCCACCGCCCGGAGTCTCCGCGTAGTACAACGGCTTGATTCCCACCCGATCGCGCGCCGCGAAGAAGCGCCCCGTGCGTTGATCAAAACAGGCGAAGGCGAACATCCCGCGCAGCCGACGAATCATCGGCGCCGGATCACCGCTCACCTCCTCACACAGATGAACGAGTGCCTCGGTGTCGGCGTGCGAGCGAAACCGATGTCCCGCGCGTTCGAGCTCAACCCTAAGCTCGCGGTGATTGTACAGTTCGCCGTTGTACGTGACCCAGACCGACCGATCTTCGTTGGTCATCGGCTGATCGGCCACGACGTCGAGGTCGAGCACGCGCAGGCGCGCGGTTCCCAAGCAGGCGCTTGCTGCAGCTGCGTCAACGCGATGCACACCCGACGCATCGGGACCGCGGTGGCGCAGCGCGGCAACCCCACGAGCCACCTGATTCGTGGCATCGTCCGGGAGCGACGTGCCCACAACGGCAATGATTCCACACATGGGTTACGAATGCCCTTCCGCAGCGACCGACGATGCGCCGGGTGCTGCAAGGGAGGCAATCACGGATGCCCACGCGTCGGAGAAGCGTTGGGGCGAGAACTCACGGCGGGTACGTTCGACGCCAGCCTGGCCGAATGCCTGCGCCTGGGCAGGGGTGGTCAGCAGCTGCACAATCGCGTGCGCGATCTCGCGCGACGACTCGCCGTTGACCACGGTTCCCGTCACGCCGTCCTCCACGGCCTCGCTTGAGCCACCGGCGCGGCCAGCGACCGTCGGCAATCCCTGCGCGGCGGCCTCGAGAAACACGAGCCCAAAGCCCTCACCCGCCGCGCCAAACCCCTCGGCGGCGCGGCCGGGAAGTGCGAACACCGTCGCCGAAGCGTACGCCGCGGTCAGTTCATCCTCACTCACCTTGCCGAGGAACTGCACACGGCTACCCAGTTGCAGTCGCGCGGCGATGCGTTCGAGACGGGCGCGGTCGTCACCATCACCGACAATGACCAGCTCGGCGGCCGGCACGGACGCCAGCACGCGCGGCCACGCCATGATCAAGGCATCCACTCCTTTGTACGCGTGCTCACCAACGAGACGCGCGACCGAGAGGACGCGCACGGCCGCACCACGCTGCTCACTGGCCGCTGGCGACCATTGATCCGCACGCGACGGCGACATCGGATAGTGAATCATCCGCACCTCGCCCCCACCTGCCCCGAGGATATCGCGGACCACCCGTTGAGTGAACGCGCTCCCGGCGACGACCGCGTCGGCGGCCGCGAGCGCCGCGCGCGCGCTGCCGCTCATGGACGCATGCACTTCGATACCATGCGCCCAGACGACATATGGCACTCCCGTCAGCCAAGAGCAGAGGCGCGCGACCGGAGCGAGATGAGCGTGGCAGGCCACAATCACCAGTTGCCCGCGGCGTCCGCGCCACCGGAGCGCCGCACGAATCGCGCGCCAGCCGAATTGCAGTTTACGCACGGGCGAGATGCGCTCGACCGCGCGTAGCGTGAAGGCCCGCTCATCGCTCAGCGACACGCAGGGCAACGCCGTGCCGTGCGCGCGGAGTGCAAGCAGCCCCACGCGCGCCGCTCCGTACCGCGCGGCGAGGCCCTCGATAAGCTGCTGCGTCGCGAGCTGAATGCCGCCAATGCCACCGGCATCGGGGGCCAAGACCAGCACGCGGGGCGTATTCG
>JANLTT010000297.1:0-1594 GCA_031363115.1 Gemmatimonas sp.
ATCACCGGCGACTTGCTGCCTACCTTCGGCGGCCTCGGGCGGCGCCCGGGGGTTCGTCTTGCACTCCTCGACCCGCATCGCGCATTCGAAGGCGCGACCACGGTCTGGGAAGCTGCCGCTGCCGCGTGGCGTGAAGTCATCGCCCTCGAGAAGTCCATCGCCGAGCAAGCCACCCAGCTCGGCGAGATGGGTGAGAACATCTCCGATGATTTCCTCGAGCGCTTCGGGCAGGACCAGGAGCGCTTCGCTGATCTCGGCGGCTACGTCTATCACGCCCGCGTGGATGCCGTGCTCCAGGGCCTCGGCTTTGACGCCGAGGACTCGAAGACGCGCTTGGTGTCGTCGCTCTCCGGTGGTGAGCGTGGACGCGTGGGATTGGCGGCGCAGCTTATTGCGCCGGCCGACCTGCTCCTCCTCGACGAACCGACGAATCACCTCGACCTCGACACCACCACCTGGCTGCAGGATTGGCTGCGTGAGTGCAACGAGACCATCATCGTCATCTCGCACGATCGTGCCTTCCTCGACGCCATCTGTACGCACATCCTGCACATCGAAGGCCGCACGAGCGAGAGCTACAAGGGGAACTACAGCTCGTTCGTCGTGCAGCGCGCCGAGCGCCGCCTCACGCGTGAGCGTGAACTCGAACGGCAGCGTGCCTATGTGAAGAAGGAAGAGGAGTACATCCGACGGAACCTCGCCGGCGTGAACTCGTTCCAGGCGAAGGGCAAGCGGAAGCGGCTTGAGCGGTTGCCCCGTTTGGCTCCTCCGCCGGGCGACGCTGCCGCAATGAACCTGCGCTTCGAGCCCGCCGAACGTGGCGGCGACCAGGTTGTCTCGGTGAAGAATCTCCGTGTCGAAGTGCCGGGCCGCGTGCTCGTGGACGACTTCACGGCGGTGCTCCGTCGCAATGATTTCGTCGCGCTCTGCGGACCAAATGGCGCCGGCAAGTCGTCGTTCATCTCCACCATCCTCGGTGACCGCCTCGCGGCCGCCGGTGAGAGCAAGGTTGGCGGTTCCATCACGCCGGCCTGGTTCCGCCAGGACCTCGCAGATCTCCCGCTCAACAAGGCGTTGATGGACGCCGTGCTCGATCAGCGTCCGCTCTGGAGCCGTGGGTCGGTGCAGAACCACCTCGGCGCCTTCGGCTTCAGCGGCGATGAAGTCTTTCGTGATATCAAGACGCTCTCCGGTGGTGAGCGCGCGCGCATGGCGCTGGCGCTGATCTGCCTGTCACACGCGAACTTCCTGGTCCTCGACGAACCGACGAATCACTTGGACGTCGAGAACATCGAGGCGCTCGAAGACGCGCTTGAGGAGTTCGAGGGCACCGTGCTGCTCGTGAGTCACGACCGCGCTTTCCTGCGCGAAGTCGCCACGCGCGTTTGGTCGTTCGAGGGCAACAAGCTGACGGACTTCGACGGCTCGTTCGTGGAGTGGGAAGAGGCGCGCGCGGGTCGTGCGGCGACGCAGGCTCGTGCCGATGCCGCCGAGGCTGATGCGAAGAAGGCCAAGGACAAGCAGCAGTCGAAGAAGAATGCGGCCACGCAGGATGATGACCACGCGGCGAAGCGGGCGAAGAAGCGTGCGGCAG
>JANLTT010000316.1:0-2408 GCA_031363115.1 Gemmatimonas sp.
GAGTCACCCGAGAGTTGCTACGGCACACGGCTCACGAATCCCGATAAGTGTCTATATTATAAGCAATGCATCGCTTTTTGCCATTTGCTGCCGCAACCCGCAATGATTCCGGCCGCTATCACGCTGTGATGATTAGTTAACTCGTTGTTATAAAAGACTTTGCCGTGACTGGTCCGGCGGCATGGTTCTCGCCACTCCTTTCCTGTGAGGTGCCGCAGTCCGCATGGACCGCGCAGAAACTAGTCAGCATTCCGACCCCTGAGGAGCGATATGCACGACATTCAGACGAACACCGGTAGTTCGGGCAGCCACGATGCCGGCAACTCCACGGCGCGCGCATTGATTGCGCCGAGCCTGCTGATCGCCGAGCACCGCGTTGAGTTCCGCCGCATCACTCTCGAGGCGCTCGAAATCGCCGCCAGCAGTGGGCAGAAATTTCTCGAGATCAATCTCGGCGCCGTTATCGAAATCGATGCCAGCGGCCTCGGCGTCCTGATTCTCGCGCAGAAGCGCGCGCGCGAGCGCGGCATGCGTTTGCGACTGGTGGACGTGCCGCGTGCGGTGGCTTCCCTGCTCGATGCCACGCGTCTCGAACCCCTCTTCGAGTTCGTTCGCTCGCGCTGAGCGGCGTCGAGTCAGACCGCGCCGTTCCATCGCGGCGTGAAGCACGATACGATTGGGGGATGCCGCATGCCCCCCGTACGCCTGCACTGACGCTGCCGTGACCGCACTGCTCGACGCGGCCGGCCTCGTGCGCCTGTTTGGCGCGCGACGTGCCGTCGATGGCGTAGACCTCTCGCTTCAAGCGGGGGAGGCCTTGGCCCTATTCGGGCCGAATGGTGCGGGGAAGACGACGCTCCTGCGCATCCTCGCGGGCCTCCTCAAGCCGGCGGCGGGACGCGCCACGATTGCCGGAGCAGTGCTCCCCGCCGATGCCGCCCGGGCGCGCGTGGGGCTGATCTCGCACCGCACGATGCTCTACGACGCGCTCACCGCGCGCGAGAACGTGCGATTCGCCGCCCAGCTGCACGGCATCTCCGACGTTGACGCCGCCACGCAGCGCGCCCTCGAGGCCCTCCGCGTCGCGGATCGCGCCGATGTCCCGGTGCGCGCGCTGTCGCGCGGCCTGCAGCAGCGCGTTGCGATTGCCCGCGCGATTGTCCATGCGCCCGATGTCATTCTCGCCGACGAACCGTATACCGGCCTCGACGAACAGGGCAGCGCCGCGCTCACGGCGCTGCTCAAGGAACGCCGGGACGCTGGTGCCGCACTGGTGGTCGTCACGCACCATCTGCAGGAAGGGCTCGCCGTCGCCTCGCACGCGGCCGTGATGCGAGCCGGCAAGTTCGTGCGCGTCGAACCCACCGCGGGGCTCGACGTGGCGCGCTACGCCGCCGAGTATCGGGAGTTGGTCTCGTGACGCCTCAAACCACGACCCCTCCCGGGATCTTGGCCGCCGCCTGGATCATCGCGCGGAAGGATCTGGCCATCGAGTTCCGCACGCGCAGCGCCTTCATGTCGGCGGCGCTGCTCTCGCTCCTCGCGATTGTCATCTTCTTCTTCACGTGGGATGCCACGGCGGTCACGCCAATTGACATCGCCCCCGGAGTGATGTGGGTGACCTTCACCTTCTCGGGTATCCTTGGGCTCCACCGCTCCTTTGGCGTCGAGGCGCAGGAACGCGCGATGGATGCGCTCCTCGTGGCCCCCGTGCCGCGCGAGTCCATCTTTCTCGGCAAGGCCCTCGCGAACCTCGTCTTCGTCGTCGGCGTTCAACTGGTGGCGATTCCCGCGGTCGCGCTCTTCTACAACCTGCCGATTGGCGACACCTGGCTCGCGCTCACCGCCGTGATGCTGCTCGCGAGCATCGGGTTGGTGTGCATCGGGACGCTCTTTGCGGGTATCACGGCCAACACGCGCATGGCCGAGCTCCTGCTCCCGGTGCTCGCCCTGCCATTTTTCGTTCCCATCGTCCTTCCCGCGGCGCAGGCCACCGCGCAGCTCCTCGCGGGACGTCCGCTCAGCGATGCGGCTTCCTGGTTGCGTATCCTCCTCGCGTTCGACCTCGTCTTTCTGTACGCCTGCACGCTGGCGTTCCCCTTCACGCTCGAAGACTGATTCCGTGACCAGTTCCACCACATCCTCCACGCCTCGCACCCGCGGTGGCATCGATTGGTTCGCTCTCGCGGCAGTGCTCGCGATGATTGCCGCCTTCGTGCGCGCGATCTTCTTCACGCCGCCCGAGGCGCTGCAGGGCTTCGCACAAAAGATCTTCTATGTGCACGTGCCCTCCGCCTGGATTGCCTTCCTTGCCTTCGGCCTCACCGCCTTCGCCGGCGCCTACTGGCTCTTCCTGAAGGATCCACGCCTCGACCGCTTCGCCGAGTCATCCGCCGAAGTGGGGGTGG
>JANLTT010000336.1:0-3721 GCA_031363115.1 Gemmatimonas sp.
GGTCTCGCAGCCGTCGGGCGCGCGACGCCCGTAAGCGTCGCCTCCCGCCACCCCACCAGGCGATGAAGACCGTGGAGGACCCAGCAGGACTCCGCGCAGCCGATGTGGCTGCGGCGGTCGGCGGCGCGTTGCAAGGTGATCCGGAGATTCGGCTCACCGGCATCGCGCCGCTTGATCGTGCGGGGGCGGAGGACCTGACGTTCCTCGCCTCGGTGAAGTACGCCAAGCAACTCGCGACCTGTCAGGCCGGCGCGGTGCTCATTACGACGGAGCTCGCCGACACCGTGGGCCCGTGCGCGGTGCGCATCGTGGTGCCCAAGCCGCACGAGGCGATGCTGGCGCTCATTCCACGCTTTTATCGCGCGCCGGTGCGGCCATTCGTGGGTGTGCATTCGACCGCCATCGTGGCGGCGGACGCCGTCGTCGACGCGGACGTGTGCATCGAGCCGTATGCGGTCATCGGTTCAGGGGCGCGCATCGGCGCGGGATGCTGGGTTGGTTCGCATGTGGTGATTGGGGATGGCGCGCAAGTCGGCGCTAACACGCGACTCTTCCCGCAGGTGACACTGTACCCAGGCGCGATTGTCGGGGAGCGCTGCGCCATCCATGCCGGCGCGCGCATTGGCAGCGATGGCTTCGGCTACGTGTTCAACGACGGGGCGCACCAGAAGATTCCGCATGTTGGCGGTTGCCGCATCGGCAACGATGTGGAGATTGGCGCCAACACAACGATCGATCGCGGAAGCATCGATCACACAGTGATCGGCGACGGCACGAAGATCGACAACCTGGTGCACATCGCGCATAACGTGCGCGTCGGGCGACTCTGCCTGATTGTGGCGCAGGTCGGCATTGCCGGGAGCGTGCGCGTCGAAGACGGCGTCGTGCTCGCGGGGCAGGTCGGGATCTCGGGCCATCACACGATTGGCGCGCGAGCGACTCTCACGGCGCAGGCCGGCGTGGTATCCGATGTGCCGGCCGGCGAAACGTGGGGTGGGTTCCCGGCGCGTCCGCATCGCCAGATGCTGCGCGGGCAAGCGGCGGTGTACAAGCTCCCCGATTTGATTCGCAAGATTGAGCAGCTCCTCAAGCGCGACGAGCCCACATGAGCGCGCGCCGCACGATCGCGACGAGTGCCTCGTTAAGTGGCGTTGGGCTGCACATGGGTCGCCCCTGTTCGCTGCGCTTCGTGCCGGCGGAGCCAGGCGTGGGCGTGCGCTTCCGCCGCACCGATGTCGCCGGCCAGCCGGAGACGCGTGCGCATGTGAGTGTCGCCGTGGCCGCGGAGCGGCGCACACAACTCGGCGAGGGCGATGCCGCGTTGCACACGGTGGAGCATGTGCTTGCTGCCGTCGCCGGACTCGGCATTGATGACTTGATTATCGAGATGGACGCGGCCGAGCCGCCCATCATGGATGGCTCCGCCGAGCCTTTTCGCGCGGCGCTCGTGCAGGCCGGTCTGCGTGAGCATGGTGGCACCGCGGATGTGCTTCAGCTCGCGGAGTCGGTGCGCGTGGTGGATGGTGAGTCGGTCTATGTGGCGCACCCGTCCGATGCGTTCGAACTCGAGGTGAATATTGACTTCCCGCATCCGATCATTGGTGTGCAGGAAGGGCGATACCTCGTGACGCCGGAGAGCTTTGCGCGGGAGTTGTCGCCCGCTCGGACCTTTGGGATGCTCAGCTGGGTCGAGGAGCTGCGAGCAAAGGGGCTGATTCAGGGCGCCTCGGCGGAAAATACAATCGTGCTCGACGCGGACGGCGTGGTCGGCGGCACGCTCCGTTGGGCGGATGAGTTCGTGCGGCACAAGGCGATGGATGTGGTGGGGGACCTGGCACTCGCCGGACAGCGCGTGCAGGCCAGGATCTCGGCGACGAAGCCGAGTCATCGCGGGACCGTGACGTTGGTGCGTGAGATGCTCGCGCACGCGCGGCCCGCCCAATCGGGGAGAGGTATGCTGGGAATCGAAGAGATCATGAAGATCCTGCCGCATCGGTATCCGTTTCTGCTGGTGGACCGGATCATCGAGATGGGAGAGAAGCGCGTGGTGGCCATCAAAAACGTCACGATCAACGAACCCTTCTTCCAAGGCCACTTTCCCGGGCATCCCATCATGCCGGGCGTACTCATCGTTGAGGCGATGGCGCAGGCTGGTGGCGTCCTCCTTATGGGGACGGTGGACGATCCCGAGAGCAAGGTCGTGTACTTCATGAGCATCGATAACATCAAGTTCCGGAAGCCCGTGAAGCCAGGCGATCAGCTGCGCTTCGAGGTGGACATCGTGCAGCTACGAGGCAAGGTCTGCCGGATCGCGGCGGTTGCCAAGGTGGACGGCGCGGTGGTGTGCGAGGCAGAGATGGCCGCGATGGTACGCGATCGATGAGCGCGCGCATTCATCCGACGGCAATCGTCGACAAGAAGGCGGAGATCGGGCAGGACGTGGAGATTGGCCCGTGGGCCTACGTCGGTCCGCATTGCGTCGTGGGCGATGGGAGCGTGATTCACATGCGCGCCACGCTCGAGGAACATGTCATTCTGGGCCCGAAGGTCACGGTCGGGATTGGCACCGTGTTGGGCGGCAAGCCGCAGGACCTGAAGTTCAAGGGCGAGGTCACCACCGTCGAGATTGGCGAGGGGACGACGCTGCGTGAGTATCTCACGATCAATCGCGGGACCTCCGAGTCGTTCAAGACGACGGTGGGCAAGCACTGCTTCCTGATGTCGTATGTGCACCTCGCGCATGACTGCCACATCGGCGATGGCGTGATCATCTCCAATGCCACGCAGCTGGCTGGTCACGTGACGGTGCAGGATCGGGCGATCATCTCCGGGCTTTGCGCCGTACATCAGTTCGCCAAGATCGGCCGCAACGCCTTTGTCGGCGGTGCATCGCGCATCTCCAAGGACATCCCGCCCTTTGTGAAGGCGGTGGGGAACCCCGTGCAGCTCTATGGGCTCAACTCGGTGGGGCTGTCGCGTGCGGGCTTTGCAGATACGACAATTTCCGAGCTGAAGAAGGCGTATCGTCTCTTCTTCCGTTCGGATCTCAACGTGTCGCAGGCGCTGGAGAAGGCCGGTGAGTTGCAGCAACTGCCTGAGGTGAAGGACTTCGTGGACTTCGTCTCGGCGAGCGGTCGCGGGATCGTCACATGACCACTCCACTGCACGTCGGCGTGATTGGCACGGGAAGCCTCGGGTATCATCACGCGCGCATCCTGCGCGACCTTGAGGGCGTGGTGTTCAAGGGATTCTTCGAGGCGAATGCGGAGCGGGCGGGCACCGTGGCGCGGGAACTCGGGATTCGGGCTTATCCCTCCATTGATGCGTTGCTGGCGGATGTGGATGCCGTGAGCATCGTGGTGCCGACGTCGAAGCATCATGAAGTGGCGATGCAGGCGCTGCAGGCCGGGAAGCATCTGTTGATCGAGAAGCCGATCACCGTGACGCTCGCCGAGGCCGATGAATTGTTGGCACTCGCGGAAGAGAAGGGGCTGCTGATTCAGATTGGCCACATCGAGCGCTTTAATCGCGCGATTCGCGCGGCGCTGCCGTTTGTGGACACGCCGCTTTTCATCGACAGCGACCGCTTGGCGCCCTTCAATCCGCGTGGCTCCGATGTGGCGGTCGTACTCGACCTGATGATTCACGACATCGATCTCGTGCTGACGCTGACCGGTGCGAAGGTGCGCGAGGTGTCGGCCGCCGGCCTGCCGGTGCTGAC
>JANLTT010000357.1:0-2596 GCA_031363115.1 Gemmatimonas sp.
GCATGTCGTCCGTTGTTGCCCGCGCTCGCCACCTCACCGATTGCCCGCTGCAGTCGCGTGCGGGCGCGCTCAAGCACGGGGCGTTCGTCCGGCGGTGACTCGTGCTGCAGCATCGCGAGGCCAAGATCGAGCGCGTGCAACTCCTCGCGCGTGAGGGCCATGGGACGTCGAAAATGCCCGCTCGGCGTCTGGAACTGCACGGAGTTGGCGCCGAGCAGCAACGAGACGCCTTCGGTGAAGCCAGCGGGCTCGTCACTGACTCGTGAGACGAGCGCGGTCAGATCGCGCCGCACGACTTCCTCCGATGCCCCGACGCGTTCGGCAATCTCGGAGAGCGGATGTGCGCGATCGTCGGCGAGTGCGGGGAGCGCGAGCAGGAGTCGTCGAAGCTGTTCGGACGCGTTCGCGGCGTTGGCGAAGCCATTGGTTTCCGGCATGGCTAAGCCTCGACCGCGGCAAGTGTTTCACGCGCCAGCGTACGCACCTGCTCCACCATGGCCGGTGGATGTTCAATAAGAACATCGCCAGCGAAGCCGAGGATCCAGAGCGCAAAGGTATCAGGGCGCCTGACGCGGAATCGCCGCAGTGCGGCGTCTTCGGGTACGGCGTCACCAAGCTGCATCGCGGGCATGGTAAATCCGTTCTGCACACGAAAGCGTACTGTGACCTCTACCTGCTCGGCGTCGCCGAGCTCCCACGCCTGTCGCGAGCGCGCATGCTCGGCGAGATCGAAGTCGGCGGGAATCGTGAAGTCTGCCGACTGTGCCTTCGCCTCGTTGACGGCGATGTCGCGTATGCGACTCACCCGGAAGTGACGGAGGGTCTCAGATCCAACATCGCGGGCAATCAGGTACCAGTGTCCCGTAAGGAAGGCGAGGCCGAAGGGTTCCACCGTGCGAGCCCCTTCCGCGTCGCGGTGCATCGAGTGGTACGTGAAGGTCACGCGCTTCCGCCGCTGGAGGGCGTTGCCGAGCCGGTCGAGCAGTTCGGGATCGGGCTTCTGCTCGAGCGAGATGAGCTCATTGGTCGGTGCTTCACGCGGGACAGGAAGATCGTGGCCAAGCTTTCGGAGCGCACTCATGGCTTCATGCGCGAGGGCCGGATCGCCGAGTGCGGCCACGCGGTATGCCGCGCGAGCGATGGCGTCGAGTTCCTCCGGCTCAAAGGCGAGCACGGGGAGGCCTTGGTAGCCCGGTCCGCGTGGCCGTTGCACCGGACGCGGCGTGTCGTACGCGAGCTGCAGGAACGGGAGATAGAACTGCTTCGATGCCAAGCGGTACTGGCTCATTGAGCCATCGCCGTCAACCAACGTTTCGATTGGGACGCCCAACGCGCGAAGTTCGTCCTTGTCGCGCTCGAACATCCGCATGAGCGTGTCGTGCTTACGTCCCGGTTCCGCGTAGGCGGGGACTTCCTGGCGCAGCGTGTCGAAATCGGCGGGAAACTTCCGTCGCAGCAGGGCGGCGAGAAGGTCAATCCAGCGTTGGAGCTTGGGTTGCGCGGGCATCGTCGGGATTCGGCGGGGCGAAGGGATACCGAACTATGCGGATGGGGCCTGACACTCGGCGCCGATCACGCGGTAGTCCACGAGCCGTCCCTTCCGCGCGAGCTTCACCATCTGGCGCGTTACCATGAGGGGGATGCCGCGCCCAAAGGAGGCGGCGCCGAAGCCGTCGAGCACTCCCTCACCGGCGCATTCGCTCCAGGCGATCTGCGCCCCCGCGCCAATCATCGCGTCCTCCATCTGCTCGGCGGTCTCGAAGTTCTTGGCCGGGATGTGGGTGAGCTGCGCGAGCTTGTTGATACGCCACGAGGTCGCGGCCTTCGGCGAAAAGACGAGATCGGCGATGCCCAACCGTCCGTGCTCGGGCAGGGCGCTGATGACGCGCGCGAGCCAATCACGACGTGACTCGAAGTGATATGCGGCGTCCACGCAGACCACGGCGGTCGGGCGCGGGACGATCTCGCTCGGCATCAGCTCTTCCGCACGTGCGGCCATCATGGTGATGCGGTCACTCAGGCCCCAGGCTGCGACGCGCGCCCGCACGCGTTCGACGACCGCTGGATCGGGTTCGACGCCAATCACCCGCGCGACACCAAACTCTTCAATCCACAATCGCAGGGAATCACCGTAGCCACAGGCGTAGTCGAGGACGATGTCGCCCGGACGCAGGTGGGCCGCATGCCCCACGCGACAGGCCAGTGCCCGCGCCGCCTCGCCATAGGAGTGCGCGCCTGGCCAGTAGCCGAGGTTGGTCCACATCGCGTCGGTGCCTGGCGCGTTGAGGAGGGCGGGGTCAACCGGCGGCCGCGGATGTGTGGATAGATTCACACAGCTAACTTCGCGCCTTCCCGCCCAGAGAGCCACCCTTGAAGCTGCAATGGAGCTGCCCATGCGTCAGATAACGATCGCGATGGCCCTCGCACTTGCGCTTCCCGGTATTGCCCAGGCGCAGGCCCCGCGCATCACGGTGACCTTTCCCGCGGCTCGGTCGAGTGCGCCAATTGATGGGCGGGTGCTCATCTATATCAGTGCCGACACGACCGGCGAGCCGCGCTTCGCGGTGAGCGATGCGGTCACGACGGGGCAGGTGAC
>JANLTT010000010.1:0-3670 GCA_031363115.1 Gemmatimonas sp.
TTGTGGAGGCGACAAGCGATACCGGCGCCTTCGTTCAGCTCTCGGGCGTGCTCAAGCGCTGCGCCGTGAAGCTCAGCAAGATCTGCAACGATCTGCGTCTGCTCTCGAGCGGCCCGCGCACTGGTTTTGGCGAGATTCGTCTCCCCGCGATGCAGCCCGGCTCAAGCATCTTGCCGGGGTTGGTTAATCCGGTCATTCCCGAAGTCGTGAATCAGGTCTGCTTCGATGTGATTGGCGGCGACGTCACGGTGACGATGGCTGCGGAGGCGGGGCAGCTCCAACTCAATGTCTTTGAGCCAATCATCGCGTTCCGCTTGTTGCGCAACATCAGCGAGATGACAAACGCCGCACGGGTGCTCCGCGTGCGTTGCATTGATGGGATCGAGGCCAACCCCGACGTGATGCGCCACTTCGTGGAGCGGTCAATTGGGCTCGTGACGGCCCTTTTGCCGAGCCTCGGGTACGACAAATGCACGGCCCTCGCGAAGGAAGCATTGGAAAGCGGCCGCGGGGTGGCCGAACTGGTACTGGAGCAGAAACTCCTCACCCGCGCCCAACTCGATGACATTCTTGACCCCAAGCGCATGACCGGCGAAAAGCAATAGGCTTCTGGCGCACCAAGGATTGAAGAGGACGAAGGAGTGGTCGCAGTCCCTTTCATCCTCCATCCTCTATCTTTCATCGTTGTAGGAGTTCGCTATGGCTGGATCCAAGCTCGACGGCGCCGGCACCCAGAAGATGAAGACCCTGGAAGAGGGGCTGGCCGCCGTTCAGCACATTCACGGCATTGTGGAGCGCATGGCGGTTGACGTGAAGAACAATCGCGGTGCGGGAATCGCCCCCGGCCAGATCAAGCGCACGGCGACCACGTTGCAGGGGCAGCTGAAGGGCCAGTTCGGCATGATTGCAGACCTGGTCTCCGGGATGATCATCGCCCTCGGGCGCGGCGGCGGCGAGCAAAACAAGGTGCGGGCGGCCCGCGAGGCCGTGGCGCAGATTCGCCAGGCGCTCGAATTCATGGTGAAAAAGGTGAAAGACCAGCATTCGGTCGCAATTGAGTCGTCAGACGATGCCTGACAGGCCTCATACGGCCTTCTGGGTCCGGACTGAAACCAGAACAACTCGTTTCCATACAAGTCCCATTGCCCCACCCAATCGGGTGGGGTAATTTTTTGTGTCGTATTGTATTTCCACAGCGGCAGTCGCGACCCCTTGGGCATGGTCGCGGCAGATCCCCCCAAGACAAGAGACCCGATGTCGATGCTGCGCCTGCGCCAGGCAGCACCAGCCCTGCTCCTTGCAGTGGCCCTGCTGACGCTCTCCGCATGTGGAGTCACGGAATATCCGAACTCCACGTTCAATCCGAATACCGATTTCAACACCGCGATCGACGGTCTCTTTGACCGTCTGCTCTTCTGGGGCACGATTGTCTTCGTCGTGGTGGAAGTCGCCCTCATCTACACGATCTTCCGCTTCCGGAAACGACCGGGCAGCGCGCCACCGAAGCAGATCCACGGCCATGTCGCGCTCGAGATCACGTGGACGGTCATCCCGGCCGTCATCCTCGTCCTGATCGCGATTCCGACCGTCAAAACGATCTTCCAGACGCAGGCGCCCGCTCCGGCCGGCGCACTCGTCGTCGAAGTCACGGGCAACCAGTGGTGGTGGGAGTTCCACTATCCGGAATACGGGTTTAGCACCGCGAACGAGGTGTACATCCCGCTCGGGCGCACCACGAACTTCGTGCTCCGGACGAAGGACGTGCTGCACTCCTTCTGGATTCCCCAGATGGGTGGCAAGCGCGACCTCATCACGAACAAGACCAACTATCTCTGGTTCACGCCGAACGCCGACCTCGGCACTTCGGCGTGGAACGGCTTCTGCACCGAGTACTGCGGGTCGAGCCACGCCAACATGAAGTTCCGTCTGTTCACGGTGCAGCCCGACGAGTTCGAGTCGTGGGCGCGTCACCAGGCGACGGTCGCGGTTCCGCATCGTGCACCTGCAGCGACGGAGACGCCGGTCGCGGTGGCGTCGAACAGCGGCGCCGCAGTCACCGATTCGATGCCCGCCGCGGCGCAGCCTGAAGTCGGCTATTTCTTCCCCGCCGCCAACTTGCCCGACCACGTCGTGCCGAAGACGCCCATCCCGGCCAGTCTGACCTTTGACGACTCCCTCCTCGAGGGCGGCGATGCCAAGCGCGGTGAGACGTCGTTCATGATGGGTGGCTGCATCGGCTGCCATGCGATCAACGGCAACCCCATGGCGCTCTCGCCGATCGGCCCAAACCTCACGCACCTCGCGACGCGTCACACCATCGGCGGCGGGCTCTTCCCGAACAACGCCCCGACGCTCGCGCGTTGGATCAAGAACGCGAAAAAGATGAAGCCGGGCGCGCTGATGCTGGTGGTTGGCGTCGGCGAGTACAGCCCCGACCTCAAGGGCCCCGTGACTGCGGGCCTCACCGATGCGCAGATCGCCGATGTCGTGGCGTACCTGCGGTCGCTCAAGTAATCCGGAGACTCTGACCCATGGCTTCCATCGCTGCTCCCACGCACGCGTCCCACGCGTCGACGGAGACTCACAACACCGGGATCTGGAGTTGGATCACGACGACCGATCACAAGCGGATCGGCACGTTGTACCTCTGGACCGCGCTGTTCTTCTTCCTCGTCGGCGGATTCGAGGCGACTCTCATCCGCACCCAGCTCATGAAACCCAACATGGGCTTCGTGAGCGCCGAGACGTACAACCAGCTCTTCACGATGCACGGCACGACGATGGTGTTCCTCGCCGTCATGCCCCTCTCGGCGGCGTTTTTCAACTTCCTGATTCCGCTCCAGATCGGCGCCCGTGACGTCGCCTTCCCGCGACTCAATGCGTTCTCGTACTGGGTGTATTTGCTCGGCGGCATTTTCATCACGTTGCCCATCCTGTTCCATGTGGCCCCGGATGGCGGCTGGTTCGGCTACGCGCCGCTCACGACGACCCGCTTCTCCAGCGGCCCCAACATCGACTTCTGGGTGCTCGGCCTCCAGATCCTCGGCATCTCGTCGCTCGCGGCCGCGTTCAACTTCATCACGACGATCATCAACCTGCGCGCTCCGGGCATGAGCCTGATGCGCATGCCGATGTTCACGTGGATGTCGTTCGTCGTGCAGTTCCTCGTGATTCTCGCCTTCCCGCCGATCACCATTGCGCTGTTCTTCCTCCTGATGGATCGCTTCTTCGGGACGACCTTCTACGCGATTGCCGCCGGCGCCGACCCACTGCTCTGGCAGCACTTGTTCTGGGTGTTCGGTCACCCAGAGGTCTACATCCTGATTCTCCCCGCCTTCGGTCTTGTGTCCGAAGTGCTGCCGACCTTCTCGCGGAAGCCGCTCTTTGGTTACAACGTGATGGTCTACTCGGGCATCATGATCGGCTTCCTTGGCTTCGGCGTCTGGGCCCACCACATGTTCGCCGTGGGTATGGGTGCCGTCGCCGACTCGATCTTCTCGCTGATGACGATGCTCATCGCGATCCCGACCGGCGTGAAGATCTTCAACTGGATTGCCACGATGTGGTCCGGCGAGATCCGCTTCACCGTCCCGATGAAGTTCGCGATTGCGCTGATTGCGATGTTCACCATCGGCGGCATCTCCGGCGTGATGCACTCGTCGCCGCCGGC
>JANLTT010000019.1:0-13631 GCA_031363115.1 Gemmatimonas sp.
CAGAACTCCGAGCGGAATCCAGAGCGCGCTCGGGTTCACCCCAATCGATCCGAACGACTCGGCACCCGTGGCGGCGACGACCCCGAACCCAACGAGGATGTTGACCAGTGCAATGACCAGCGATGATCCAACCGCGGCGGCGGCGGGCACGCCCGCCTCACTCGCCATCACGCCCATCGCTCCAATCTGCCATACCTTGCCCGGCACATACCGACCGAGATTCGACACAAACCAGATGCGCGCCGACTGTCCCGCCCCGAGCGATGACCCCCAGGCATTCACCATCCCGCGCCAGGTGGCGATGAGGACGGCATAGCTGATCGCCACGATGACGGCCGACCACGAGATGCGACCCCACGAAGGCGTCAACGTGGCGCTGAGTGCGCGCACGTCGCCCCAGTGCGTCGCAACCAAGCGCCCGCCAAACCAGAGGACGGCGACGACGAACACGATTTGCGCCAATCGCAGCGCCACGCGGCGATTCATCGGGCGTGATCCTCGTGGTCGTGCAGCAAGGAGTGGTAGAGCGCGCGGTAGCCCGCCGCGACCGTGGCCGGTGCAAAGCGATCCAACATCACGGCGCGTGCCGCACTTCCGTGCGCGTCGGCCAGGCCAACATCCGTCGCGTGCGCCTGCATCGCGTCGGCGAGCGCGCGCACGTCGCCAGTGGGCACGAGCATCCCACCCCATTCGGGCGCCACAATATCAGTAAGGCCGCCCGATGCGTAGGCAATCACTGGCGTGCCTGAGAGCTGCGATTCGACCGCAACGAGCCCGAGGCCTTCATTGCGCGACGGCATCACGGTCGCAATGGCCCGGCGATACAGTGCGGGAAGTGCGTGGCGTTCGAGCGTGCCGAGCCAGTGCACGCGCTGACTCAGGCCGAGTTGGTCGACCTTCACCCGGAGCGCCTCGCGTTCCTCACCTTCGCCGACGACATCAAGCGTGCAGTGGGCAGGAGTCCATGCGAGCGCGTCAATCAGTTCGGCAATGCCCTTCTGCGCATTGAGGCGGCCGACAAAGAGAAAACGCCCTGGGATGCGTTCCGTGCGCTCCGCGGTGAAGAGCGTCGTTTCGGCGGGCATGGGCGCAACGGTGATCTCGGCGTCCGGTGCCATCGCGCGCGCTTCGCCGGCGAGCCACGAGGACACCGCGGTGACGGCAGCCGAACGCGCCATGACGCGACGAAACAGCGGATGCACCAGCTTGACGCGTCGGGCCAGGCGCACGTCGCTCCCGTGCAACGTCGTCACGAGTGGCACCGCGTCATCGGCGCCGAGTGCGAGCAATCCGGCCGGGAACCACCAATGCGCATGCACCACGTCCGGGGCGAAGCTCTCAACGGCACGGCGTACCGCCATCGTACCCGCCGTCAGCATGCCGGCGAGCGCGCCCTTCCCCTTCAATGAGCCGAGCACCTGCTCCGCCATCGTCCCCGTGTACGCGAGTGACTCCATTCCAGAGGGGGCGTACCGAAACCGATGGATGTTGACGCCATCTAGCGAGGCGGTCGGCGCGAGGCCTGGGGCCGATGGCGCGAGCACGCGGACATCACCCCCCCCGGCAATCAGTCCCGTGGCGAGTCGATGGAGAAACGAGCCGGCACTATCAGCCGGAAAGCGAGGATAGGCGTGCGCGATGAAGAGGACGCGGAGTCCACTCATGTCGCGTCGCGAGTCCTCGTCACGTCATCCAACAGTCGCCGAATCTCGCGTTGCTCGGCGCGCGTCACGGCGATCTGCTCGCCGAGGAGGCCGGTGGCAAAGAAGATGGAGCCGAGGATGAGGCAGGTCTGTACCACGGTCCAGACGGCCCGCAGGCCGACGCCGCTCACGGCGAGCACGATGAGGGCGGAGAGTCCGGCGAGCAGCCCAATGGCGAAGAGCCCAGCGCCCAGCATGCCGAAGGCAAGCAAGGGCTTCTGCCCGAAGCGCAGCTCAAACCAGACCGCGAGCATATCAAGCACGCCAATCGGAATCCGACTCAATCCGAATTTCGACTTGCCCGCGTGGCGCGGATACAGCGGAACGGGAATCTCCGTCACGGTATAACCACGCGCGTGCGCCAGCACGATCATGTAGCGATGCCAGTCGGGGCGTGCGGGCTGGTCCGCCATGATCTCTCGGCGGTACGCCTTCACGTTGTTGAGGTCGCGCACCGGGATGTCAAAGAGCGACTGCGACAGCCCATTGTAAATGCGCGAGACAAAGGCCTTTTCGTAATGCCCCTGCTTGAATCCGGTGACCATGTCCGAGTCGCCGTCGAGGATCGGCTGCGCCAGGCGCGGGATGTCCTCCGGCTTGAACTGCAGGTCGGCGGGATAGAACACGAGGATGTCACCGCGCGCCGTGAGGTAGCCGGTGCGCAAGGCGTCCGCGATGCCTCGCTGAGCGCGATGCCGAGCGGTGCGAAGCCAGGGATACTTCGTTGCGCTCGCCGCGAGTACGGCCGGCGTGGCGTCGGTTGAACCATCGTCGATGACCACGACTTCGTACGGCACCGTGGCCGCGCGAATCATCTCGTCACACTGACGGAGAAACTCGGGGAGATTCTCCGCTTCGTCCTTGGAGGGAACCAGCACGGAGACGCGCGGAACGAGCGTGGTGGCCGTGGCAGCCGCAGCAGTGATGGCGGTCATGGGCAGGTCAGAGTCGCCGGCGCATCTGCGCCTTCAGGATATTGAGGTCTTCGCGATACTTCGCGACGGTGCGGCGGGCGATCTTCACGCCGTCGCGCGCGAGGATTTCGGCGAGCGCCTGGTCGGTGAGCGGCTCACGAGGGTCCTCGTCGCCCACCAACTTGGCGATGGTCGCCTTAATGCCGCGCGCCGAGACATCCTCGCCGTCAGTGCTCTTGAGCCCACTGGAGAAGAAGTACTTGAGCGGCAACACCCCACGCGGCGTCTGCGCAAACTTCTCGTTGGTGACGCGCGAGATCGTGGATTCATGCATGCCGATGGCGTCGGCGACCTCACGCAAGGTGAGGGGCCGCAGTCCCTGCACTCCCTTCTCGAAGAAGTCGCGCTGACGGTCCACGATGAAGTGCATCACCTTGAGCATGGTCTGGCGCCGCTGTTCGATGGCTTGAATCAGCCACTGCGCGGCACTCAAGCGGCTCGTGATGAACTCCTTGTGCTCCGCGTCGAAGCGCTTTTTGTCTCGCGCAATGTCTTGGTACGACTTGCTGAGGCGCAGCCGCGGGAGATGCGTGTCGTTGGTGAAGACCATGTACTCGCCGTCAATCTTCTCGACGATGAGATCGGGAACGACATAGTTGCCGTCAGTGGCGGAGTGGGCACGCCCCGGCTTCGGATTCAGACGCGCGACATCGTCGGCCGCCATTTGCGCCTCGGCGGCGGAGCACCCCGCTTTACGGCCGATGTCCGCCCAGCGATGACTGATCAGCTCCTGGAAATGCTCGCGTACCAGTCGGTCCGCCAGCGAGCCAGCCAATCCCGCGCCCTCGACTTGGAGCATGAGGCACTCCTGCAGGTCGCGCGCGGCGATGCCGGGGGGGTCGAGCTTCTGCACAATTGCCAGCATGCGTTCCGCATCGGCCATCGTGAAGAGCGGCACCTCACGGTCGTCCTCGCGCTCGTCCATTGCCTGCTGCAGGACCAGATTGATGCCGTGCAGGATCTCGTCCATCGACGCGGCGAGATAGCCATCATCATTGATGTTGCCAATGAACTCCTCGGCAAGCAGGCGATCACGCTCGGAGAGGTCGAGCATGGAGATCTGATCGCGCAGATGATCGTCGAGCCCGCGCACCTCGACGGTCGCGCGTTCGTACGGCTCGCGATCGTCCATCTCCTCGCGGACCCCGCCCTCGTCCATGCCGCCGAGCAAGACCTCTTCCCAACGCGAGTCATCCTCGCGCTCCTCGGCGGGAAGCGCGGGCTCATCGGGCGCCGCATCCACGAGCTGGTTCTCGGCTTCGGCGCTCGGGGTCTCTACGATGTCGTCGTCCTCCTCCTCGATCATCTCAAGAAAGGGATTCTGCAGCAGTTCCTGCTTCAGATGCTGCTGCAGGTCGAGGAGGGGCATGTACAGCATGTCCATCGCCTGATAGAGGCGAGGATTGGCCTTGAGCTCTTGGCCCATCCGGACGGACTGCTGCAGGCTCCCCTTCATCGTCAGCCAGCCTCGCTAAATCGCGCACGGAGTCGCGCGGTGAGGGTGGGGCCGAAGTAGATCGTCGCGACGGTGTCGTCGAAGATCAGATCGCGCACGGGTCCGGAGACCTTCACCTGTCCGTCGAACATGATGTACGCGCGGTCCACGATGTCGAGCGTTTGCTCCACGTTGTGATCCGAGATCAGTACGCCGATGCCACGGTCCTTGAGCGAGGCGACGATGCCCTGGATATCATGCACGGCGATGGGATCGACGCCCGCGAAGGGTTCGTCCAGCATCATGAACTTGGGTTCCGTCACGAGCGCGCGCGTGATCTCCAGCCGCCGCCGCTCGCCGCCGGACAGCGCGAACGCCTTGCTCGTGCGCAGATGCTTGATCTTGAGTTCGTCGAGAAGCTTCTCGAGGCGCGCCTCGCGCTCCTGCTTCGTAAGCGGCAACGTCTCGAGAATGGCGAGCACATTCTCCTCGACGGAGAGCTTGCGGAAGATTGAGGGCTCCTGCGACAGATAGCCAATGCCGCGCCGCGCGCGCTTGTACATTGGCATCCGCGTGATGTCTTCGCCATCGAGGGTGATGCGTCCGGCGTCCGGCGGAATGAGGCCGGCAATCTGGTAGAACGTGGTGGTCTTGCCGGCGCCGTTGGGCCCAAGCAGACCGACGATCTCGCCCTGACGCAACTCGATCGCCACGTTGTTCACGACGTTGCGCTTCTTGTAGGTCTTCACCAACCCGTTCGCCGCGAGGACACTCCCCCCTTCCAGGGGACCGGTGCGACGGGGCACCACCACGTGCTCGGCGACTGCCCTCAGCGCCGCGCGCCACGCGGGGTCGTCTGCTCGCGCCGCGTCACGAGCGTCGCCAATCAGCGCAATGCGGGTGGCATCCTCGAGCGTGGCCGCCGGATCGCCAATGGCTCCGGCCGCCACCAGTCGTGGTAGAACGACGTTGGTGACGTGCGTGCGGACTTCGTCGCTGCTGAGGCGTCCCGCCTCACTCTGCGTGTCGCGTCCCTCGTGGTCGAGTGCCTCGAGATAGTCGGAGCGATACGCCATCACGACGTCCGCAAATGTCGCCTCGCCCTCAGCGTCCGCTTGCTGCGTGATGGCCAACAAACAGAGGGCTGCGGAGCGGTCGTGACCGGTCAGCCGCTCGACGAGCGTGGCGATGCCCGCACCGTGCGTGCCGGCCGCCTCACTCGGCGCCGCGCCGGGCGTCTCGTCGCCCATCTCTCCCCCCGTCGCGTCGCTCATGGCTTACGCTCCCGAGCGGTCGTTGGCGTCGTGGTGGTCGCCGCAGGAGGCGCGGCGGACGGCTCGAGATAAAGGCCGGAGGCCTTCTCGCTCACGGTCACCGTGGACATTTCCCCATCGTCAAAATGCACCGTGATGACTCGCCCTCGATTGTAGCTGAGATTGGGTGCGCCGCGTGCGCCACCGGCTTGCGGAAGCTGATAAAACGCACGCGCCGCACCGCTGGCGGTGACTTCGCGCATCCGTGTTTGTGTGCGCACCCCAGTGCTGTCCGTGGTGCCGCTCGCAGTGGCGATTGCCGCGCTGTCGCGCGGTGCATCCACCGTTTCGAACTGTGCGTCGATGGTGTCGCCCGCGATCCAGTCGCGCTCGATGGACACGACGCGCGCCGTGTCCACCACAGAATACGCGATGGCCCGTCCGATGGCATGCACCCGCTCCAGCTTCTGCGCCGGCATGCGGATGTCCATGGAATCCGACTCGATGTCCTGCTGCGCACTGACCGCCCGCGATCGACGGCCCCATGTGTAGACGCGGTCCATTTGCTGCTCAACGATGCGCAGGTCGATCGTATCGGACGTGAGGACCAGGGAGTCGGTGGTTGCCTTCGCGTCACCCGATGACAGCACGCGTTCCAACTCGCGCTCCTTGGACCACATATCAATCACGGTGCCGACGAGCGTGAACGCGCGCTCTCCCTTCCCTGAAATGCTCGGACCACGCAGCAGCCGCGCGAACTCGATGCCATTGTCGAGCGTGGCCGAGTCCGCGAGCGCTCTCATGTCGGATCGCTCGATAATCACACGCCCAGACGCCCAGACCAGGGAGTCGTTCAGTGAGTAGATGCGATTGGCCGTGAGATCCAGTGAGTCGGCGGAGGTGCCCGGTGCCGCTCCGCTCTCCGTTGGCGACATCCGCATGGTGGGACGTCCGGTGGCGATCCAATAGGGCAGGTCGCGCATCCCGGCCTTTTCGCGGAAGTACTCCATCTGCGGCCCGCTGAACCGCGTGCCCGAGGCGCTCACCCCGCGCACATTGCCTTCGGCGACGAGCCGTTCCTCGTCGGTGTAGTAGAACATCTTATCCGAGTTGATTCGAACGCGCGGCTCGGAGTACCGAACGTTGTGATAGAGAATCAACAACCCTTGATCGGCAAAATGCTCGGCACTGTCGGCCAGCAACCGATTCCCCTGCCCTTCGCAGGTCGCATCCACCACGCCGCCCACATACGTGTTACGGCCGCCGGCGCCGGAGGTGATGGAGCGGAACCGCGTGGTATCGGCACCGCGGATGACGCCGGTGATGACGATCTCGCAGGGCTTACCGCTCTGCGCATTGCTCGTCGCCGGACGCAGCAACGCGCCGGCGAAGAGCAGACAGGCCACAGCCCATGACCGCATCAACGGGTGGACAGGTTGATGGAGCCACCGCGACCACGGTCCAGTCGCAGGACGGTGACGACATCGAGATTCGGATCGGCGCGGAACCCGACGCCGCGCATCTCCTTGCCATCGGGCTCGGTCAGCACGAAGGAGGAATCCGACATGATCTGATTGAGGCGCGAGTCATACCGGAGCATCGGCGACTTGAGCACACGCCCGTCAACCGACGTCACGATCACGTTGCCGTAGGCATCCAGGCTGCCCACGCGCGAATCGTAATCGGCGCGCTCGGCCGTCATCGTCGCATCCTTCGCGCCTTGGGCGCTAAAGAAGTCTCCTTGCACCACGCGCATCGCAATGCGCGTGTTCTGCTGCAGGAAGAGGGTCGTGTCGGCGAAGATCTCGGCGCGCAGCAAGCCCGCATCGGTTACCAAGGTGCGCGAGTTGAACGCCACTTGATCGGCCGTATCGAGAATCGAGGCCGCGGCCATGCTGATGGTCGTCTTCTTCGCGTCGCCGCAGGCGGCACCGACCATTGCCACGAGCACGAACGTCAGGAACATTCTCATGCGGCCCCCGCGCGCAGCAGGTCGTGCAAGTGCACCACGCCCGCGATGCGTCCGTCGTCCTCGAGCACCGGGAGTGCAATGACGCCCTTGGTCTCCATGAGATGCACGGCGGCACTGCCCAGTTCGTCGGCGCGCGCGGTCTTGGGCTCTCGCGTCATCACCTCGGCAAGGCGCACTTCCATCACGTCGGATTGCGATTGCATCAAGCGTGTGAGGTCGCCTGTCGTGACCACGCCGACCAACTGGCTCGCGGCATTGCTCACGATGACCAATCCGCGTTGCTTGGCGAGCACGACGATGGCCTCGCGCATCGTGGCAGTCTCGGGAAGAAACGAGAGATCGTCGGCCACCATGACGTCGCGAACGCGAAGGAGCAGCTTGCGGCCGAGCGATCCGCCGGGGTGAAACTTCGCAAAGTCCTCGCGGCGAAATCCCTTCTCCTCAAGCAACGCCACGGCGAGCGCATCCCCAAGGGCAAGCGCCAGCGTGGTGCTGGTCGTGGGAGCGAGATCGTGTGGACAGGCCTCTTCACTCACCCAGCCGTCGAGCGAGACGGAGCTGTTCTTGGCGAGCGTGGAGTCCTGGTTGCCCGTAATGGCGATGCACGGTACCCCAAGGCGCGTGAGCTGCTCGAGTAGCGGCAGCATCTCCGATGTCTCGCCGCTCTTGGAGAGCAGCACGCCGACATCCTGCTCCGTCACGATCCCGAGATCGCCGTGCACCGATTCCGTCGGATGCAAAAACATCGCCGGCGTCCCTGTGCTAGTCATCGTCGCAGCAATCTTACGGGCGATGAGTCCCGACTTGCCGATTCCGGCGACTATCACCCGTCCCGTGCTCTTGTGAATCAGCTGGACCGCACGCGCAAACTCAGCGCCGAGCCGCGAGGCGGCGCCGTCCACGGCATCACGCTCCAGCTCGAGCACACGGCGGCCGCGTGCGACGATGCGTTCCGTGACGGCGTCAGTCAACGAATGTGTCATGTCGTCTCCGCCGCGCGCGAGGCAACATACGCCTCAACCTGCGTATCCCACTCGCCGCGGGCACGTAGCAGCAATTCGCAGAACTCGCGGACCGCTCCCGCACCGCCATGTCGGGTCATCGTGATGGTGGCGGCATGCCGCGCTTCGGCGGTCGCGTTCCCCACCGCGATGGGGAGTCCCACGAGCCGCATCACGCCGAGATCGGGAAGGTCGTCGCCCACAAAGGCGCACTCGGACCAGTCGAGGCCGCGCTTCGCCAGCATCGCCCGCAGTGCGGGTACCTTGCGAGCCTGATCGTCCTGCACGAGCTCGTCCACTCCCAACTCCTGCGCACGCAGCGCCACGCTCTCGGAGACACGACCGGTGATGATGGCCGTGAGGAGCCCCGCCTGCTGGAGCATCTTGATCCCAAGGCCGTCCTGGATGTCGTACCGCTTGAGCTCGACACGGGTCCCTCCGGAGTCGCCGAGGTAGATCCCACCATCGGTCAGCACGCCGTCCACATCGAAGCAGACGAGCTTGATGCGCGCGGCGGTGGCCGTGTCGAGGGAGGGTGCGGCCCCGAGAATCACGAGCGTGCAAGCTCCCAGATGGCGACGCACTTAGTCACGAGTGCGTCGAGTTCGTCGAGCCGCAGCATGTTCGGCCCATCGCTCGGCGCTGTCTCGGGGGTCGGGTGGGTCTCGATAAACATGCCGTCGATGCCGGCGGCACAGGCCGCCCTCAGGAGCGCCGGGATGTGCTCGCGCACGCCCCCGCTGGCGCCGCCCTGCCCCTTGCCTGGCTGCTGCACGGAGTGCGTCGCGTCAAAGATCACTGGCGCGTCGCAGGCTTCGCGCATGCGCGAGAAGGAGCGCATGTCCACCACAAGGTCGCCGTAACCCAGAAACGTGCCGCGCTCGGTCACCGCGACATCGCAGGTGCCTTCCGATCGGACCAAAGAGGACGGATACGCCTCGCGCACCTTCTTCACGGCGCCGGCCATTCCCTCCGGGTGCATCCACTGGCCCTTCTTGATATTCACGGCCGTACCGGTCGCGCCGGCGGCTTCGAGCAGGTCGGTCTGCCGACAGAGGAAGGCCGGGATCTGCAGCACATCCACGGCCTGCGCGACCATCGCGCACTGCTCGGGGAGATGCACGTCCGTGAGCACCGGCAGACCGGTGCGCTCGCGCACGCGCTGCAATGCCCGCAGTCCCTCTTCGATGCCCGGGCCGCGGAAGGCCCCCGCATTCGACCGATTCGCCTTGTCGAAACTCGCCTTGAAGATGATTCCGCCGGGCAGATGCGTCGCCAGCTTCGCGAGATGATCCGCTACGCGAAACAGGATCTCGTCGGATTCGATCACGCAGGGACCGGCAATCAGGAACAGGCGGTCGCGAGGAAAGGTGGCCTTGTGCATCAGTTGGCCTCGGCCAATTCGGCGCGACCACGCGCCCGCTCCGGCGACGCGCTGGCGTGCTGCGCGGCAGCGGCGACGAACGCGGAGAAGAGCGGATGTGGGCGCGTCGGACGTGACTTGAGTTCCGGATGGAACTGACACGCCACGAAGTGCGGATGGTTGGCGAGTTCGATCATCTCCACCAGCGAGCCATCGGGTGAAAGGCCCGAGAGGCGCATCCCGGCGGCCTGGAACTGCTCGCGATACTGGTTGCTCACCTCATAGCGGTGCCGGTGCCGCTCCGAGATCTCGGGCTGGCCGTAGATCTCCGCGGCGCGCGAGCCGGGCTTGAGGCGACAGGCGTAGGTCCCAAGGCGCATCGTGCCACCCATGTCCTTCACGTTTTGCTGTGCCTCGAGCAACGAAATCACCGGGTGCGAGCACTCCGGGGCGAACTCGCTGGAGTTGGAATCATCGAGTCCGCATACGTTGCGGGCGAACTCGATAATCGCGATCTGCATGCCGAGGCAGATGCCGAAAAACGGCGTCTTGGTTTCGCGGGCCGCATGAATCGCCTCGATCATGCCCTCAACGCCGCGTACACCAAATCCACCCGGTACGAGCACACCGTCGAAGCCCGCGAGCAGTTCGCGCGCACGTGCCGCGTCGGTAAAGAGATCGGACGAGGTCCACGCGATGTCCACGCCGACGTCATTGGCGATGCCGCCGTGAATCAGCGCTTCCTGCACGCTCTTGTACGAATCCGCGTAGTCGGTGTACTTGCCGACGATGCCGATGCGCACGCGGCGCGCCGGCGCAATCACGCGTTGCACCATCGCCGTCCAGCGCGCCATGTCCGGCGCAGGCGTCTCCAGCCCCAGCTTCCGGCAGACCAGATCGTCGAGCCCCTGTTCGCGGAACGAGAGCGGAATCTGGTAGATCGTTGCGACGTCGCGGCTCTCCACCACGGCCCCGAACTCGACGTTGCAGAAGAGCGCAATCTTGCGCTTCACGTCCTCGGCGAGCGGGCGTTCGGTGCGGCAGATCAACACGTCGGGCTGGATACCGATCTCCATGAGATCGCGCACCGAGTGCTGCGTCGGCTTCGTCTTCACCTCGCCAGCGGCGGCGATGTATGGGACCAGCGTGAGATGCACGAAGAGCGTGTTCTCACGGCCAACGTCATGACGGAACTGACGAATCGCTTCGAGGAACGGCAACGACTCGATGTCGCCCACCGTCCCGCCGACTTCGACGATGACCACGTCGTTGTCCGGCGCGACGCGACGCACGGCGCTCTTGATCTCGTCGGTGATGTGCGGGATCACCTGCACCGTCGAGCCGAGGTATTCGCCACGACGCTCCTTGGTGATCACGTTCGAGTAGATGCGGCCCGTCGTGATGTTGTTCGCCTGCGTCAGCGAGCGATCGAGAAAACGCTCGTAGTGCCCGAGGTCGAGGTCGGTCTCGGCGCCGTCATCGGTGACGAAGACTTCGCCATGCTGGAACGGAGACATCGTCCCCGGATCCACGTTGAGATACGGGTCGAGCTTCATCATCGTGACGCGGAGTCCGCGCTCCACGAGGAGTCGGCCAAGTGAGGCCGCGGCGATGCCCTTGCCGAGTGACGACACGACGCCCCCGGTGACGAATATGTACTTGGGGCTGCTATGGGGAGTCGAAGGAGTCATGAGGCAGAACCGGCGTTGGCGTTAGCAAGGGACGCCCAGTGGGCATTGGCACGGAGGAGGTCATCCTCGGTATTCACTTCGCCCCAGCTCGGGGCATCAACGATCGCGACACCCATCGCCAGTCCGTCAGCGAGGGCGCGCAGTTGTTCCAACTTTTCAACCAACTCAAGCGGGTGCGGCGGGAGCGATACCCAACGCTCAAGCGCATCGCGGCGCGCGGCGTAAATGCCCATGTGCTGCAGGATGAGCGCCTCGAGAAGTCCGGCGTCTGCTTGATCACGCAAAAACGGGATCGGCGCGCGCGAGAAGTACATCGCGCGGCCGGACATGTCGCGCACGACCTTTACGCAGTTCGGATCTTGCATGATGTCCACGCCGCGCCGGCCAGCTGCGGTTCCGAGCGCAAACCCGTGCTCGCGCACCATCGCAATCGAACCGGCCATGGCATCGCCGCGCATGAACGGCTCGTCGCCCTGCACGTTCACGATGACGTCGTGATGGGCGAAGTCCGGATGCCGGGCCACCTCGGCGACGCGATCCGTGCCGGAGATGTGCGAATCGCTGGTGAGAATCGCCTCGCCGCCGGCGGCGCGCACGACGACCGCGACCTCTTCGGCCTCAGTGGCGACCACGACTCGATCAGCGAGTTTGAGGGAGGTCACGCGCTCAAGCACGCGGACCACGAGGGGGGCGCCACCGAGCAGGCGGAGTGGCTTGCGGGGGAGCCGAGTGGCCCCGAGACGAGCGGGGATTACGGCCAGGGTGCTCATGTCAGCACCGTCCGGCAGGAGAAGGCAGATGCAAAATCCACGCCAAGGCAATCTATGGGCGCGGCAGGTCCTTACAAGAGGGAGTCACAAATCTGCGGATGGAGGAGGGAGGATGGAGGAGGCGAGGCCGTGCGGCCTCGCCTTCCCTGCCTCGAACTCGCGGCCCTTCGAACGCCTACTCTGGCAGGGCGGGCTCGATCCGGAATCGAACGGCATAGGGGACGTCGAGGGAGTCCAATTGCACTCCCCAGGCCTGATTCCCACGCATGCGGACCAGCCGTGTCCGAGCCGGTGGCGAAACGCGTCCCAAGAGCTGGCCTTCCGGCGAGAACACGTCGTAGAGGCTCGGCTCGCGGGTGCTGATCCGAACCGGCGGATTCGGTCCTGGTGGCACCGGGGCGAGATCCTCCAGGGGAATCGCCTCACCGGGGGTGTAGACCCGGACCCAGATCCGGCCATCGTCGGCCACGGTGAAGTCGCGGTAGGCGGGCTTCACGCTCGGTATCTCCGGGCCCGTCCAGCTCCACGCTGGGTTCACGCGACGCATGACCTGCGTAATCTGCTCGCGACGCTCAGTGCGCTCCGTGGCCGAGACCGGAATGGGCGTATACGCTCGCTCGACCCGGACCGGCTTCCGGCCGGCCTCCAGCAGGTAGAGCACGTACTCGCCGCCAGGACCGGAGACGAGCCCGCCCGAGGGAGTCAGTGTGGCCTCGGACCCCCCGCCCCAAGGCAGCCCGTACGTCGTGGACGATCCTCCGTCGGCGGATTCCGCGCTCAGATACGGTGGCTCGGTGCCCCAGTTCGGCAGGACGAGGGTGTCGAGCACGGTGCCCGCGGTGTCCAGCCGGATGAACCCGGCTTTGTCGATGGATGAGGCCGTCTTGCCCCGTTCGAGCATCGCCCAGGCGTAGAGCGAGCCCTCGCGGGAGATCCCCAACCCATCCTGCAGGAACCAACCCGTGATCGGCAACCGAATCAGGCCTTGGTAGTCCCCATTGGCCGCGTAGCGGTTGACGCGCCCACCCTCCGCGTCCCAAAAGAGCCAGTCGCCGCTCGAGGTCTGGGCTATCCCGTTGAGATGTCCGTGTTCGCCTGGACCGCCTCCCTTCGCACCGACGCGCCGAACGAAGGCCCCGACGGAGTCGAACATCAGCGCGGCCTGCGCCTGGCCGTCGTAAAGCAGCATCCCGCCGCTTGGCGTTCCGAAGATCATTTCGACCGAGCCGAAGGTCTCCTCTTCGGCACCATCCTCCGCTCCAACCTTCACCTCCGCGACCAATCCGCGTACGAGAGAGGCCGGGATCTCGCCCTCGATGCGCACCCGCACGGTGTCGCCGAGTGAGTCCACGGTGGTCGTCCACGGCGTCTCGGAATTCGCGGTCTCCGCATCGCCTCCACACGCGACGGCAATCGCCAGGAGCAGCAGCTGGGGCGTACGCATCAGGTCAGGACCTCGGCCATGGTGA
>JANLTT010000032.1:0-1886 GCA_031363115.1 Gemmatimonas sp.
TCGGTCTCTCGCAAGGACCGCGCGGCGATCCTCCCCATTGGACGAGCGAAGTTCCCGGTCTTCTGGTACGCCCAGCGATCGGGATTCTTCACCACGAGCACTTGGTATGCCGACACCCTGCCGACCTGGGTGCGCGAGTTCAATGCCGAGGACCAGGCAGCGACCAGGTACGGAGGACGTACGTGGGATCTCCTGCTGCCGCCGGACGCGTACCCCGAGCCGGACAGCGTCGAGGCCGAGAGTGGGGGGCAGGATTTCCAGATGCCGCACTTCATGCCCGACGATTCCGCACTCGCGCGGCAGATGATCATCGGGGTCCCGTGGATGGACGACATGACGCTCGACTTCGCGTGGCGCGGCGTGCGCGCGATGAACCTTGGCGCCGGGCCGCAAACCGACCTGCTCGCCGTTTCGCTCTCCACGACCGACGCGATCGGGCACCGGTTCGGTCCCGACTCGCGCGAACTCCACGACCAGATTCTCCGCCTCGATCGCTCGCTCGGCGTCTTTCTCGATTCGCTCTTCGCCCTCCGGGGTCGCGAGAATGTGGTCATCACGCTGACGGCCGACCACGGCGTGGCGCCGAGTCCCGAAGTGCGGTCGACTTGGGGGGACAACAGCACGGCGATCCGCGTACGCGAGGCGCAGTTCACGCCGCTGTTCAACGAAATCATTCCGCTCGTCCAGCGGGCCGAGATTCCGCTTGAAGCCTTCTCGTTCGATTTTCCCGTCGTCGAGGTGGACCGCAGCAAGGCCGTGGGCAAGGAGCGCGCACTGCTGCAGATATCGCGCACCTTCGCCGCGGCGGCGCGAAAGGTGCCAGGCGTGATGCGCGTGGATGTCATCGATGAGCTCGCTCGTGCAGATACGTCAAAGGATGACATCGCCCGTCGCTGGCTGCACATGTTCAGGCCGGGGGGCAACGCGATTCTTGCCATCACACTGGACCCGTTCAACTATATCGGCGGCGGAGTCGCCACCCACGGCTCGCCGCACGATTACGACGCGCGCGTGCCGGTCCTGTTCTTTGGCGCCGCCTTCCGCCATGCGAAGGATGAGGGCCCCGCACGGGTCGTGGATATGGCTCCCACCCTGGCGCATCTGCTCGGCCTCACGCCGGCAGAGCGGCTCGATGGACAGATTCTCGGTCGCGCCTTCGTACCCGCACCTGAGTAAGTTTCTCGGATGCATGATTCCATCTATTTCCAGGAGCATCATCTCGCGACGCGAGAGATGGTCCGTGCCTTCGCTCAACAAGAAGTCGCGCCCGTCGCGCGTCATTTCGATGAGACCCAGGATTTTCCCTGGGACAATACCAAGAAGATGGCCGACCTCGGACTGCTTGGCATTCCGTGGTCCGAGGAACTCGGCGGCGCCGGACTCGACACCATCTCGTTCATGATTGCGATTGAGGAGTTGGCGCGCGTCTGCGCCTCGCACTCCATCACGATTTCCGCGCATACCACGTTGGGCACCTCGCCGATCGTCAACTTCGGCAACGAGGCGCAGAAGCAGTTCTACGTGCCGCGACTTGCGGCCGGCAAGATCCTTGGCGGCTTCGGCCTCACGGAGCCCAACGCCGGCTCCGATGCGGGTGGGACGCAGACGATGGCCGTGAAGAAGGGCGCGAAGTACGTCCTGAATGGCTCCAAGCGCTTCATCACGCATGGTGGCGTGGGCGAAGTGTTCATCGTGACCGCGGTGACGGATCCCTCCAAGGGAACCAAGGGCATCTCCAGCTTCATCCTCACCAAGGAGACCTGCGACCTCGATCGCGTGAAGGACTTGGGGATGGGGCACGATCCCGAGCTCAGGCCGATGAAGGGGTTCCGCTCCGGAAAGAAGGAGGACAAGCTCGGCTGGCGCGCCTCCGACACCCGCGAGCT
>JANLTT010000040.1:0-2721 GCA_031363115.1 Gemmatimonas sp.
TCGTATTCGTTGCCCTTCGCCGCGCTGCGATTCCTCCCGGAGCGCTGGAACGCCTCTCCCGCCGCGTACCGTCGGCTCTATGCGTCGATGCGAAACGTGGTGCTCTCCGTCATTCTGGCCGCGGCAACGCTCGGGCTCGCCATCACGTGGTGGAAGCCGGAGGTCTGGGGCGTACAGCTCTTGCCGTATCGTGGTGCGGTGGCGGTGGCCTTCCTCGGGCTACCAGTCGTGGCGTTGGTTCCCTTCCTGCAGAACGCGATTGCCGGTCGGCTGCAGCAGCATCGAGCGATGGGCGTCGCGTTCCTGCACGCGGTGGTGCTCGCGATCTCTGTCCTCGGAGCGTGGTGGGGCGGACTCGTTGGCTATTACTGGATGTATGCGGGCTCTGGGATTCTGCTTGTGCTGTTTGTCGCCAGGACGGTCACGAAGGATCTGCCGCCGCGAGAGCGTAGCACGCCCTCGCCTGGCCCGCTCGGCCTCCCCCGTCCAATCTGGCGGTTTGGCGGGTTCCTGTTCGTGCTCACCTTCCTCGCGCCATATGCGGCGCTCTACGTGCACTACCGGTTGCTTGAATCGCGCGGCGTAGAGGCGGCAGGGTGGATGCAAGCGGCGATTGGCATTGGACTTTCGGTGCGCGCGGTGCTCGGATCGGCGCATCCGGTTTTTCTCACGCCCAACGTCAACACCGGCGGGACCCCCGAGCAGCGTATGAAGTGGGCAAATGACTTTCAAATGCTCTTTTGTCTGTTGGCCGGTTTGGCGGTCCCACCCTTGCTCCTCTTCCCCGACTTGGCCATCCGCGTGCTGTACGCGCCGAGCTTCGCACCCGGTGCGGCGTTCGTGCTGATCTTCGTCGGCAGCGAGGTGATCAACCTCCTCGGTGGGACGTATCAGGCGCTGGTCGTCGCGTTCGATCGCATGGGCGTGCATACCGTGAACAACCTCGTGGCGCAGGTGTGCGTGGTGGCGGGCGCGTTCTGGCTCGTGCCGTCGCTCGGAATCCTCGGCGCGGGACTCTCGGCGCTGGCCGGGCCAGTGTACATGTTGTTCGCGACGCTGGTATTTCTCCACCGCGCCTACGGACTGCGGATGTCGCGCCGGGCGCTCGCCAGGACGATCTGGCTGATCACGACGTTGGCGGCGGCGGGAATCCTTGGCGCGATGACGCGTGAGACGCCGCTGCAGGCACTCGGGGAAAAGGTTGGGTTGTACGTCCTGATTGTCGTTGGCTTCTGGTTCCTCCTGACGAGCGAGGAGCGCGGGAAGGCATACGCCCTGACTCAAAGGTGGAGGCCGTCGTGAGCCACGCGTTGTCCGTGACGCAGACGGTAGAGGGCTGGCTTCGCTGCCCGCGATGTCGCGCCCCGCTCGAGCGCGAGGGCGATGCCTACCGTTGCGTGGCCGCAGGGCACCGCTGGCCCATCGTGCTCGGCATCCCTGACTTCCGGCTGAGCGAGGATCCGCTGATACCGCTCGAGGATGACTACCGGAAAGGCGAGAAACTCCTTCACGCCGCCGAGAGCCGCAGCTTTCGGGAGTTGGTGAGCTACTACTGGACATTGCCGACGTATCCGCCGACACCGAGCGATCTGAGCGCGCGATTCATCCATCACGTGCTCACCGATGAAGAACGATCCGAGGGATATGCCGAGTCGCTCGGATCGGGGCGCGCCTGCATCGACGTCGGATGCGGCGCCGGTGTCCTCGCGCAGGCGATGACTTCGCGATTCACCGTCAGCGTCGCGGTCGACGTGGGTTTTCGCTGGCTCGTAGTGGCGCGTCGCGGGTTCGAGGAGCGCGGATTGCCCGTGAACATCGTATGCGCCAACGCTGAGCATCTGCCGTTCATGGACGCACAATTCGACACGGTCACGAGCGTCGCGTTGCTCGAGCATGTGCCGAATGCCGATGCCGTGCTCGCCGAATGCGCCCGTCTGACGGTGCCAGGCGGGCGCGTCTTCGTGAGCACGACAAACCGGTTCTCACTCGCCCCGGAGCCGCACGTGCGGATCTGGGGGCTGGGCTTTCTGCCGCGGCGATTCATGCCGACCTATGTCCGTTGGCGGCGCGGCATGGCGTACGAGAAGAAGCACCTGCTGTCAGCTTGGGAACTCGCACGCGGGATGCGGCGGGCTGGTCTCGATCCCGTGCGTCTCGAGCCGCCGACGGTGACGTCGGTGGACCTCGCCGTCATGGGCACCGCGGAGCGCGCTGGCGCACGAGCGTGGGCATTCGCTCGCCGCGTGCCGATTATTGGTCGAATGTTACTTCGGCTCTTCCCAGTGCTACACGCCGTCGGTTTCCACCCACCAGCACTCCGCTCATGATTCTCGGCATCAACGGCATCCGACTCGTCGTGAAACGATCGGGCGTAGCACGCGCCATCGAGGCGATCCTCAAAAACCTCGACGAGCTGGAGCACCCGTTCACGGATGTGCGGGTCTATACACCCACACCGCTCGACGCAGCGACCGTATTGCCGCGCATGGCGCGCAATGTCGTGCTGCCCTCGAGAATGCCGCATGGGTGGTGGGAACAGGTGACGCTTCCGCTCGGGCACGGGGGTCGGGGACTATTACTCTGTCCGAGCTATATCCAACCGCTTCTGCCGGGTTGTCCGACCTTCTTGATACATCATGGGTCGTATGAGGGGTTCCCGCAGGCATTCGACTGGTGGACCCTCCGCAAAGCGCACCTGATGTACGCGCTGAGCGCGTGGCG
>JANLTT010000075.1:0-3580 GCA_031363115.1 Gemmatimonas sp.
ATGCCCTGCGACGCGTCCACCACGAGAATCGCGCCTTCGCAGGCGGCGAGGGAGCGGGAGACTTCGTAGGTGAAGTCCACGTGCCCGGGGGTGTCGATCAGGTTGAGCTCGTAGGTGACACCATCCTTGGCGTCGTACGACATGCGGACGGCGTTGAGCTTGATCGTGATGCCGCGCTCGCGCTCGAGGTCCAGGGTGTCCATCACCTGGGCCTTCATTTCACGCTTCTGGAGCATGCCCGTGGCTTCAATGAGCCGGTCGGCCAGGGTGGACTTCCCGTGGTCGATGTGGGCGACGATACAGAAGTTGCGAATCAGGGACGGCGGGGTCACGGAACCTGGTGCAGAAAGGTGAAGCGCAGGGTAGCCTCTAAAGTTAGCCGAGGGGGACCTCAGGACCAACGCCCCCGGGTTGGAAGCGGGTCCCACGCCCCCTTAGCTTTCCCCCTCTGATGGCGAACGAACCCTCGGGCCGCCTCAGGCCCGACCTGATGGACCCTGCCACCCTCGCGGCCCTCGGGCGCCTCGAGGTCATTTCGCGTTGGCTGGTGGACGGTGTCATGACCGGCCTCCATCGCTCCCCGCGGAAGGGATTCTCGGTGGAATTCGCCGAACACCGCCCCTACCAGCCCGGCGACGACCTCCGCTTCATGGACTGGAAGGTCGCGGCCCGCGCGGACAAGTGGCTCATCAAGCAGTACGAGGAAGAGACGAACCTTCGCGCGACCATCGTGCTCGATGTCTCGCGTTCCATGGATTGGCGGTCCTCCGACGCGCTGCTCAGCAAGCGGCAGTACGCCGAGCAAGTCGTGGCGGCTCTCGCGCTGCTGCTCATTCGTCAGCGCGACGCCGTGGGGCTGATTCGCTTCGATGCCACCGTGCGCTCGGCGCTGCCCCCGGCTTCGCGCACGGTGCAATGGAAGCGCATCCTCGCGGCGCTCTCCGAGCCTGGTGAAGGACTCGGCTCCGATGCCGGCGGCGCGCTGAGGCAGGCCGCACAGGTGGTGAAACGGCGCGGAATGGTGGTGCTGGTGTCGGACCTGCTGCTCGATCCACAAGAGGTGGACGACGCCGTGCGCGTGCTGCGCGCACAGGGCCACGACGTGACGGTCTTGCATCTGCTCGACCCCGCCGAGCGTTCCTTTGCGATGCCGGTTGGCGAAGCGCTATTCGTGGACCCAGAAGGTGGCGCGTCGCTTGCCGCGACTCCCGCCGAAGTGCGTGAGGCCTACGCAGCCACTGTCGTGGAAGCGATGGATGAATGGCGCGCGCGACTCGCGGCATCGGGAGCGTTTTATGAAGTCGTGCTGACAAACGAGCCGTTCGGCGTGCCGCTGCGCCGCGCCTTCGCCAAGCGGCAGCGGCTGCCATGACGTTGCGCGCGCTATGAGTTTCCTCGCCCCCTGGGCACTGCTGCTCGCCGGAGCGGCGGCGGTGCCGTTGCTGTTGCATCTCCTGCGTCGCCGCACGGGCACGCGCGTGGAATTTCCGGCCGTGCGCTACCTGCTGCGCGCCGAAAAGGAACACGCACGCGAAGTGCGACTGCGCAACATCGTGTTGATGTTGCTGCGCGTGGCAATTGTGTTGGCCATCGCCTTCGCGATGGCGCGCCCGATTGGCTTGCTCCCCGGCATTGGGCATCCTCCGAGCGCGGTGGTGGTGCTGCTCGACAACTCACTGAGCTCCAGTGCGGCGGGCACCGAAGGGCCGGTGCTCACGAAGCTCACCGAGGCCGCACGTGCGGTGATTGACGCCAGCGCGAACGGCGACGCGCTCACCCTCGTGACGGTGGATGGCGAAGCGGTGTCCGGTTCAGCGAGTGCGCTTCGCACGGCGCTCGAGGGAATTCGCGCACTCGACGGAGCGGGCGACCCCACGGCTGCGTTGCGACGTGCGCGTGCACTGCTTGAGGCCAGCGATCTCCCCGAGCGTCGCTTGGTGATTCTCACCGATGGGCAGGCATCCACGTGGAATGGAATCGGAACGGACTCCATTGTCGGCGACGCCATCAGCACCGTGGTGCTGCAGCCGAGCGGCACGCCTCCGTTGAATCGCGCCATCACGGGAGTGGCGCTTGAGCCCCCGCACTGGAGTCCGCGCGGTGCGGTGCGCGGCACCTTGCTCGGTGACTCCGCCTCCTGGCGTCTCACCCTCGAGGGAGAGTCAGTCGCGCGCGGCACCGCTGGGCCCGGCCAGCCGATTCTTGCGCGCGCGCAGCCTGCGACGCGGGGATGGATTGCCGGCGCGCTGGAGCTCGAACCCGACGAACTGCGGGGCGATGACATTCGCCACTTTGCCGTGCACGTAGGCGAGGCGCCGGCGTTGCAGGTGGATGCCGCGAGCGGTGCCTTCCTACGCGGCGCCGTCGCGACGCTGATTGATGGCGGTCGTGCGCGTAGCGGCAGCGAGATCTACGTCGGCTCGGCAGAGCGGGCGCGGGTGCCGGGATTGATCTTTGCGCCATCTGATCCGCTGCGCGTGGCCGATGCAAATCGAGCGCTCGAACGTGCAGGAGTGCCGTGGCGCTTTGGCGCACGGCGCACGGGCGAAAGCCAGTTGCGTGGCGCGCGTTTCCCGGAGGCCGGAGTGAAGGTCTGGTACGATCTCGTGCCCGCCGCGGGCGCCGCCGCCGACACCCTCGTGCGCGTCGGTGCACAGCCCTGGGCGGTGGCGGGGAGTAACTATGTCCTGCTTGCCTCCTCCGCCGATGCCGATGCCACCGAACTCCCCGTACGCGCGGGCTTCGTGCCTTGGCTCGATGCGCTGCTGGCCGAGCGACTCTCGTCTGCGGGCGGGCTCGTCACCGACGCGGTCCCCGGCGAGCGGGTGGACGTGCCGTACAATGTGACCGCGCTCGAATCGCCGGACGGCAGCACGCGTGCCGTCACGGCGGGAAGTTCCATCCGCGCTCCGCAAAAAGCGGGCGCCTACTTCTGGCGCCGCACCAACCAGCGGGCTGGCGCGTTAGTCGTGAACGCTGATGCCAGCGAATCGCTCCTGCTCCCGCTCGCGCCCGACACACTGCAACGGCGACTCAACGCCGCGCAGATGCCCGACACTCCCGAAGCGACCGCCCGCGCCGCCTTTGCCGCGAATGGTCGTCGTGCCCTCGATACTCCTTTGCTGATTCTCGCCGCGTTGCTCCTCCTTGCCGAGTCGATTCTCGCAAGGCGAGGCCGCGGTGCTTCCGTGACCGCCTGATGCCACTGCCGCTGCTGATGGAGCGCCTCGCCGCGCTCCCTGCCTTTGCCCGACTCACCGCCGCGTTGCCGCGCATCAATGGCAATCAGGCGGTGGGCGGACTCGTTGGATCTGCCGATGCCGTGCTCGTGGCGGCGCTCGCCGAACGTGCGGCGAATCGGTTGTTCGTTGTCATCGCCGACCAACTTCCCGAGGCCGAGCGCTGGCACGCGGACCTGCAGTCGGTCTATGGGATGGAAGGGGTCGCGTTGTATCCGCCGCGCGAAGGCTTCGGCGAGATCGAGCCCCATGCGGAAATCGCCGGTGAACGCGTCGAAACACTGGAGGCGCTCGCCAAGGGTGCGGTGCGCGTGCTCGTCACCACCGCGCGTGCCGCACAG
>JANLTT010000152.1:0-5496 GCA_031363115.1 Gemmatimonas sp.
ATGTGCATGCCGGTCTGGTCGATGACTGGCTGCCCCGCAACGGCGGCGATGTCGAACCAGTCCTCCTGCTTGGAGGTCAACGAAATGTTGCGGTTCTGAATCAACTGCTCGGACTGGGGAACCAGCGTGACTGCCTGCGCCGTCGCGGGTGTGTTACCTCCGGGGGCGTCAACCACCGTCCACGATGCGCTTGGCGACCAAGGAACGTTCGCTGTCACACCCGTGAAGGCGGCGCGCACACGGACGAACCACGGGCCAGGGGCGTTGACCGAAAACGTCCGCGTGGTGTCATCGGCGGTCGGCAACGATGCGGACGTCACACCGCTCGAGAAATTCGCAACCTGGCTCCACTGCAGTTCGTAGCTGTTCGCGCCAGGAACCTTCGGGAACCGAATGGTCTGCGTGTAGCTCGTCGTATTGTCGAGTGTCGGCGCCGCAATTGCCGAGACGGTCGGGGCAAAAATCACGTTGCGCGGCGGGTTCGTGCCGCGGATCACGGTGACCGCATTCTCGCGACCGTAGTAGATCACATCGCCCACGATATCGCGCCCTTCGATACGCAGCGAGTACGTGCCCACCGGCAACTTGGTCACCGTTCCGCGCCACGTCGCACTGCCTTCCTTGACGAGACTGATGGAGCGGCTGACATCCGGACCCGTCACAAAGACCGTCACCGCGGTGAGATCGCTCGCCGCCGACTGTCCGAGCGCCGGATCGCCGCGCACGAACTGAATCATCGGCGCGATGGTGCCTTCGGTCGGCGGACGCGTCGGCGCGTCGCAGGACACGAGGAACGCGGAAGCGAACAGCCCCGCAACAAGGCCCGCGTACGGGCGACGATTCATCGTCTTCATCGGCGTCGTCTTGAGATTGGTCACGGAGTCACCACCACTTCAATTGATCCACCGCTCGGGGCGCCGCCGCCCCCACCACCAAGCGCGGCCGCAGCCACCACTCCACCCACACCCACCGCCCACACCCACTTCGGAATCCCCTTCTTTCGCGGCGCCACAACGGCCGCCGGCACCGCCGCCACCGCGCGCAACGAAATCGCCGTACGCGTCGTCTCACCCGCGCGCACCACGATCTCCTGCGTCCGCGAAGGGATGCCAGGCGCGCTTGCCTCCACGCGATACCGTCCCGCCTCACCGCGGAACGAGAACGGCGCGACGCCCTGCGCCGTGATCTCGGTCATGTGCCACGCCTCAAGCGGCGTCATCTTCACCGTCGCATTCGGCACATCCACCGCAATCACCACCGCGCCATGGCGATGGTTTTCCTGCGTTGCGACCTGCTGCGCCGTCAGCGTGCGCTGCGCTGTGACATTCTCTCGCGCGCGCGCCAGCAACGGCGCAATCACGCTGGCTGGTGCCGCACGATTCCCACCACTCCAGGTGCCCGCGAAGTTGCCGCGGTAATCCACGAGCGGCGAACCAAGCGCCGCGTTCGCCGGCGCCGCGCTCAAGGCGAGCGCGCCGAGCGGACGCCCTTCCCATCCCTGCAACACCACGCGCGCTTCCCCAGGGGTGCGGCACTCGGCGAGTGACACCGCCCAGAGGGACTGCCCGTCGAGGATATCCGCCGTGGATTCCAGTGTCGTCGTCGCCGTCGCCGGCAGCACGAGCACGGCGAGATTCGACGCGACATCCCACGCCGCCACCTTCACTTCGCCATTCGCCGTCACGGCATCTGCGCCGCGGATGGCCTGATACGACGTCAACACCAACCGCTCGCCCCCGCTCGCCACGCCGGCCGCGCAGGCCTGCTGCGGCGCGCCGAAGCGCATGATGCTCAGCGGCACCGTCGCGGCGAACACCTTCGCGCGCACATCGGCGGCGAGCGTCATCGCGGCGGCAGCGGCCGGCGTCAGGTCGAAGGCGAAGGTCGAGACCACGCCCGGCAACGCTTCACGCGTGACGCGCAACCCCAACAACCCCGTGCCGCTCACCTCAAGATCATACGTGCCCGGCGGTACGACGAGCCCCTCGGGCCCAACAAGACCGATGCCGCGCACCAACACATTGAGCTGCGAAGACGACGACGCCACGCGAATGCGCGCCTCGGTCGTCGTCGCCGTGGCATTCGGCCAGGTGTACGTCGCCTTCGTCTTGTCGTCCGCTGCCGTGCGCGGCGCCGCGGTGCGCGCTTCACGCAGCGCACTCACCACACCAGCGAGAAAGTTGACCGAGTCAATTGGGAGATCCGGACGCGCCCGCATCGCCCAGCGCGCCCAATTCTTTGCCGCGTCCGCCTGCTGCTCCTCAATCAGGATTTGCGCGAGTAGATGCACGCCACGCACCCAAGTTGAGTCGAGCGGACCGATGGCCGGATCGAGTGCCGCGCGCGCGATGCGAATCGCCCGCGGTGGGTCGAAATCGTCGTATGCGGCCTGCGCCTGACGGAGCAGCGCGCCACGGTCCTGAGCGTCAACACTCGTGGGTGCGAGTGCGATGGCGCTGACAAGCAGCGCTGCAACAAGGAGGATACGCTTCACGGCTTGGCCTGAAGTGTGAGGGTGGCGCGCGTTGTATCGCCGGCAATGACGTTGATGACCTGCTCTGCGGACATCGAGCCATCACGCGTGACGGCTCGTAACAAGTGGCGCCCCGGCGATAGCGCCTCGGCGAATCGACTCCGCTCGCCCTTGTCCACGCCGTCAATGCTCAGCACGGCGGGGGCGGAGATGCGGAGCTGCAACAATCCCGTGGTCGCCGCCGGTCCCGCAGGCGCTGGGGCCGGCGCACTCGGAGCCGGCGCTGTTGGTACTGGTGCCGTCTGCGTCGGCGTGGGCTGCGCGACCTTCGTCGGCGGTGTCTGCGCCGAAGGACGCGACTGCGCGGGCGCTGACTTCGTCGGGGTCGGGACCTTGGTGACCGTCGGAGTCGGCACCGGAGCCTGCGGCGGCGTCACCACTGGATCCGTTGGTGGCGTGACCGTCGGCGTACTCTGAGGAGGCGTGTTCTGCGTCGGCGCATTCACAGTGAGCGCTGGCGGATCCGAGGGCGTCGTGTCGGCACCATCGCGCTGACCCGCCGCAAAGATGCCGTAGCCGCCGGCAGCCAGCACCACGAGTCCGATGCCCGCAAAGACCGGCAATTTGCTCTTCGGTGCCGGCGCGGGTGCGGCGGACGGCCGCGCCGCGCCAGGCTTCACCGGAGCGGCCACGACCGTCTTGTCCGCCGCCGAGGCAGCAGCAGCCGACGCCGCGTTCGCCGCCGCAGCCTTCGTCGAGTACTTCTGCACCGGACCGCTCGTCGCCTTCTTGATCTCGTCGGCGGTGAGCACCACGGTGCTTGCACTCTGACGCGGTGCCTTGAAGTTCGGATCCTTCAACGCCTTCACGAAGGTCCGGATGTTGGGGAATCGATCCGCCGCCTTCTTCGAGAGCGCCTTGTCCACCGCATCGCAGACGTGCCGCGGCAACTCCGGATTCGTCTCCTCGAGGCGCGGCGGTTCCATCATGCAATGCTTGTGCAGGATGTCAATCGCCGAATCGCCATCGAACGGGATGTGGCCCGCGAGCATGCGGAAGGCCATCACGCCCACCGAGTACTGGTCGGCGGCACCGGCGACCGGCTTGCCCATTCCCTGCTCGGGGCTCATGAAGTACGGCGTCCCAATCACCGAACCCGACGCCGTCAGCGCGCCTTCAGAGAGCGCCTTCGCAATGCCGAAGTCGGTGATGATCACGCGATCGCGACTGTCCAGCATCACATTCGCCGGTTTGATGTCGCGATGAATGACCTGGTGTTCGTGCGCATAGTCGAGCGCGTCCGCCACCTGCTCGAGCAACTCGACGGTTTCTTCGACCGTGAAGGAGCCACGCTCGCGTAGCACATCCTCGAGCGACCTTCCCTCGAGGTACTTCATCGCGTACCAGAAGAGCTTGCCGCCCGACGCGATGCGAAAGATCGGAATGATGTTTGGATGATCCAGCGTCGCCGCGGTCTTCGCCTCGCGCAGGAAGCGATCCACGCCGTGCCCGAAGGTCAGCTCGGGCGGCAACACCTTCAGTGCGACCTTGCGGCCGAGTCGCGTTTCTTCGGCCAGATACACCACGGCCATGCCACCGCGCCCGAGCATCTTCCCGACGACGTATTCGCCCTTGGTCTCGTCGCGCAACATCTTCTCCATGTGCGCAAAGGCCGAATTGTCCATGGCCGCAGTCGCCGCCGCCTGTCCACCGGCGTCAGAGACCATCGAGCCACAGCTGTGGCAAAACTTCGCTTCGTCAGGAACAGGAACGCTGCAGTGGACGCAAATCATTAGTGGAGTGCTTGAGCGGGGTCGATTTCAGGCCGTCGCAAATATTCGGACATTACAGAGGCATTCGCAACGCGTCAGCGCACATCTGGAGTGCAACTGCTGTTGCGCCCTTGACACAGGGATTCCAAAATGATATCACTTTAATACCACTCCAGCGGAGTCTTTGACCCGATGTACTCAGAAAAGCGTTTCCCGGCCCTCAATGGTCTCGTCGTCCTGCTCGTGCTCATCGCCCTCACCGCGATTGGGGTCTTCCTCGCGGCCAAGGCCTTCCAGGCCCCCGGAGGAGACGTCCGAGGGCTCGTCATGATTGCCGCCGTGACGCTCACTTCGTTCATGCTGAGCGGGCTCTTTATTGTCCACCCGAACGAGGCAAAGGCCCTCACCCTCTTCGGTACCTACAAGGGAACCGTGCGCCAGGATGGCTTCTGGTGGGCCAATCCGTTTCTCGTGAAGGCTCCTATTTCGCTTCGTATCCGCAATTTCGAGACCGCGAAGCTCAAGGTAAACGACAATCACTCCAACCCGATCGAGATCGCCGCGATTGTCGTGTGGAAGGTTGTTGATTCCGCCGAAGCGCTCTTCGAGGTCGAGGATTACCTCCGTTACGTCGAGGTGCAGAGTGAGTCCGCGCTGCGTGCCGTCGCGGTGCAGTATCCCTACGATTCGCATTCGGCCGACGGGCTCTCGCTCTCGCAGCACACCACCGAGGTCTCGCAGACGCTTGAGATAGCGCTAGTGGATCGCCTGAAGAAGGCCGGTGTTGAAGTGATCGAGGCGCGCATCAGTCATCTCGCCTACGCGCAGGAAATTGCCGCGGCGATGCTGCAGCGTCAGCAGGCGAGCGCCATCATCGCGGCGCGCCAGAAAATTGTCGAGGGCGCGGTGGGCATGGTGGAAATGGCTCTCGAACTGCTGAGCCAGAAGCAGATCGTGAAGCTCGATGAAGAGCGTAAGGCGGCCATGGTGAGCAATCTCCTGGTGGTGCTCTGCTCCGAACGCTCGACACAGCCCGTGTTGAACACCGGCTCGCTCTACACCTGAGCCGGCGCTCCCGTGGCCGAGAAGAAGCCCTTCCTGATGCGCGTCGACCGCGAGCTGCTGGAGCAATTGCAGCGGTGGGCGAATGACGACCTGCGCAGCGTGAACGGGCAGATTGAGTTTCTCCTGCGCGATGCACTCAAGCGCGCGGGGCGTCCGGTGCGGTCGACCGACTCGCCCGCGCCTGAG
>JANLTT010000188.1:0-3191 GCA_031363115.1 Gemmatimonas sp.
GGTCATCACCAACAGCGGCACGCTCGATGTCAGCACGGGCAACCTGACGATCACGCAGACGGGGAGCGCGCAGTTCACGACCTCGGGCACGGTGAACATCGCGGCCGCCCGCACGATGACCATCACCGGCGGCAGCATCGCGCAGAGTGGCGGGGCATTCACGGGCACGGGCGGACTCACGGTCCTGAATGCCACGATCGCCGGGCCGGGCGCCTTCGTGAACCCCGCGAGTCGCTCGCTGTTCATGCGCGGGGTCACGGTGGATGCGTCGCTCCTCAACGAAGGCCTCCTCGAGGCGGACGGCAGCAACAGCATCACCGGAGCCATCACGGCGCCCGCGGGCTCGACGATTCGCCTGCTCCCCACCGGGAACACCGGCAACTCGACGCTCACCGTCCCCGCATTCACCAACGCGGGCAGCATCGAGCTGACGTCGAGCGGGTCGTCGTACCCGTCGCAGCTGGTGCTATCCGGCGGCACGCTGGTGAACGCGGCCGGCGGCACCATCAGCAGCCTGCCCGGCACGGGCGGCACGCGCACGCTCGTCGGCAACATCGACAACCAGGGCAGCATCGTCGTGCAACAGCCCCTGAACTGGACCGCCGCCAACACGGTCATCACCAACAGCGGCACGCTCGATGTCAGCGGTGGCAACCTGACAATCAATCAATCGGGTACCGCGGCGTTCGTGAGCGACGGCACCGTGCAGGTCGGCGCGGGTCGCATCCTCCGCGTATCCGGCGGCACCGTCGAGCAGACGGGCGGCGGCTTCACCGGCACGGGTGAGTTCGATGTGCAGAATGCCAGCATCGTTGGCGCCCTCTTCGCGATTCCCTCGGGCTTCTCCATGCGCCTGCGCAACGCGACGGTGGCCGCGCCATTCACCAACCAAGGATTCGTGTTGGTCGCGACACCGAGTGCCATCAACAGCACGCTCACTACTCTGCCGGGCTCCACCATCCGCATTGCCTCAGATGGCTCGGTGGGCTCCAGCACACTGACCGTCGCGAGCGGCTTCACCAACGCGGGAATTCTCGAGCTCAGCTCCACCGTGTCGAGCTTCGCTTCCGCGCTCGAGGTCACAAGCGGCGTGCTCACAAACAGCGCGGGTGGCGCGATTTCCATCGCCCAGGGCTCAGGCGGTTCGCGCGGCATTGTGGCCAACGTGCTCAACCAGGGCCAGCTCATCATGTCCGCGGACGGAAGCATCCTGCTCAACATCACCGGCAGCCTCGAGAACACCGGAAGCATTGCGATGGGACTCGGCGGGCTCACCGCGGGCACCCAATACGACCGGATTGCGGTCGCCGGTAGCGTCACGCTCGGCGGCACCCTCAACGTGTCGCTCGTTGGCGCCTTCGTGCCCGTGAGCCCCAACAGCTTTACGCTCATCACCTCGAGCGGCGCCGTCTCGGGCACCTTCGCCACCGCGAATCTCCCGGCGCCGCTGGCATCGACGCCGAGTTACAGCGCCACCGCCGTCACGGTGGCGGTGCCGTAGGGCGTCACATGAGTCGCAGGCGAACGGGAGTCGCTCGAAACTCGACGCGAGAAAGGCGACCGCCTATTTCACCACGGCGTACGCATGCGGATCCGCCACCCGCGTGAGCCGCGCCAAGAGTGCCAGCCCACCCGGAATCGCCGCTAATCCAGTCATCGCCGCCAACCGCCCCACGGGATGCCGCGCCATTCGCAGCGCCGCCATCGCCAGTCGAACCGGGCGCCGCGTCTTGATCAACAACGCACGCTGATACTCCGACGCCGTCGCACCATCAGCCAACATCGCAGCCGCCAGTCGCCCCGATTCCAGCGCGATCGCCATCCCATCGCCGCAGAAACTGGGAATCACCGCCGCCTGATCGCCGAGTCGCCAGAGGCCATCGTCCGACGTCTGCGCCAGATGACCATAGGGCACGCGCGAAATCGCCAGCGGCCGCGGCAACAACGCTTCAGCGTCTGCGAGCGCGGCGAGCGCCGGCTCGCGACAGAGCCGCTCCAACAACGCCGGCCAACTCCCCAGCGCGCGATAGTGCGCACCGTCAATCAGCAGACACAAGTTGAGTCGCCCGCCCTCCACCGGCTGCAATCCCGCATAGCCACCTTCAAAAAAGGTGACCGCGACCGTGCCAGCGAGACGCCGGGAGATCGCCTCATCACGGAAATACATCTTGAAGCCGATTTCGTCGGGGCCATCGGGACGCGGTGCGCCGCGTACATCGTGTTTGCCGCTCGCGAGGAGCAACGCGGATGCTTCGATGTCGCCCTCAGTGGTGTGGGCCACACTCTGCCCTGCACCGCGCTGTGCGAGCTCGCTCACAATCACCTCACGCACCGTCACCCCGCGCTGCACCGTGACTCCAACAGCCGTCGCGCGCTCAAGAACCGCCGCATCGAGCACCCGCCGCGACAGACTCAGCGCTGGGAACGGCAGAGGCGCCGCCGCTTGACGTTGACCCGCGTGAATCTCCACACGCGTCATCGGCACCGCACCCAAAGCGCGCGCGTCCACTCCAAGCGCGGCCAACGCTGCGACGGCCTCGCCGCTCAGAAACTCGCCGCAGATTTTGTCGTGCGCGCCAGTCTCTCGCTCGAGCAGCAGCGGCGCATGGCCAGCGCGAGCGAGATCAATGCCCGCCGCGGCCCCCGCGAGCCCGCCACCAACAATCACCGGCGTTGATTTCATCGACGACCCGACGCGACCGTCCAGCGAAACGGCAGATGCCGGCGCACTTCGCCATCCACTCCGGCGTCGCCAAGCAATCGCACCCAATCGGACCGCGTGAACGCACGCCGCACCGACACCGCACCATCATGCGCAACAATCGGATGCCACCCAAACACAGTCGCGAGCGCGCGAAAGCCAATCCATGCCGCCCAATGCCGGTGCAGATCATTCACCAACCAGCCCACCTTCGCCGTCGCGTCCATCCATTTCACAAACGCCACCAACTCGTCATCCGTCATGTGGTGCGCCACCAACGACGAGATAATGAAGTCCGGCTCCCACTCCAACGACTCAGCGCGGCCAGTCAGATACCGTATGCCGAGCGAGGCATCCGTCGCGGCCGCCGCCACCGGCGCGGATCGCGGGTTGAGATCAATGCCAACCAGCTCGGCCTGTATGCCGGTGCGGTGCGCCCATCGCGCGATGGTTCGGAGCATATCGCCGTGGCCAAAACCCACATCGAGCA
>JANLTT010000262.1:0-2433 GCA_031363115.1 Gemmatimonas sp.
GTGTCAGCTCAACCCTGCTGCTGCTCGGCCTTCTTCTTCGCCATCGCGTCCTGAACCCAGGTCAGCGGAATCAAAAAGAGCGGGGTGAGAAGCGTGCCGAGGAGAATGTTGATCCAGGTGAGCCCGATGTAATAGCCGCCCATGCCGAGTCCGGCGATGAGGGTTCCAAGAGGGCCGCCAAAAGACTGTTCCACGTCATCGCTCCGCTAAATCGGTGTGAAGGCGTCGTACGGCGAGTATTTTAGCCGCGTGCGTACGCAAAGTGAAGCGGTCACCGCAATTCATCGTTCCCTGGCCTCGCTCCCGCGGGGGCGCTGGGTGTTGGCCGTGTCCGGTGGGCGCGATTCGATGGTGCTCCTCGACGCCATGGCGAGCGCTCGTGGGCATGAGATTGCCGCGGTGGCCACCTTCAACCACGGCACGGGGGCCGCGTCCACCCGCGCGGCCACCCTCGTGGAGCGCACGGCGATGGCGCTGGAGCTGCCGGTGGTCTCGGGGAGCATGCCGAGCGCGGCCTCCGCCAGCGCTCCGACCGAAGCCTCGTGGCGCGAGGCACGCTGGCGGTTCCTCAATGGTTGGGCGGAGGAGCATCGGGCTACGGTGGTCACGGCACACACACGCGATGACCAGATCGAGACGGTGGTGTTGCGGCTGCTGCGCGAGGCGGGGCCTCGCGGACTGGCTGGCATGCTCGCTGGCCCGCTCGCTGGCCCGCTCGCTGGCCCGCTCGCTGGACCGCACGATCGCGCGCCCGCTGAGCCGTCGTCCCGTACGGCAGTGGCGCGCCCGTTGCTTCAGGTCCCGCGCGAGACCGTGGCGCAATACGCGGTCGCCCGCGCGGTCCCTTTTATTGAAGACCCCTCCAATCGCAGCATGGCGCATCAGCGGAATCGGGTGCGACACGAGCTGCTCCCCGCGCTCGAGAGCGCGCGACCCGGCTTTGGTGAGTGGTGCTGGGAGCTCGGCGCGCGGGGCGCCGCGTGGCGCCGCGAGCTCGCGCAGTTCGTGGACGAGTCCGTTGCGCCCACGGAGGTGGACGGAGCGCTGATGATTCCGCTCGCGCCACTCCGTGGTGTGACGACGGCCGGATGGGCGATTCTCTGGCCCGAACTGGCGGCGCGCATCGGCGTCACGATGGATTGGCGCGGCATCGCGCGGGCGAGCGCATGGGCGCCGACGGCAAAGAGCGGTGCCCACATTCCCCTCTCGGGTGGGGCCCTGCTTGAACGGACGCGGTCCACCTTCGTTCTCCGCGCGGCCTCGACATTATATTGATAGGATCATGAGCACCCCTTCCAAGTCTGCCGACCCCCGTCTCCTCGGCCGTGCCATCAAGCGCATTGCCTACGACGAGGCGACCATTGCCGGCCGCGTTCGGGAACTGGGGGCCGAGATTACCGCTTCCTATCCTGATGGCGATTTGCTGGTGCTCGGGCTGCTGAAGGGAAGCTTCATCTTCCTGTCGGATTTGGTGCGGGAGATTCAGCGCCCCCTCCACGTGGATTTCCTCGTGGCCTCGAGCTATGGCGCAGGCACGGTGTCATCCGGGAACGTCCAGTTGGTGTATGACCCGGAAACGAGCCTTGAAGGGAAGCACATCCTCCTGGTGGAGGACATCGTGGATTCCGGTCGTACGTTGCAGACGCTCGTCGCGCTGTTGAGCGAGCGAAAGCCGAAGTCGATCGCGATCTGCGCACTGCTACACAAGCACATCGCGGAGCATCTCTCGCATCCGGTGCAGTTTGTCGGCTTCGATGCTCCGCACGAATTCCTTGTCGGCTACGGGTTGGACCATGCGGAGGATTTCCGTCATGTGCCGTTCGTGGCCAGCCTCGAGTAGGGAGATCAATGGCTAACGCCCCGCAGAACAAGCCCGGTGGTTTCGGTAAGGCCTCGCGCACCCTGTCGCTCTGGGTGCTCGCGATTCTTGTGCCGTTCGTCTTCTTCCAGATGACGAGCGGTCGCAGCGAGCAGTCGCCGCCGATTGACTATTCGCTCTATGACCAGCAACTCACCGCGGACAACGTCTCGCGCGTGACCATCGTCGGGGGCCGCGAGGTCATCGGCGAGTTCAAGAACCGCGTGTTGATCGAGGGACGCGAGACCAAGCGATTCTCGACCAAGTTCCCGGTCGCGAACAGCGAGAACGAAGTCGAGCGCCTCCGCGCCAAGCAGGTCGCCATCAAGGTGGATGACCCGCGCATCTCCATTGGATCGCTGATCCTGCAGATGCTGCCGTGGATCATCATCATTGGCATCTGGGTCTTCCTCCTCCGGCAGATGCAGGCTGGTGGCAACAAGGCCTTCTCCTTCGGCAAGTCGAAGGCGAAGCTCCTCTCGGGCGATACGCCGAAGATCACCTTTGCGGACGTCGCCGGTGCGGACGAAGCGAAGGTCGAACTCCGCGAAATCATTGAGTTCCTCAAGGACCCC
>JANLTT010000285.1:0-31956 GCA_031363115.1 Gemmatimonas sp.
CGCGATGCCGCTTCGTGAAGTGCCTCTTGGCACCTCGGTGCACAACGTCGAGCTCAAGCCCGGCAAGGGCGGCCAGATGGCCCGCTCGGCCGGCACCAGCGTCCAAGTCGTCGCGAAGGAAGGCGAGTACGTGACGCTGCGGTTGGCGTCCACGGAAATGCGCCTGGTGCACGGCAACTGCCTCGCCACGATCGGCGAAGTCGGCAACGCCGAGCATGAGCTGATTTCGTGGGGCAAGGCCGGCAAGACCCGTTGGCTCGGTCGCCGTCCGAAGGTCCGCGGTGAAGTCATGAACCCGGTGGATCACCCGCACGGTGGCCGCACACGCGGCGGTCGCAACGTGGTGAGCCCGTGGGGCAAGAAGGAGGGCGTCAAGACGCGCAACAAGAAGAAGGCGTCGACGCGCCTGATTGTCCGTGGCCGGAAGCGCGGCAAGGCCACCCAGAGCTGATCAAGGAAAACACTTAAATGTCACGCTCAATCAAGAAGGGCCCGTTCATCCAGGAAGCGCTGCTGAAGCGCATCATCACGATGAACGCGAAGAGCGAGAAGAAGGTCGTGAAGACCTGGTCTCGTTCCAGCACGGTGATTCCCGAGTTTGTCGGGCACACCGTCGCCGTGCACAACGGCAACAAGTTCATCCCGGTCTACGTGACGGAAAACATGGTCGGGCACAAGCTCGGCGAGTTCTCCCCGACGCGTTTGTTCCGTGGTCACACGGGCAACAACAAGACCGACAAGAAGGCGTCGCCGGCCGCATCGGCGGCACCGGCCAAGGGAGGCAAGTAACCCATGACCGAAGCTCGAGCCATTCAGCGCACGACGCGTCAGTCGCCGTACAAGATGCGCCTGGTCATTGACCAGATCCGCGGTCTTCCGGTGAACGATGCGCTCTCCATGCTGAAGTTCAGCAAGAAGCACGCAGCGGTGCAGATCTCGAAGGTGCTCAGCTCGGCGGTGGCGAATGCCGAGCAGGCAGCGCGTTCGGCGAACACGTCGCTTGACGTGGACGCACTGTACATCAAGCTCGCGATTGTCAACGAAGGACCGAAGCTCAAGCGTTGGACGCCGGCGGCCATGGGCCGGGCGACCCCGATGATCAAGCGAACCAGCCACGTGGAAATCATCGTGGCCGAGAAGGAAGGGCGATAATGGGACAGAAGACTCATCCAATCGGCTTTCGCCTTGGCGTTTCGACGCAGTGGCGTAGCAAGTGGTACGCGAAGAAGGATTTCCCGGCGCTGCTGAAGGAAGACGCACTGCTGCGGAAGTACCTCCGTGCCCGCCTTGCCGGCGCCGCGATTGCGGACATCACCATCGAGCGGAAGCCGGGGAAGGTCGTCGTGACCATCCACACGGGCCGCCCGGGCGTGGTGATCGGGAAGAAGGGCCAGGCCCTCGAGGAGCTCAAGACCGAGCTTCAGCAGCTGACCGGCAAGGAAGTCGGTGTGAACGTCGAGGAGATCAAGCGCCCGGAGATCGAGGCGCAGCTCGTTGCCGACAACATCGCCGCCCAGCTGGCGCAGCGCATCTCGTTCCGTCGCGCGATGAAGCGTGCGGTGCAGAGCGCGATGCGCATGGGTGCGGAAGGCATCAAGGTGAAGTGCTCGGGCCGCCTCGGCGGCGCCGAAATCGCGCGCGTCGAAGGCTATCACGAGGGTCGTGTGCCCCTTCATACGCTGCGCGCTGACATCAACTATGCGACGTCGACGGCGAAGACCACCTTTGGCACCATCGGTGTGAAGGTCTGGATCTTCAAGGGCGAAGTCATCGAGGGGCGTCGTGGTGCATCCACGTACTCCTCCGACGCCTAAGGAGCGCTGACGAATGCTGGCACCAAAGCGGGTCAAGTTCCGCAAGCAGTTCAAGGGTCGTACGACGGGTCTCGCCCGTCGTGGCGCGACCGTCGCGTTCGGCACGTTCGGCCTGCAGTCGCAGGAGCCGGGCTGGGTCACGGCGCGTCAGATCGAAGCCGCGCGCGTGGCGCTCACGCGTCACATCAAGCGTGGCGGTAAGGTGTGGATTCGCATCTTCCCGGATAAGCCGGTCACGAAGAAGCCGGCCGAAACCCGCATGGGCAAGGGCAAGGGATCGCCGGAGCTTTGGGTGGCGGTGGTGAAGCCGGGCCGCATGCTGTTCGAGATCGAAGGCGTGACGAAGGAAATGGCCCAGAAGGCGCTGGGTCTCGCCGCTGCCAAGATGGGCGTGAAGACGAAGTTCGTGGCGCGCGAGGAGGCGCAGACTATCAATGAAGGCTGATCAGATCCGAGAGTTGAGCCTGGACGAAATCACCGCCCGGCTCGGCGAGTTGGAAGAGGAGCGTTTTCGTCTCCGCTTCCGTGGCGCCACCGAGCCGCTGAGCAATCCGCTTCGGCTTCGTTCGATCCGCCGCGACATCGCGCGGCTTCAGACTGTGCTCCGCGAGAAGTCGGAGAAGACGGAGGCCGTGCGCTAACGCGCGCGAGAGGAAACCAGAATGGCTGAGACCGTAAAGACCGACGCTTCGAACCGTTCCGCGCGCAAGGTGCGCCAGGGGTTGGTGGTGAGCGACAAGATGGATAAGACAATCGTGGTCGCGATCGAGCGTCGCGTGCCGCATCCCGTCTATGGGAAGATGGTGACCAAGACCAAGCGCCTGAAGGCTCATGACGAGTCGAACAGCGCGAAGGTCGGGGACACCGTCCGGATCGTCGAGACCCGCCCGCTGTCCAAGGACAAGCGGTTCCGGTTGCTCGAGATCGTCGACCGCGCGCGTTAAGGAGAGCTGACCAATGATTCAACAGGAAACCATCGTGAAGGTCGCGGACAACTCGGGGGCCAAGAAGGCCCTCGTGATCCGTGTCCTGGGTGGGACGCGCAAGCGCTACGCCGGCCTTGGTGACAAGGTCGTGGTGGCGGTGAAGGACGCGCTCCCCAATGGCACCGTGAAGAAGTCCGACGTGGCGAAGGCCGTCGTCGTGCGCACGGTGAAGGAGACCCGCCGCAAGGACGGGTCGTACATCAAGTTTGACGAGAACGCCGTGGTCATCATTGATGACAAGGGCGAGCCGCGTGCCACGCGTATCTTCGGCCCCGTGGCCCGAGAGCTGCGCGACAAGCGCTATATGAAGATTGTGTCGCTGGCCCCTGAGGTGTTGTAAGCCATGCGCATTCTTACTCATCGCAAGACCCGCGGGAAGAAGAACGTCACCCGCCATCAGCGGAATGCCGAGCGCGTCGAGACGAAGATCACCAAGGGTGATACCGTTCGCATCGTGCGCGGCGACGACAAGGGCAAGGAAGGAACGGTCCTCCGTGTGCACCTGAAGACGGGGCGCGTCACGATCGAGGGGATCAACATCGTGAAGAAGCATCGTCGTGCGCGCACCGCCGAAGAGACGTCGGGCATCATTGAGATGCCGGCTCCGATGGCGCTGTCGAACGTGATGCTGATTGACCCGAAGTCGGGTGCTCCGACGCGCGTCCGCGCGCGGATCGACGCCGACGGTACGAAGGAGCGCATCAGCGCGAAGAGCGGGCAGTCGATCCCGCGGACCCGCTGAGCGAGGACTGATCAATGGCAACGACCAAGACGCAGGAAAAGAAGAAGAGCGGCCAGGGTGAGAAGCGGGCCTCGATGCTCCCCAAGGAGCACAAGGGAACCGAACTCCCAGTGCCGGCGCCGCGCTTGCACAAGCACTACCTCACGGTGGTGCGCGGCAAGCTGATGACGCAGTTCGGGCTGAAGAACGTCCATCAGCTCCCGAACCTCAGCAAGATCACGATCAACGTGGGCATGGGCGAGGCGATCAAGCAGCCCAAGGTCCTCGATGCAATCGTGGACGAGCTCACGGTGATCACCGGCCAGAAGCCGATCCGGACGAAGGCGAAGAAGTCGATCGCCAACTTCGGTCAGCGCGAAGGCCAGGAGATTGGCGTGGCGGTGACGCTCCGCGGCGCCCGGATGTGGGAGTTCCTCGACCGTTTCGTGTCGACGGCAATCCCGCGCGTCCGTGACTTCCGCGGTCTCTCCACCCGCTCGTTCGACGGACGCGGCAACTACAGCCTCGGCGTCAAGGAACAGATGATCTTCCCGGAGATCAACTATGACTTGGTCGAGACGATCCACGGAATGGACATCACGTTCGTGACGACCACGAACCGCGACGATCTGGCATTCGCGCTCCTTCGCGAGCTCGGCATGCCGTTCCGTGGCGATGACAAGCCCATCGTTGTTCAGGGAGCTCAGTAATGGCGAAGAAGAGCACGATCGAGAAGAACGAGCGTCGCAAGTCGATGGCCGCGAAGCAGGCTCCGAAGCGCGCCAAGCTTGGCGCCATCGTGAAGTCGGTGACGGCCTCCGATGAGGAGAAGCGTGCGGCGCAGGTCGCGTTGCAGAAGCTTCCCCGCAACGGCGCCAAGGCCCGCATCCGCAACCGCTGCCAGATGACCGGCCGTAGCCGCGGGAACCTGCAGCACTTCGGCTTGAGCCGTATCGCATTCCGTGAGATGGCCCTTCAGGGCTTGATCCCCGGGGTTCGTAAGGCCTCGTGGTAATGATGAAGGTTGAAGGATGAAGGGAGCGAGGCCGTACGGCCTCGCATCTTCCATCCTCCATCTTTCATCCGTAGGTGCAGTACCCTCGAGAGTAGGCCCGCCATCGCACAACGCGACGGGAACCCCTTTCGCCCCTTCCTACAGGTCCGGCGCATGCCGGAAACCAGAGGAGTCCGAGAAGCACTATGAGCATGACTGACCCGATCGCCGATATGCTCACGCGGATCCGTAATGCTGTCGGTTCGAAGCATCGGCGCGTGGACATTCCGCTTTCTAAGATGAAGGTGGAGATCGCTCGCCTGCTGAAGGAGAGCAACTTCATCACCGATTACAAGACAATCGAGAACGCCGAGGGCCGCATGGTCCTCCGCGTCGCGCTGAAGTATGCCGGCGCCACGCCCGTCATCCGCGAACTCAAGCGCGTTTCCACCCCCGGCCTCCGGCAGTATGTCGGTGCCGCGGAGATTCCGCGCGTGCGCAACGGCCTCGGCGTCGCCATCCTCAGCACCTCGAAGGGGCTGATGACGGATCGCCAGGCGCGTGCTGAGCGTACCGGCGGTGAACTCCTCGCCTTCATCTGGTAAGGAGCCCACACATGTCGCGTATCGGTAAGCTCCCAATCGACATCCCGTCTGGTGTGACGGTGAAGCTCGATGGCAATCATGTCTCCGTGAAGGGTCCGAAGGGAGAGCTCTCCCGGGCGATCCACCCGGAAATCGGTCTGAAGATGGAAGGCAGCGTCATCACGGTGTCGCGCCCCTCCGAAGACCAGAAGCACAAGGCGCTCCACGGCCTCTCGCGCACGCTCGTCGCCAACATGGTCGAGGGCTGCTCGAAGGGTTATGTGAAGACGCTCGAAATCACGGGCGTCGGCTTCAAGGCCGAGCCGAAGCCGTTCGGCGTGCAGCTGGCTCTGGGTTTCTCGCACCAGATCCAGTACAAGGCGCCGGCGGGCATCAAGATCAGCGCGCCGGTCCCGACGCAGGTCGTGATCGAAGGCGCCGACAAGGAAAAGGTCGGTCAGGTGGCAGCGGAAATCCGTTTGCTCCGTCCCCCCGAGCCCTACAAGGGCAAGGGCATCAAGTACCAGGGCGAAGTCATCCGGCGTAAGGCCGGCAAGGCTGGAGGTAAGTAATGCCGGGCAAGCGTGTACCCAAGACGCGTGCGGGACTCCGCGCGCGACGTCACATCCGCGTGCGTGCCAAGGTCTCCGGGACGGCCGAGCGGCCGCGCCTCGTGGTCTTCCGTTCGCTGAAGCACATGTCGGTGCAGTTGGTCGACGACGTGCTGCATAGGACCCTGATGACCGTGACGGACAGCGGTCTGGAAGGGAAGAAGGCAGAGAAGTCGGTCGAAGTCGGGAAGCGCGTCGCCGAGAAGGCGAAGGCAGCCGGCATCACGAAGGTCGTGTTCGATCGTGGTGGATACCAGTATCACGGCCGCGTGAAAGCGGTGGCCGACGGAGCCCGCGAAGGCGGGTTGGAGTTCTAATGGCTGAACAGACTGGTGGTTTCGGTGGTGGCGCCGGCGGCGCACGTGGCGGTCGTACCGGTGGTCCGGGTGCTGGCCGTGGGCGTGGCGCTCCGGGCGGCGGCGGAATGCGCGGCGGTCCTGGTGGCGGTCGCGGCGGTCCGGGCGGTCCCGGTGGTCGTGGCGGCCCAGGTGGCCCGGGCGGTCCTGGTGGCCGTGACGGCGGACGTGGCGGTCGCGACGGTGGTCGCGGTGGCGCGCCGATGCAGGATCGCGAGGGGAGCGATCTCCTCGAGAACGTGATCGCGATCAATCGCGTCGCGAAGGTCGTGAAGGGTGGTCGTCGCTTCAGCTTCAACGCACTCGTCGCCGTCGGCGATGGGCAGGGGAAGGTGGGTATCGCGACGGGCAAGGCGAACGAAGTGTCGGAAGCGGTCCGCAAGGCCGTCGAAGGCGCCCGTCGTCACATGGTCTCCATCCCGATGACGGGTGCGACCATCCCCCACGAGATCGTCGGCAAGCATGGGGCCGGTAAGGTTCTCATGAAGCCGGCCGCTCCGGGTGCTGGCGTGATTGCCGGTGGTGCCGTGCGCGCGATCATGGAGTGCGCGGGCATCCACGACATTCTCACGAAGTCGCTGGGTTCGACGAACCCGCACAACATGGTGCTGGCCGCCCTTGATGGCCTCACGGCCCTCACGACGGTTGAACAGATCGCGCGCGAGCGCGGTGTCGAGGTCTCCTCGCTGCCGTACAAGTCGCGCGCCAAGTCCAAGGAGATCGCATAATGCCGCGGACATTCGTATGGCACCGCACGCGCGGGCCGAAGCACACCGAGCCGAACACGCTCACCACGGGGAAGGTCAAGATCACCCAGGTGCGTTCCGGCATCGGACACAACAAAGTCATGAACGCGACCCTTGAGGCCCTCGGCCTCAAGCACCATCAGGCGTCGGTCGTGCATCAGGATTCCCCGGCGTTGCGCGGCATGATCAAGCGCGTCCGCCACCTGGTCACGGTCACGGCCGAGACGGAGTAATCATAATGAGCGAAGAAAAAATCACCCTGGGCACCTTGGCGCGTACGCCGGGCTCGCACCGCAACCGGAAGCGCCTCGGGCGCGGCCCGGGTTCGGGAACGGGCAAGACGTCGGGCAAGGGTCACAAGGGCATCAAGGCCCGTTCCGGCCATCACGGTCCGGGCGGTAACAAGCCGCATTTCGAAGGCGGCCAGATGCCGCTCACGCGTCGCGTGCCGAAGCGTGGCTTCACCAATCCGTTCCGTGTGGAGTCGCAGGTCGTCGGTATCGCCGACCTCGCGCTCGTCGAAGGGACGGACGTGAACATGCTGACGCTCGAGGCCGCTGGCCTCGTGAAGTTGTCGAAGGGCCCGGCCAAGCTGCTCGCCAATGGCGATGTGAGCAAGGCGTACACGGTGAAGGGGCTGAAGGTCAGCGCCTCCGCCGCCGCCAAGATCGTCGCCGCTGGCGGCACGGTCGAGGCGTAAGATGGCCCAGCCGAACCCGATGGCGGCGGTAGGCAACATCTACCGCACGCCGGAGCTCTGGCAGAAGATCACGTTCACGTTCCTCTGCCTGGTGATTTACCGGGTGGGCTCGCACGTCACCGCCCCCGGCGTGGACGTGACGGCGATGCTGGACTTCTTCGCGAGCCAGGGCGGCGGGCTGCTCGGGCTGTACGATCTGTTCGTGGGCGGGAATCTCTCCCGCTCCACGATCTTCGCCCTCGGCATCATGCCGTACATCTCGGCCTCGATCTTCATGCAGATCGGCGCCGCGGTGATTCCTTCGATGGACAAGCTCCAGAAGGATGAGGAAGGGCGCAAGAAGATCACGCAGTGGACGCGCTACTTCACCGTGGCGCTCGCCGCCGTGCAGGGCTACGGCTACGCGCTGTTCACCTCCGGTGTGCAGGGCGCGGTCCTCAACCCTGGGACGGGCTTCATCTTCCAGATGGTGCTCTTCCTGACGACCGGCGCGCTGTTCGTGATGTGGCTTGGTGAGCAGATCACCGAACGCGGCCTCGGCAACGGCGCCTCGCTCCTGATCTTCTTCTCGATCGTTGAGCGTTTCGTCCCGAGCATCTTCCAGATGTTCTCGTTCGTGAGCACGGGGGCGGTCTCGCTCCTTTCGCTCCTCGGCATGACGGCAACGATGGGGCTCGTGGTCGCCGGCGTCGTGACGATGACCCTCGCGGCGCGTCGCATCGCCATTCAGATTCCGCAGCGCACGATGGCCCGTGGCCGTCAGCGCGAGGCGGCGAAGAACTTCATCCCGCTCAAGATCAACACCGCGGGCGTGATGCCAATCATCTTCGCGCAGTCGCTCATCGTCGTGCCGGGCGCCATTGCCAGCTTCTCGGGCAATCAGTCCATCGCACAGTTCGCCGAGCTCTTCGCGCCGGGCACGTGGCTTTACTTCACGCTGTCCGCCGTGCTGATCATGTTCTTCACGTACTTCTACACGTCCATCATCTTCAATCCGGTCGACCTGGCCGAGAACCTGAAGAAGCAGGGCGGCTTCATTCCGGGCGTGAAGCCTGGTTCGAAGACGGCGGAGTACATCGACTACGTGGTCTCGCGTATCACGTTGCCCGGGGCGCTCTTCCTCACGGTGATTGCGCTGATGCCGATTCTCCTCGCCGACATGTTCGCGGTTCCGTTCCAGTTCGGTGGCACCTCGCTGCTGATCGTGGTCGGTGTCGCGCTCGACACGATGGCGCAGATGCAGCAGCACCTGCTGCTTCGTAAGTACGATGGCTTCATGAAGAAGGGTGGCCGCGTGCGGTTCCGCGGTCGCAACGTCCAGCAGGGCTTCTAGGTTGATCGTCGTCCTGCTCGGACCACCAGGCGCAGGCAAAGGGACGCAGGGGGAGCGGATTGCCGCCGCCCTCGGCGTCCCGAAGCTTGCCACGGGTGATGTGCTTCGCGCGGCGGTGAAGGAAGGCACGAAGCTTGGACTCGACGCCAAGGGCTACATGGACCGTGGTGATCTCGTTCCCGATGCGGTGATTCTCGGCATCATGAAGGAAGCGCTGGCAGCACCGGCGCAGGCCAATGGCGTCATCCTCGATGGCGTCGTGCGCACCGTCCCGCAGGCCGAGGGACTCGCGCAGGTCGTGAAGGAACTTGGCGAGCAGGTCGATGTCGTCCTCGACTTCGTGATCGATGACGAGCTCCTCGTGGAGCGTCTCTCGGGACGCACCACCTGCGAAACCTGCCAGAAGCCGTTTACCGGCGTGGCGGTTGGCACGCCGTGCCCGAACAACGATGGCGGCACGTTGATCCGTCGCAAGGACGACGAACCCGAGGCGATTCGCAATCGGCTCAACGTCTACCACGCGCAGACCAAGCCGGTGCTCGATTGGTATGTATCCCAGCGCGCAAACGTGCAGCATATCGATGCCGTCGGCTCGTTCGACGACGTGTTCGCCCGCGCGCTCAAGGCCGTCGGCCGCTAAGCGGTCACGACCCCGCCTGAGGCTGCGATGATCCAACTCAAGAGCGCACGCGAAATCGAGACGATGGCGGCCGGTGGCCGCATTCTCGCCGCGACCCATCAGCACATCAAGCCGGCCCTCGTGCCCGGCGCGACGACGCTCGACATTGACAAGATGGTCGAGAGCTTCATTCGCTCGCACGCTGGCGCGACGCCCTCGTTCAAGGGGCTCTACGGCTTTCCCGCCTCCGCCTGCATCTCGCTGAACGAGGAGATTGTGCATGGAATCCCCTCGGCGAAGCGCGTGCTGAAGGACGGGGACATCATCACGGTGGATATCGGCGTCTACTACGGCGGCTTCCACACCGATTCGGCGTGGACGTATGCGGTGGGGAAGATCTCCGATGGGGCGAAGCGCCTCATGCAGGTGACCGAGGCCTCGCTCTGGGCGGCGATTGACCAGTGCGTGCTGGGGAATCACATCGGTGATCTGGGTGCGGCCTGCGAGGCGGTGGTGACGAAGGCCGGCTACACCGTGGTGCGTGATCTCGTGGGACATGGCGTGGGTGCCGTGATGCACGAGGATCCGCAGGTGCCGAATCATGGCAAGCCGAAGCGTGGGCCGCGGTTGCAGGTGGGGATGACGCTGGCGATTGAGCCGATGGTGAACGTCGGCGCGGCGGCAACGAAGACGCTCGGCGACAAGTGGACGATCGTGACGCTTGATGGCGAGCTCTCGGCGCACTTTGAGCACACGGTGGCGGTGACGGCAGACGGGCCGCGGGTGTTGACGACGCTGGGGTGAACTGCTGGTTCACCACGGAGACACGGAGGCACGGAGGGGAGCGCTACGGGTACGAGAGTGATGCGAGCCCCCGATCTTGTGCTTCTGTATCTGCTGCGGCGGGGACTGCGCTGTTGGGTGCTTGTGCGTCTCGGGCTCGCTGTGGCGTTCGTCGCGACGATGAGCTCACCGTTGGCTGCCGGTGGATTGGTGGGGCTCGGTGTCATTGGCTTGTCGCTGACGGTCGCGTTGCTCGAGGTGCAGCGTGTGCGAGAGCGGGTGGTGCTGGCCAATCTTGGGGTGTCGCTGCCGACGCTGCTCTGTGCACTCTCGTTCGCTGCGGTGGTCGGCGAGATCCTGCTTGCGGTGTTTGTGCCATGAGCGTTGAGCCCGTGCTGGTGGCGGATTGCGTCTCGCGCACCTTCGGTGACCGGCGGGTGCTCAGTGCCGCGTCGCTCCGCGCGGTGCCAGGGGAGGTGCGCACGCTGCTCGGGCGCAGTGGGGCGGGAAAGTCCACGCTGATGCGGATTGCCGCCGGTTGGATGGCGCCGGACGGCGGCATTGTGCGCATGGATGGGGAGGCACGGCTCCGATGGAGGCCCTCGGTACTCGCGCGGCTCGGAGTGTTTTATCTCCCTGACTCGGGTGCGTTGAGTACGGCCCTCTCAATTGGGGCACAGTTGGCGATGATGGCCGAGCGGTTTCCCGGCGGCGATTCGCCGACGGAAGCGCTCGAGCGACTCGGCGTCGCGCAGCACGCGGCGACCCGGCCGCATCTGCTGAGTGGCGGCGAGCAACACCGCGCCGAGGTGGCGTCAATCTTTGTGCGCCGCCCGAGAGTGCTGTTGGCCGACGAGCCGCTTCGCGGCATCGCACCGATTGATCAAGAGCGAATTCTGCAGGCCTTCCGGGCGCTCGCTGCCGATGGATGCGCAGTGGTCGTGACAGGGCATGATGTCGCGGCGCTCTTGGATAGTGCGGACCACGTCACATGGTGCACCAGCGGGACGACGTACGAACTGGGGGCACCTCAGGACGCGCTCGCGCACCACGGGTTCTCCTCCGAGTATCTCGGGAAGCCGACGCGACTCGGTCCTCAGCGGCGAGTGTAGATCAGTTGCAGCGTGAGTGGCGCCGGCAGGCGCGGCGAGCTCACGGTAATCTCCAGTCGCGCGCGGCCGCTCGACTCATCGACGAACCAACGGTTCTCGCGTATGCCGTCCTCGGCGATGTAACGTTCGATGAGAAGGGGTGTCGACTCAGTCGCTTCGACGGGGGCGCGTACCTCGACGGAGATCTGCTCCCCCGCCGCATTGCGCCAGGGGCGCGGCATGCCATTTCGTCGAGCCCGGACTTCGGGCTGTTCGGCATAGCGCAGGACCACGGAGTCTCCGCGCACGATGATCTCCACGCGGCTCGAAGGCTTATTCACCGCGAGAAGGCGACGGCGCGCGACTGAGCGCACGACGAAGTTGAGCGGCGCGACGGCGCGTTCCACTGCTTCCTCGAGCCGGGCCTTCGCGTCGGATTGCACGGTGAAGACACCGCCGATTGCCGATGCGCGATCGGTGGATGCGCCCTGCGCAGCTAGAGGCGCCGAGGCGAACGTGAGAATCGCGGCGAGCGCTACGGAAACCCGACCAACACGTCGACGCGATGTGTCGACCCAGTGGGAAAAGGATTTCATGCGGGGCTAGCCAAGCTGCTGCTCGACCGCGGCAACGGCCCGCTGCGCCGCCGCACTCGCCGCCGCTACGAGTCGCTTCGCCTCCTCGGCGAGTGGAGCGCCGGCGGCCTTATCCGGCATAGCCACCACATTGATGCGCACGTTGTATGCCGCGCCCTTGGCCGACGCCTCCGCGAGCAGCGCACCGACGCCGGCATCGGATGCCGCGTTCGTGTTGCCCTTCTCGGCGCAGATCGCGGCAAGCTCCGCAACCTCGGCGCACCAACGCGCCGTTTCGAGCGGGACTTCCGCGGCCTTCAGCAGCGCGCCCTGAATGGCAGCGGTGCGTATCGTGTCTTGCGCGGGGGTGTCCTTCGCGAGCTTGTACGCGTTGCTCACCAACGTATACGCGGCGGCATCCTCATCCTTGAGTGCCTTGAGTCGACGCACCAGCGCCGCGGAGCGAAGGCCGAGCTCTTTCATCTCGTCTTCGACGGCGGCGTACTTCTTGCGACCGACCGTGAGTCCCGCGACCATCTGCGTGAGAGCGGCGGCGAGTGAACCAGTCAGTGCGACGACCGACCCGCCGCCAGGAACCGGCGCCGAGCTCGCGACATCACTCACGAAGCCAGCGAGTGATTCGCCGCCAGACGCTGCTTCGCGAACCTTTCGCTCAAGCACGGCATCCGGCGAATAGCCGCGCCAGCGGAGATGACGCGCCGCCGCTTCAAAGAGCGCGCGCTCGGGAACGAGACCCACGATCTCGCTCCAGGTCGGCGTGACGCCCTGCGCCTCGGCTTCCATCTTCACCATCTCGAACGCGCGGTGCAGCGGGGTGGCGTCGAGGTCAACGAGATTCATTGAGACCTGCGCCTGGCCATCCACTTCCATGCCGAGCCCCTTCACGCCCTTGAGGCCGCCGGAGGAACCGCGCACCGCCTTGGCGACATTCTTGGCGACCTGCAGGTTCTCGCGGCCGCCGAGGTAGACGTTGTACGCCACGAGGAAGGGGCGCGCACCAATCACCGTGGCGCCGGCAGTGGCGTGAACATGATTGGGTCCGAAGTCGGGGACGCGCTTGGGGTCCTTGCCAATCTCGATCATGGCGAGCTCAAACTCGCCGCGCCGAATGTCGGCGAGATTCGTGCGATCGGGGCGCGAGGCCGCGCGCTCGTACAGGAAGACGGGAATGCCGAGTTCCGTGCCGACGCGCTCTCCCAGCGTGCGCGCGAGGACGATGCAGTCCTCCATCGATGCGCCGTCGAGCGGAATGAAGGGGCAGACATCGGTCGCGCCGATGCGCGGATGCTCGCCCGAGTGCGTGTTGAGATCAATCAGCTCGCTCGCCTTCTTGATGCCGCGAAAGGCGGCCTCGGCGGCGTGATCGAGCGAGGCAACGAAGGTGACAACCGTGCGATTGTGGTCGGCGTCGCTGGAGACATCGAGCACGACCACACTTTCGACACTCGCGATGGCGTCGCGGATCGCGGCGATGGTCTCGGGGTTACGGCCTTCGGAAAAGTTTGGGACGCACTCGACGAGCGACATGATTGGAGGCGGTTCGGGGTTTTGTGAATCTAAATCAACGCCTTCCTGTGAACCCGTTGTTAGGCCTGCGAAAGCGCCTCGAACAGCCAGCGATGCATCGGCCCAGACCCCGCCAGCACGGACGACGGTGCAATCGCCCCCAAATGCGCGCCCGATAGATCCGTCACCACACCACCCGCCTCGCGCACCAAGAGCATGCCGGCCGCGAAGTCCCACGGCGAGAGCATCATCTCCCAAAACCCCTCAAAGCGCCCGCAGGCCACGCTGGCGAGGTCAATCGCCGCCGCCCCCGGGCGCCGGACCCCGCTCACGTGCGCCATCACTGCCTGCATCTGCCGATGGTACGGCGCGATGTCCGCAGCGTCCTTGAAGGGGAACCCGGTGCCGATCAGTGCGCGGCTGGGATCCGTGATGCTGCTGACCTGGCACCGGGTCCCGTTGAGGAAGGAGCCGCCGCCGGCGGTTGCGGTAAAGATCTCGTGCCCCGGGACGTCGTAGACCACCCCCGCCGCGGGCTCCCCGTCGCGCAGGACGGCAATTGAGACCGCGTACTCGGGATAGCCATGCAGGAAGTTGGTCGTGCCGTCGAGCGGGTCCACGACGATGGTGAGTCCCTTGGCGGCCAGGGCCGAATTCACCACCGCCGCCGACTCCTCGGCGAACACCGTCGCATGCGGGAGCGCCTGCTGCATGATGCCCAGAATCGCCGCCTCGGCCGCCAAATCCACCTCCGAAACGAAGTCCGCCGGCCCCTTGGACTGCCAGTCGAGGGTGCGGATTCCGGGAGCGGCGTCGCGAATCACCCGCGCCCCAGCCTCCGCGGCCTGCAGGCAGAGGGCAAGCAGTTCTTCATTCTCCGGTTGATAGCCCATCGAGCGCTCCGTAACTTCGAGTGATGACTCGAGTCTTCAGCGGCATCCAGCCCTCCGGGGAATTGCACATTGGCAACTATCTCGGGGCCGTGAAGAACTGGGTCGCGTTACAACACCAGTTCGAGTCGTTCTTCTGTATCGTAAACTATCACGCCATCACCGTCGCGTATGCGCCGGAGGATTTGCGGCGTCGCACGCGCGACATGGCGATCTCCCTGTTGGCCTCGGGGCTCGACCATGCCAAGTGCGTGCTCTTTGTGCAGAGCGATGTTCCCGAGCACACCGAACTTGCCTGGGTCTTCAACACCGTGACTCCGCTCGGCGAGCTCGAGCGACAGGTGCAGTTCAAGGACAAGTCGTCCAAGCAGGAGCAGGTGATGGCGGGCCTGCTCAACTATCCCGTGCTGCAGGCGGCGGACATCCTGCTCTATCGGGCGGACATTGTGCCCGTGGGCGAAGATCAGATTCAACATCTCGAGCTCTCGCGTGTCGTGGCGCGCAATTGGAACACGCGCTTCGCTCCCGCCGCGCCGTACTTCCCCGAGCCGCAGCCGAAGCTCACGCCGACCCGCCGCATCATGGGGCTCGATGGGCAATCAAAGATGTCGAAGTCACTCGGCAACACGATTGGCCTGCTCGAAAGCGACGACGAGATGTGGAACAAGTTGCGCCCTGCCATCACCGATCCGGCGCGCCAGCGAAAGACAGACGCCGGGAATCCCGACCTCTGCAAGACCGTCTACGAGTTGCACAAGGCGTTCTCTCCTGCCGAAACAGTGAGTGAGGTCGCCGAGAACTGTCGCGGCGCCAAGTGGGGCTGCATTGACTGCAAGAAGGTGCTGCACGCGAACATGGTGCAGGAGCTGACGCCGATTCGCTCGCGTGCGCAGGCGCTGCAGGCCGATCATGCGCAGGTGGATGCGCTGCTGGCCGAGGGAGGCGCGAAGGCGCGCGTGGTGGCAAAGGAAACCATGGCCGCCGTGAAGGATGCGATGGGGCTCGACGCCCGTGGATAATCTTCGCGACCTTATCGAAGTCTTTCGTCTCGATCTTGGGGCGAAGCTGCTCGTGGCGATCATCGCCGGCGGCGCGGTGGGTTTTGAGCGTGAGCTGCGCGGCAAGCCGGCAGGGCTTCGCACGAATATCCTGATCTGCCTCGGCTCTGCGCTACTGATGGATCTGTCCGTGCGCATCTCGAATGACTACAACGGCGATCCGGGGCGCATCGCGGCGCAGGTCGTGACGGGCATTGGCTTCCTCGGCGCGGGAACGATCCTGCACACGCGCGGGACGATCACCGGTCTCACCTCCGCGGCGACAATCTGGGTGGTGGCCGCGATTGGCCTCACGGCTGGCGCGGGCTACGAGTTCGAGGCGCTGGCGACCACGATCACCGTGATGTTCGTGCTGCGCGGGCTGGGCTGGTTTGAGGGGCGCTTCTTCCCGCACGCGCACGACAACGTTGACGGCGTGCCGACGGAGGAGTGGTCTGGGCGGACGATGGGGCGTCGTGCCGCGGAGTCCGGTGCGCCGCAGGGTGAAACGCGTGAATCACAGTCCGGCCCGCAGCAGGGTGGGCGTCGCGGACCGCAGTCGGGTCCGCGGCAGGGCGGGCGTCGCTCGCAAGACCCTGAATCGTGACCGAATCGCGGCGCCTGATGCTCGTTGACCTCCGCTCGACGGCGGAGTCCTTCATCATTCCGGACCGGGTCGCGCAGGCGATTCACGATGCCACGCCGAGCGATTGGCGCGTGCACATCATGGAATCCACGACCGATTCCTTTGGTGACGGGGCGCAGGCACCGAGCGACGAGGCCATGCGGTGGATTCCCGAGGCCGAGGTGTACGTCGGCTTTGGGATGCCGCGGCCGCTCTTCTTGGCGGGGCCGAATCTGAAGTGGGTCCACACTGGCACCGCGGGCGTGGCGTCGCTCCTGTTCGACGAAATGCATGCGCGCGAGGTCGCCCTGACCAATGCGGCGGGGGTGTACGGTCCGACAATCGCGGAACACACGCTCGCGGGTGTCCTGCACTTTCTCCGCGCCTTTGATCTCGCTGAGGCGTTGCGCCGCGAGCAGCGCTTTGACCAGAGCGCGTTTGCGCAACCGAGCGCCGCGGTGCGAGAGATTGACGAGTGCTCGGTGCTGGTAATCGGTGCCGGCGGGATCGGGAGCGAGATTGCCACGCGCTTCTCGGCGTTGGGTGCGCGCGTGGTTGGCGTGCGTCGGCGTCCCGGGCTCGGGACGCCGGCGGGGTTCGCGGAGGTGCATGGGCTGAGCGAGCTCGACGGCTTGCTCCCCAACGCCGACGTGGTCGTCTTGGCGACTCCGCTCACGGATGAGACGCGTCAGCTGCTCCACGCGGACCGGCTCGCGCTGTTGCATCCCGGGACGATCCTCGTGAATGTGGCCCGCGGGGCGCTGGTCGACGAAGAAGCGCTGATTCAGGCACTGAAGTCGGGTCGGGTGCGCGGGGCGGTGCTCGATGTCTTTGCCACCGAGCCGCTGGCGGCAGAGAGCCCGCTGTGGCACCTTCCGAACGTGCTGTGGACCCCGCATGTGAGCGGGGTATCGCCGCGGCGGTTCTGGGACCGACTGCAGGCATTGATCCTCGACAATTGGCAGCGGTATCGCACGGGGACGCCAATGCGAAACCTCGTTGACAAGCGCGCAGGCTACTGAGGCAACATGATGGAAAAGATCATTAAGGCAGCGGTGGAGCGTGGCGCGTCGGACCTGCACATCAAGGCCGGCGACGTCTTTCGCGCGCGCATCGACGGCAAGCTCGTGCCGCTCACGAAGCAGGCGCTCACCCCCGAGCAGACAAAGAGCATCGCGCTGCGGCTGATTGCCAACGAGGACGATCGCGCGCGCATCGACAAGATCAACGACTACGATTGCTCTTGGGGTTCGCCGGGCATTGGTCGATTCCGCGTGAACATCCTGCGGCAGCGCTCGTCATTCATGATTGTCATGCGCGTGATTCCGTTCGAGGTGCCGAACTTCGATCGGCTCTCCGTGCCGGCGGTGCTGAAGCAGATCGCCGAAGCCGAACGCGGGATGATTCTCGTGACCGGCGTGACCGGCTCGGGAAAGAGCACGACGATGGCGGCGCTCATCAACCACATCAATCAGCACCAGAACAAGCACATCGTCACGCTCGAGAACCCCATCGAGTTTCTGCATCGTGACCTCCAGAGCTCGGTGACGCAGCGCGAGATCGGCGTGGACACCGAGAGCTTCCGCATGGGGCTCCGCGCGGCGCTGCGCCAGGATCCCGATGTCGTGCTGATTGGCGAGATGCGCGACGCCGAGACGATTGACACGGCGATGAAGGCCGCCGAGACGGGGCATTTGTTGATCTCGACCGTGCACACGCCAGATGCGCAGAGCACCGTGCTGCGCATCCTCGCGATGTTCCCACCCGAGGAGCAGGATGTGGTGCGGGTGCGCCTGGCGGAGTCGCTTCACGCGGTGATCTCGCAGCGGCTATTGCCGCGCAAGGATGCGCCGGGGCGCGTGGCCGCGCTGGAAATCATGATCGTCACGCCAACGATTCGCGACCTGATGCTCGATCGCGACCGCGTGGGCGAGATCCGCGATCACATCGCGAGCGGCCGCGAGCAGTATGGGATGCAGACCTTCGACCAGCATCTTGAGGAGCTGGTGAACGAAGGAATGATTGAGCAGAAGATCGCCATCGCGGCTGCGACGCGTCCCGCCGACCTCGCGCTGAAGTTCAGCCTCAACTCGTAAGTCCACAGAGAACGACCATGCATCTCTCCGGAATCTTCGCTCCCGTCATCACGCCGTTTCACGCCGGCAGCGAGGACCTCGATCTCGAGGGCTTCGGTCGAAACGTGCGCGCGCACATCGCCGCGGGATTGCAAGGCGTGGTCGTGGCGGGCTCCACAGGCGAGGCTGCCCTGCTCTCCGAACAGGAACGCGCGGCGCTGATTGCGACCGCTCGCGATCACACGCCCGGCGAGTGCATGGTGATTGCCGGCTGCGGCGGCGAGAGCACGCGGCAGACGGTCGCGCGCACGAAGGCCGCGCACGAGGCAGGTGCCGATGCCGTGCTGGTCGTCGCGCCGCACTACTACGCCAACGCGATGACCGAGGAAGTGCTGCGTCGGCACTACCTCCGCGTGGCCGATGAGTCGCCGCGTCCGGTGATTCTCTACAACATCCCGAAGTACATGCACTTTGCGCTCTCGGCGGAACTTGTCGCGGAGCTCGCCACGCATCGCAACATTGTGGGAATCAAGGACAGCTCCGGCGTCATTGAAATGCTCAAGGGCTTTTTGCGTGCGCAGCACGACACCTTCTCGGTGCTCACCGGGAGCGGGTCGGGATTGCAGGCCGGACTCGAGGCCGGCGCGCGAGGTGGCATCCTCGCCGTCTCGCTTTTCGCGCCTGGCTTTGCCTTGGAGGTGCTGCGCGCCACGCGGGCCGGTGACACCGCGGCCGCCACGGCCGCGCAGACGCGTCTCGCGCCGATGGCCAACGTGATTGTTGCCAAGCTTGGCGTCCCGGGTGTCAAGCACGCGATGGACCTCGTTGGGCATGTCGGCGGCGTCCCGCGGATGCCGTTGCTCCCGCTCCGAGAAGCGGAGCGCGCCGAGGTTGTGGTCGCGCTGGGCTGAGCGTGACCTAGTCCGCGTGAGCGGCGAGACTGCGCGATAACACGACAGCGTTAACCGTCGGTGCGTCAGAAGTCGGGTCTGCTTCTAACGGCTGGCGCGGCGACTATTATCGGCCTGTCAGACCCCCATCCGACCTTTCGACTTGACGGTGGTTTGACGATGGCCTGCGACGATAGGGCCATGAATAACGCCCTCCATATTGCCCACGAACCCTTTGTGTTAGTGACCACCGACGGGTTCTCGCTTCAAGGCCGTGATGCGAAGTCCGGGGAATTGTTTGATGCTGCACTCGGAGAGAAGTCGGCGATCCTCGTGGCCTTCCTAGGATTGGTTCAGGCCGCCGTGCCGCGGTTAGTGTTGTGCGATCTGCTCTGGACGGATGCTGACAATGGGCGCGCCCGGAACAGCCTCCGACAGTCACTCTTCCGCATTCGAAAGGTGATGGGCGCGCGCGCGATCATCGAGACGGCTGAAGGGGTGCTTCTGACGCCGGGTCTCGTCGAGATTGACTTGGTGCGTGCGCTCCGCCGGGCCCCCACGGGGGCAGCCGCTGAAATCGGGGGGCGTCTCGCCTCCGCATTCGGCAGCACGGAGCGGCCTATCGGCCGGAACTTCGAGGACTGGTGTGCCCGCGTCCGGCGGCAGCTCGCCCAAGGGGAGATTCTCTCCACATCCGCGCCTAGTTTGACCTTCGCGGATCGGGAGCAGGGGGCGCTCGCGGGCGGCACGTACCTCGACCAAGTGGCCTCGCAACGGCTCGCTCAGCTCTTTCGGCTCTCCCTGCAGGGAATCCCACTGGCCGTGTGGGTGATGGGCCGACCCGAGGTCGAGCTGCGCCACGGAGTCGAGGAGTTCGTGTCCGCGTGTCAGGCGCAGGGAGCCAGCGTCGCCGCCGTGCCGCGCCGAGCCGGGGCGGGATATGCGCGCTTCGCCCTCGAGCGGGAGCTCGCGGAGGTCCTCTGGCCCCTGCCGGGGGCGGCTGGCCTCAAGCCGGACTTCCATACGGCGCTCGTTCGCCTGCAGCGTGGCTTCTCGGTGGAGTCGGCCCTCCTTCGCGAATCAATTGTCGACCTCATTGCCGCCATCTCCGAAAACGGCCCCCTCGTCATCACACTCGGCGACCCCGGGCGTTATTCGCTGGGCGCGCTCACGGGGCTGATCACCGACCTCACCGCGCTCCGCGATCGCCCGGTGCTGTTCATGGTGACCGAGCATTCGGGAGTCCGGCCGGTTCACTCATCCTGTATCGAAGTGCACCTCGGCGGCGTACAGGCCGCCGCACGACAAGAGGAGGAGCGGCAGATCTCGGCGTGACGCGGAGGCGTCATTTGCCCCCGCGCCATGCACGGCGTAAATTCCTCCAACGCCCCGGGCACCCGGGGCGTCTTTTTTTGCCCTGCCCTGTTTGCTCATTCTGCCGGAGCTTTCCCACTCATGTTCGACGCCAAGACCCGTACCATCGTCATCGTAGGCGCCCAGTGGGGCGACGAAGGGAAAGGGAAGCTCGTAGACGTGCTGGCCGAGCGCGCCGACTGGGTGGTTCGCTATCAGGGTGGAGCGAACGCAGGCCACACCGTGCACGTCGGCGATGAGTCCACGGTGCTGCATCAGGTGCCGAGCGGCATTCTGCATCCAGGCGTGCGCTGCGCGATTGGCAACGGCGTGGTGCTCGACCCCGAGAGCATGTTCGAGGAAGTGGACGCGTTGGTGAAGAACGGCGTTGATGTCGCGGGGCGGCTGTACCTCAGTGACCGCGCGCATCTCGTCATGCCGTATCACAAGCTCGTGGACAAGGAGAGCGCCGCGAGCAAGGCGATTGGTACGACTGGCCGCGGCATCGGGCCGGCCTACGAGGACAAGGTCGCACGTCGCGGCATTCGCGTGCTCGACCTGCGCAACCCCGCGCGCCTCAAGGCGCTTGTGGAGAAGGGGACGGAGCACGCGAATCACATTCTCGCGGGCTTTGGTTCGTCGAAGCGTGCTGACGCGGCCTTCACCCTCGCCGAGTTGGAGCGCATCGCCCCGCGGCTGCTCTCAATCGCCGAGGACGTTGGGCTCGCGGTACACCGCGCGCAAAAGCAGGGTGCGGCGGTGCTGCTCGAGGGGGCGCAGGGCTCGCTCCTCGATGTTGATCACGGCACCTATCCCTTTGTGACTTCCTCCTCCACCACCGCCGGCGGCGCCGCCATCGGTGTCGGTATCGGGCCGCGCACGATTGACGCCGCCCTCGGCGTCGTGAAGGCGTACACCACCCGCGTCGGCGGCGGGCCGATGCCCACCGAACTCACCGATGCGACGGGCGAGGAACTGCGTCGCATTGGCAACGAGTACGGGGCCACCACTGGGCGTCCGCGTCGCTGCGGTTGGTTTGACGCGGTCGTGGTGCGTTATGCCGTGCGCATCAATGGGCTCACGGGGCTCGCCATCACCAAGCTCGATTGTCTTGACGGCTTTGAGAAGATTGCGCTCTGCACCGGCTACCGTGTGGGTGGCGAGGTGATGACGGAGTTCCCGGGCGATCTCGCGGAGCTGGAGCAGATTCAGCCGGTGTATGAGTGGTTCGACGGCTGGATGACCCCAACCTCAGGGGCGCGCAAGATCGAGGACCTCCCCGCGAACGCGCGCAAATACCTCGACAGACTCGTCGAATTGGTGGAATGTCCGGCCCAGTACGTGAGCGTCGGGACCCGTCGCGACCAGATTATTGGTCTCTAGTCGGTCTCGGGTTCGCCGCGCGGCTTGACGGGCTTTTAACGCTGCGCTTCTGAGTCGGGGAGCCCCCGCTTACTGCCGAGCGTTAATCCGTGCAGTATAGATGTCGTGCCGCAACCTTCCTCCGCTGGTCCGCTCAATAACGCCAGCGCGCGGCTTCGGCTGACGACGCTCGGTCCGACCCTTCTTGAGCGGGAGTCCGAGGACGGCTCGTGGGTGCCGCTGCTGCGGACGGGGAAGGTGCTTGGGCTCTTGGTGCATCTGGCCTGTCGCGATGGTCGTCGGCTGTCGCGCGCCAGGCTCGCGGACGTGCTCTGGGGCGACGAATCGCCGGAGCGGTCGCGCGCCACCCTTCGCACCACGCTGCACTCCCTCCGCGGTGTGGTGGGTGAGTCGGTCATCCATGCGACCCGCGAGGAGATCGGCCTCGTGGACGCGAGCATCGCCGTTGACCGTGATGCGTTTCTCGCGGCGGCGCGGGCGGGCAACTTCGAGGCGATGCTCGCTTCGTATGGCGGTCCCTTCTGTCAGCGACTCGACGTCGGGGCGGCCGATGAGTTCGAGCGTTGGGCCTCGGCCGAACGCGGGCGCCTGCGCCAGTTGATGCTCGATGCGGCGGCGCAGACAATTCCGGCGAAACTCACAGCGGGTCAGGCGCAGGCCGCGCTCGAGGATGCGCGTCGTCTCGATGCAGTGGAGCCTGGTGAGCCGCGCATCGCGGTCATGCTGTTCGATGTATTGGTCGCGACGGGCGCGCTCGCCGAGGCGCGCGAAAAGATCGAGCAAGTGCGCGTGCAGTTCGATCGTGACCGCGACTCCGTTCCACCGGCCATCGCGGAACGATTGGCGCGCATCAAGCGCGCAGCGGTTGCGCTTCCCCTGCCCGCGGCCGGCACCCTCGCGGCATTGGGGCAGGAACTTGTGGGGCGCGAGGAGCAGCTGGAGATCCTGTTGCGCGAGGCGGAACTGGCGCGCGCGGGGCGTCCACGGCGCGTGGTGCTCTCCGGGCCGGCGGGCGTCGGCAAGTCGCGTATCCTCGACGAGTTTGACGCACGCATGCGACTGCGTGGTGCCCGCGTGGTGCGTGTGCGATTGCTCCCGGGCATGCGTGATGTGCCCTACTCGGCCTTTGCCGATACCGTGCGCGCACTCGCGGCGCTGCCGGCGGCGATTGGCATCTCGGAGAGCTCGGCACGCGCGTTGGTAGGGCTCGTGCCTGAACTGTCGAGTCGATTCCCCGGTGCGCGCGGCGCCGTGCTCGCTCCCGAGGATCGCGCCTTCGCCCTGCGCGATGCGGCGGCTGATCTCTTTGCGTCGGTCTCGGAGCAGCGACTCGTCGTGCATCTCGTGGACGACCTCCATTACGCCGACGAGGAATCGAAGGCGCTGTTTCGTGCGGTGCGCCTCGAGACGGAACGACGGACGGATCAGACGATGCGACTCCTGACGGTGCGCAGTCTGCGCCGCCTCTCCGAAGCGGATCTGCAGATGAGCGACGCGTTGGTGGAGGTGGGGCCCCTCGAGAATGGCGGGGTGCGGCGACTGCTCGAGGATGTGGCGGCGCTTCCGGATGCGCAGTGGGCTGATGATCTCGTGGCGCGGCTGGAGTCGCGGAGTGGCGGCGTTCCTCACTTGGCGCTGCAGGCCGTCCGTGTGGCCGCGTCGCGCGGCTTGCTGCGCGCCACGCGCGGCGTGTGGGAGACTGAGCAGCCCTCGCAACTCGTGAAGTCGATTGACGAGTTCGCCGGACTCGGAGGTATGCTCGATACGCTTTCGCCGGCGGCGGTGCGGGTGCTCCGCCTCCTCGCTGCCTGGGGGCGGCCCATCGATGAGCGCGATTTGGCCGGCGTTTGCGCGCGCGATGTGCCACCACTGGCCGACGCCGAGTGGCGCGGGGCGTTGCGCTGGCTTGAGGAGCTCGGGCTCGTGCAGTCGCGTGAACTCACATGGGGCATCGCGCATGACACAGTCCTCGAGGCCGTGGCCAAGGAAAGCCGTGCCGCGAGTGTCGAGGATCCCTTCGATGCCCTGCTCGCCTACTTCGGCGATCACTCCCGCCTGACGGTGGGGGTATTGGAGCATCTGTCGCTACTGGTGGGGCAGGGCGAGGACCTCGCGCGCGCGAAGCGGCTGATGTTGCGCGCCTCGGGGGCGCCGGCGTTGCGCGATGCTGGCTTGATTGGCCGTGCCCTCTCGCGTGCGGTGGCGAGCGGATCGGGGCATCGCGACTGGGAGCGCTCGTTGTATCGGGCGCTGGGGTTCATCACGCGGCAGGGGGAGCGGGCGCGCGTGGTTATGGTCGCGGGCGCCACGATGGCGGCGGCGCTGTTCATATGGCTGGCGGCGATGCTTCAGCCGCGGCTGATGGTGGCGGTGGAGCCCCTGACCGAACTCGGCGGTCTTGTGCGGGACACTCAAACGTTCGCCGAGCTGATTGCACAGCCCCGCGTGGTGATGGTGAATGGATTCGGCCGGCAGCTCGATTTCGATGGCGAGGTGCGCGCGCGGCCGAGCTGGGGGCAGCTCTTCGGCGACACGATTGTTCGATTGGACTCCGGGCGGGCGCAGTTTCGGCGGCTCACATTCATGGGGGAGCGGCGGCCGATCAACGTTCCGAACGTCACCGTGCGGTTCCGCGGCCCATGGTACTCGCGTTCGGTGGAGACGCGGCTCCTGGGCTTCTACGGAGGTAAGACCGAGGATGAGTTCCTGCCGCGCGAACTCGCGGTGAATGGCGTGCCGGTCGATGACTCGCGCATTGTGCGGGCGCGCTTGGGCGACTCGCTCCGTTTTGACCTGACCTTCGAGTACACAACGCTCATGGCGACGGCGAACTATGTGGTGGCCGCCTCACCCACGTGGGGAGCGCGGAATCGCGAGGTCGTGCGCATCACGGGGCTCCCGAGTCCCGTTCGTGAAGGCTGGCGCACCGTGACCTTTTCGGTTGCGCCGCCGACCTCGAAGGGGACCTTTCATGTGCTGATACTATTTGGCGCGGAGGATACGGCGGAGCACATGTTTTCCTCGACGAACTGGACAGCGGGGGCGCCCTCGTGGTTCGACGGGAACGACGTGGTGGATGCGGGATTTGAGCGATTCGAGGAGCTGCGTCGGACGGGGATTCTCGACGTGGTTGGGCAGCGGGTCGAGGCGCACCGCACGCGATTTGGGGAGGCGCGGTTTGGGGAACGGGTGGAGCCCGTGGTGGGGACCCCGATGGGGGAAGTTCGCGTGGCGCGGTGGAAAGGGGTGGGGGTGCGGGTGGAGGTGGAGTGAGCAATTCCCCCAAAACGTCCCAACGCGCCGCGCTATCGACTCACCACGAGACGTCCGGGAGCGCCTCAAAGGCAGGCCGCGCAAAGCGGTATCCCTGAAACAGCCGAATGCCCAATTCCCGCAGGGCGCTCAATTCCTCTTCGGTCTCGACCCCTTCGGCAATGACCGTGATGCCGAGTTCGCCGCAGGTCTGCACCGTGCCGGCAATGATGGCGCGCCGCACGCGGTCCTGATGCACGTTGCGAATCAGCGCCATGTCGAGCTTGATCATGTCGGGTTCAAAATCCGCGAGCAGCGAGAGGCCCGCGTAGCCCGCGCCGAAATCATCGATTGCCGTCTTGAATCCCTGGCGCCGATACTCCGCGAAGATGCCTTTCAAGTGCGCGCGGTCGCCAACCGGCTCCGCCTCGTTGACCTCGAAGATGATGTTCGAGGTCGGGAAGCCGAGTTCAGCCGCGGCCTCAAGCGTCACGCGAATGCAGGTCTCTGGACGATAGACCGCGTTTGGCAGGAAGTTGATGGAGACCTGCATGTCGAGACTGAGTCGCGCGGCGACGGTCAATGCGCTGACGCGGGCGGCCTGATCGAACCGGTAGCGGTTCGAGTCGTTGACCTGAGCAAGGACGCTCGCGGCCGACTCGCCATTGGTCCCGCGCACCAGCGCTTCGTGCGCGAAGATGGTGCGGTTGGACACGTCAACGATTGGCTGGAACGCCATCGAGAACCCGAAGTCCAGTCCGGCACCCTCGCGGCAGGCGCGGCAGGTGAGGTGCGGGGGGAGGGCGGGGAGACCTGGCATGCCGGAAGATAACGCGCCGTGGGACCGAATGCGTCCCGCGAGGCGTGGGCAAGCGAGAGCCCTTCGCGAGGCTCGCTACGAGCGGTCAAGGGTTAGATTCCGTCAGCCTCCATCCTCCATCCTACGTCCTGAAGCATGCGCCCCGACGTCCTCGAAACCCTCGTCTCCCTCGCCAAGCGGCGTGGCTTCATCTTCCAGTCCTCCGAGATCTACGGCGGCACCGGCTCCGTCTGGGACTACGGCCCACTCGGCGTCGAACTGAAGAACAACGTCAAGGCGCGCTGGTGGAACGCCATGGTGCGCGAGCGCGATGACGTCGAAGGACTCGACGCCGCGATCCTCATGCACCCGCGCGTTTGGGAAGCATCAGGCCACGTGAGCGGCTTCTCCGACCCGCTCATTGACTGCAAGGCCTGCAAGGCGCGATTCCGCGCCGACAAGATGGACGAGGCGGTCTGCCCGCGGAAGCCGAGCAAGAAGGCCGGCGAACATGGCGATTGCCAGCTCACGGAGCCGCGGCAGTTCAATCTCATGTTTAAGACCTTCATGGGCCCCGTCGAGGAATCGGCGTCGGTCGTGTATCTCCGCCCGGAAACGGCGCAGGGGATCTTCGTGAACTTCCTGAACGTGCAGCAGGCCACGCGCCAGAAGGTACCGTTCGGCATCGCGCAGATCGGCAAGGCATTCCGCAACGAGATCACGCCCGGAAACTTCACCTTCCGCACGCGTGAGTTTGAACAGATGGAGATGCAGTTCTTCGTCGAGCCAGGCACGGACATGGAGCACTTCGAGCGCTGGAAGCAGGCGCGCCTCGAGTGGCATCTCGGGCTCGGGCTTGATCGCGACCGCCTCGAGTTCCATCAGCACACGGAGAAGGAGCTCGCGCACTACGCGCGCGCGGCCTTCGACATCAACTTCGATTTCGGCGGCACGCTCGGCTTTCAGGAAATCGAAGGCGTGCACAATCGCGGCGACTTCGATCTCAAGCAGCACCAGGAGTTCAGCTCGAAGAAGCTCGAGTATGTGGATCAGGCCGCGAACAAGCGCTATCTCCCATACGTAATTGAAACCTCAGTGGGCGCGGACCGCGTCACCCTCGCCGTGATGGTGAATGCGCTGCGCGAGGAGCTCGTGCCGGGCGAGACGGAAGGACGCACGGTGATGGGTTTCCATCCCGCGCTCGCACCGATCAAGGCCGGCGTCTTCCCGCTCACCAAGAAGGACGGACAGCCGGAGATGGCCGAGAAGCTCGGCGCAGCGCTGCGTAAGAAGTTCAATGTGTTCTACGACGAGGCTGGTGCGATTGGTCGTCGCTATCGCCGTCAGGACGAGGCGGGGACGCCGTTCGGCATCACGATTGATCCGGAGTCCACGGCCAACAACGACGTGACGATTCGCTTCCGCGACGACATGGGACAGATTCGTGTCTCGACGGACAAGGTCATCGAGGTGATTGCGAAGTACCTCGATGCGGATCACGCGCGCGCCGAATCGACTCTGGTCGGCTAGCATGCGCAGTCGACTGCTCGCCTTCGCCGGGCTCGTTGTTGGGCTGCTCTCGCCGCTGTCGAGTGGTTGGGCACAAACCAGCGAGCCGGCGGCCGTTCCCGCGGTTCAGATTGATGTCTTCCTCAGCCTTGGCTACGGCGCGCTCATTGGCGGACCGAGTGAGGGCGGCGCGTGGGGCCCGGGATCGCTGGGGGTTGGTCTTGAGCATCGGCTGAAGGGGTCGGGTGCACTGCGCCTGGAGGCATTCGTCCTGAATGGTCAGGCAAAACTCGGAGAGACCGGTCTCTTTGCACAGCCGACCACGGTGCTCGTCAACCACGTGGGCCTTGGCGCCAGCTACCGTTGGTATGGCCGCCGCGGGGTGTTTCTCGGCGCGGGTGCTACCCTCTCCCGCGTCTACCTGTGTGATGTAGATACCGAGGGTGGTCCCGGTTTTTTCGGTGGTGAAACCGTGTCCTGCAAGGATTTCGCAGAGATTCCCCTCTCCGCGGCTGAGAATGTTGCGGGGCTTGTCGCGACGGGTGGCATCATTCGCGGCGCGGTCTCCATCGGCGCCCGTGTTGAGGCGGGGCTTCAGCCATCCGTGAGGGCGGCGGCGGGAGATATGCGTGTGCTGAACGTCGGGGTCGTGGTGCAGTACCGGTTTCGGAACGCACGCTCTTCCCTGCAGCCCACCCGTGCTAACCCGCAATCTGCGGCGGTCGTTCGCTAATGGCTGATCACGAGACATCGCTCGACAACCTGCGCACGCGCGGCGAGGCCTTTCTCGAAGCGATCTCGGCCGAGTACCACGCGGCGTACGCAGGCTTGAAGGCGGAGCCTTCGATTCAGCCCATTTACGCGAAGCATGCCCGCGCATTTGACGACGAAGCCTTTGCGCAGGCGCTGGATCTCTTCCAGTCCACCGAGGGGAAGGGAAGCGCCGATGCCATTGGCGAGACCGGAGCGGCAGCGACGCAGCGCTCTTCGCGCCTGCTGCTCGACTGGTTGATTGAGTCGCGCGTCGGCCGCGAACTCGCCGCACTCGACGAGCGCGAGATGGCGTGGGAGAACAGCGCCGTCATTCGCTTGGACGATGGCACCGAGGAGCCGTACCAGCGCCTCCCCATCACACTGGGCAATACGCGCGATGCCAAGGTGCGTCGTATGCTCGATGACGCCCGTGCGACGCTCGTGATGGACGAGCTCGCGCCGATGCGGCAGGAGCGCCTCGAGCGCGAGCACGATGTGGTCGCCAAGCTCGGTGTGGCATCGAGCTACAACGCCACCTGGGAAGCGCTGAGCGGCGTCTCGCTCACGGCGCTGCGCGCGGAGTGCGAGGCGTTTTTGCGCGACACGCAGGACATGTGGGACGATGTCTTCCCCGACTTCCTCAAGCGCGGACTCGGCATCACGCCGGGCGAAGCCACGCGCGCCGATGTCGCCGCGCTCATGCGCGCGCCGGAGTTTGACCCCTACTTCACCGCCGAGTCGATGGAGCGCGAAGTGCGGCGGCAGGTGACGGAGATGGGGACGAGTCCCGACGCCGAGGGGCGCGTGCTGTTCGACACGGGCGAGCGCGCTGGGAAGCGTCCGCGCGCCTTCTGTGCGCCGGTGCGCATCCCTGATGTCGTGCACCTCGTGCTGCGTCCGCACGGTGGACAGGCTGATTGGATGACGCTGTTGCACGAGTTGGGGCATGCGCTTCACTTCGGCAACATGTCGCGCGCATTGCCATTTGAGTATCGCTGGCTCGGCGACAACTCCGTGACCGAAGGCTATGCGATGTTGTTTGACCATCGCCTGAAGGACCGCGGCTGGCTCGCGCGCTACAGCGGATTGGGCAAGCAGGAAATTGGTTCGTTTCTGCGCTACGCCGGATTTGAGGAGTTGCACTTCGTGCGCCGCTATTGCGCGAAGCTGATTTATGAGACCGAGCTGCACAGCGGTTCCGTGGGATTCAGTGCGCTCCCGGATCTCTACGTGGAACTCCTCACGAAGGCGACGGGGTTTCGGTACCAGCGGGCCGATGCCTTCGTCGACGTGGATGCGCGCTACTACGCGGCGCGGTATCTGCGCGCCTGGCAGTTGCAGGCGGTGCTCGATGAATCGCTGCGGAACCGCTTCAATGAGGATTGGTGGCGGAATCCGAATGCGGGGCCGTGGCTCGTGGAAGAGCTCTTTGCGCACGGCCAGCGCGAACTCGCGCACGAGCAGGCGCAGCGCGTGGCGGGGAAGGGATTGTCCTTTGCGCCGGTGATCGCCGGTGTCGAACGCATGCTCACCTGATTTCGCGCAACCGAGGCAGCTGTGGGCACGGTCTACCTGAATGGCCAATACGTCCCGCGGGGCGAGGCGATGATCTCCGTGGAGGATCGCGGCTTCATCTTCGGCGACGGCATTTACGAAGTGGTGCGCGTGGTGGAAGGCAAAGTCTTTACGTGGGACGCGCACGCGACGCGCATGGCGCATGGCCTCGATGGTCTGCGCATTGATCGCGCCGGGACCGATTCGGCGACCCTGCACACGGTCTTAGAGCGGTTGATCGCCGAGAACGGCCTGACGAGCGGCGAAGCGACGGTCTACATCCAGGTCAGCCGTGGCGCGGCGACGCGCGTGCATCACTTTCCGCCCGCAGGCACCAAGACCACGATCTACGCCTCGCCCGCGGCCTTCAAGGTGAACACCGCGATGCGCACGAATGGCGCGAAGGGAATCACGCATCCCGATCAGCGTTGGGCGCGCTGCGATCTGAAGACGGTGAATCTCCTCGGCCCCGTGCTCGCACGTCAGGCCGCGGCGGAGGCGGGGGCGTATGAGGCCATCATGCATCGCGATGGGATGATCACCGAGGGCGCGGCGACGAACTGTTTCGCGGTGATCGATGGTGTGCTGCGCACGGCGCCGCTCACGAACTACATCCTGCCGGGCATCACGCGTGGGGTGTTGCTGGAGATTGCGCGCGAGCAGGGCATTCGGTACGAGGAGCGGCCATTCACGCTGCGAGAGTTGCCGTTCGTGCAGGAGTTGTTTGTGTGCGGCACGACGACGGACGTGCAGGCGATCGTCACGCTCGATGAAAAGCCGATTGCGGATGGGAAGGTTGGGCCGATCACGGCGCGTCTCCGCGACGCGCTCGCGGCGCGGCTGTACTCGCTTTAGGGCCACTGTTTCACCACGGAGACACGGAGGCACGGAGGGTTCGTGGTCCCATCAACCTCCGTGCCTCTGTGTCTCCGTGGTAAACCCAACAAGATCAACATGGCGCGAAGAAATAGATGGCAACTCCCCGACCCCACCGCACCGGCGCCGCAGGAAGACGGCGCGCTGGTGCTCGTGAGCGAGATTGCCCACGCCATCGCCCGCGCGGACGACCCCCTCGAAGCCTTCCAGTACGCCCTCGACCGCGCCTGCCCTGCCGTCGGCGCAACACGCGGCGCGGTCTTCGTGATCGACTCCGGCTCCGAGCTCATGCGGGCCGCGGCCGCCCACAATTGGCCCGCCCAGTGGCAGCCCTGGCTCGGCGAGATGCGCGTGAGGGTTGGGTTTGGCCCCAGTGGGGAGGCCGCCAGTGAGCGGCGGCTCATTTCCGTTCCTGACGTCTTTGCCGACCCCGGACTCGAGGATTGGCAGGAGGTCGCCAAGGAACTCGGCTTCCGCGCCCTCGTCGCCCTCCCGATGGAAGCGGCCGGCACCGTACTTGGTGCCGTGACCTTCTACTTTGCCGCCCCCGGTGCGCCGAGCGTACCCGCGAAGGCCCTCATGCGGACCGTGTCCGACCTTTTGGCTGTCATCGCCGAGCGGGACACCCTCCGCACCCGGCTCCGCCGCGCTGAGGCGGCCCTCGACGATGAACGTCCCGCGAAGCCTTCGCGTAAGGAACCGACAGAGGACAACAGCGCAACCTCTGAGTAGATTGCGGGTGTCAGATCAACACCCGATTTCGGAGAGTTCCCCCAGTGACGCGTCACCACCAGTCCAGCCGCACCCTGCAGCATCAGCGCACCGCGCTTTCGACCGACGAGGTCCTCGCCGCGGCGCGTGATTTCTTCTCGCGTCGGTCCGGCATCTACGCGGCCTTTCTCGAGAAGCAGGGGCCGAACTGGATGAGCCTCCGCGGTCAGGGTGGCGAGGAAATCGTCGTCGCCGCCACCGAAGAGGCGGGCGGCACCTCCGTCACGGCGTCCTCCTACATGTTTGACGCGCAGGTGGCGCAGTTCCTCGCCTCGCTTCCGCCTGCCGCGGAAATCGCGGCCGTCGCATGAGCGTCGTCAATGCGTTGCGGGCTCGCCCTGGTGTGATTGCGCTCGGTGCGGATGCGCCGAATGCCTTCGTCGTGCGCGTCCAGATGCCGGAAGTGTGGGACGTCGTTGCGGTGCGCTGTGCCCCCGATACGTCGGTGGCCGCGCTCAAGCGCGCGGCCTTCGAGGCGTTTGGACAAGTGCACCACGTCGTGGACGAATACGTGATGAAGCTGCGCGGCATCGAAGTGCTCAATGAAGACGCTCCTCTCACCGTTGTCGGCGCGCGCGAAGGCTCCACCTTCCTGCTGACGTACCGCTACCGGCGTCCGGTCCGCTGAGCGCCATCGCGCCGTCTCCCTCTGCTGCTGACCGCGAGGAACTGCTCGCGGCCGCGGCACGCCTGCGCGCAGAAGTCGCGCGCCGCATCGTGGGGCAGGAGGACGTGCTCGATGAAATCCT
>JANLTT010000301.1:0-2763 GCA_031363115.1 Gemmatimonas sp.
CCACCAACCCCGCCTCCGCCCCCGGCTCGCGCATCCTTCGTAGCACCTCCGCCTGCACCAAGTTGATCGGATCTACATACGGATTCCTGACATCAATCGACCGACGCAACACGGGATTAGTCTCCAACAGCTGCCTGTGCCCAGTCACCTGTAGCAGCGCACGTTCCGTCCGCGCCAGATCCTCGCGCAACGAAACGCCGAGCGGCCGCAACGCAACGGGCACAAGCGCCGCGTCGTAGAGCGCTGAAATCTCCGGCGACGCTTTCGCCACGACCATCTCAATGAGATCGAGCGTCGAGCGAAAGAAGGGCCACCCTTCATACATCGCGCGCAGTTCGCTCGCGTGCCCAGCGGTAATCGCTTCTTCGAGCGCCGCACCAACACCAAGCCACGCAGGCAGCATCAACCGCGTCTGCGTCCACGCAAAGACCCACGGGATCGCGCGTAGCGACTTCACACCGCCTCCCGCACGCCGCCGCGCCGGGCGGCTGCCAATGCGCAATCGGCCGAGCTCAAGCTCCGGCGTCGCGGCGCGGAAGTAGTCAAGGAACTCTGGCGTCTCGTAGACAATCTCACGGAACTGCGCACGCGAACGGTCGGCGAGCGATTGCATCCGTGTGCGCCACGCCTCGGGCAACGCCGCGGAGTCTGACTTGAGCAACGACGCTTCGAGCGTTGCCGTCGTGTAGACCTCCAACGAACGGTCGGCGATGGCGGGGAGACCAAACTGCGCATCCACCATCTCGCCCTGCTCGGTGACGCGAATGGTGCCGTCAATGGAGCCGGGAGGTTGTGACTGAATTGCGAGATGAGTAGGGCCGCCCCCTCGCCCGACAGAACCGCCGCGTCCGTGAAAGAGGGTGAGGCGCACGCCATGCTTGAGCGCGATTGCGACGAGTCGCTCCTGCGCGGCGTAGAGCTCCCATGCGGCGGCCAGTCGTCCGCCGTCCTTCGCGGAGTCGGAGTAGCCAATCATCACTTCAATCGAACTGCCCACGCGTTGCTTGTACCACGCGAGCGAGAGGAGATCGTCCACGACGCGCGCCGAGTGCTGCAGGTCGTCGACTGTTTCAAAGAGGGGGACGACGCGCAGCGGGGTGGCGACGCCCGCACCCTCTTGCAATGCGCGCACGGCGAGCACGTCGGAAGGGCGTGCGGCCATGGAGATGACGTACGCGCCCAGCGCATCGCGCGGGAGCGTGGCGGCGGTGCGAAGGGAGTTGAGCACATCGTCCACTTCGGGCGTGAACGAGGTGTGCGCGGCGAGGGCTGCGGCAATCACTTTCGTCTCTTGCTCAAGTTCCTTGCGCAGGAACTCTTGGCGCGCCGGCTCATCCCATGCAGTGTACGAGCCGAGCCCCGCGGCTTCGGTGATGGCATTGACCGCGTCGGTGTGGCGACTGGCTTCCTGCCGGAGGTCGAGCCGGACCAGCGAGAGGCCGAGCGTGGGAATGCGCCGCAGGATATCGAGCAAGCGCCCATCAGCTACGCGCGCGGCGCCGGTCTCGTGGAGCGAGCGGTAGCAGAGCCGCAGTGGTTCGGCGAGCGATTCGGCATCAGCGTAGTCAGCCGCGTCCGCACTGTAGGGCGCGCCATCATCCAACAGCGCGGTCATGCGGTCGCGCATCGCGTGGAGGCGCGCGATGACTGGCTTGAGCAGCGCACGATACGGTTCTGGTGTGTCATCGCCCACACGAGCGCGAAGCTCGGCGTTCGCGGTGTGCATGGAGAGCTCACTGCGGAGGAGCTCGATTTCCTGGCGATACAGATCAACCGCCATCCAGCGCGCCAACATCACGGCATGCGCGGTCACCAGTGGAGTGACGTTGGGGTTGCCATCGCGATCGCCACCAATCCACGAGCCAAAGCTGATGGGAGCGGCATCGAGTGGGAGTCCTTCTCCGGTCGAAGCGACTAAGGCGCGGTCGATCTCGCGCAGCGAACGTGGCACGGCGTCCCAGAGTGTCTGCTCAAAGGCGACGAGTCCCCACTTCACTTCATCGAAGGGGGTGGGTTGCTCGCGTCGCACCTCGCTGGTGAGCCAGAGCGAGGCCACCTCGGCGGCGAGGGCGCGGGTCAGCTCCTCGCGCTCACTGGGGGTGAGATCGGTGCGGTCACGTGTGGCGAGGAGTTCGGCGACACGTCGCTGCGCGCGCCGCACTGTGCGGCGCACCACTTCTGTAGGATGCGCGGTGATGACGAGTTCCACATGCAGCGTCTCCACGGCATGGCGCAACGCATCGGGCGACACACCAGCGGCGAGGAGGCGCGGGAAGCTCTCGGCGAGTGAGCCACGCTGCGGGGCTTTGTCCGGCGCGCGCAGGTAGTCGCGACGGCGCCGTATGCGATGGTGCTGCTCGGCGATGTTGGCGAGGCTCAGGAAATGCGCGAAGGCGCGGGCGACGCTGAGCGCATCGCGCCCCGAGAGGCCCTGCAGAGTGCGGGTGAGCTCCTCGCGCGAGACGAGGCCGGTGCGCGCGTCCTTGGCGAGGGCACGGACGCGTTCGACGGTGTCGAAGAGCGCGTCGCCCTCCTGCTCGCGCAGGGTGGTGCCGAGGAGTTCGCCGAGGAGGCGGACGTCGGCGTGGAGGGGGGCGTGGGGGGAGGGCATGGGTGTGTGGAGAATCTATGTTAGCGTTCTTCGCATGCGCCACGCGAAGCCCGACCCGCAGCTCTCGGCCACCATCGTCACCCGGCGCCCGCTCCTCTACCGAGCCAAGCCGAGCGAAGCCCTCGACCGCCCCGCCCACGTGCGAGCCGGGT
>JANLTT010000326.1:0-5582 GCA_031363115.1 Gemmatimonas sp.
CGCTCAACAGGAGTGAGAGCGTGTCGAGCGCGGCCCCCTCGATGACCTGCACGGTGACTGTCGTCGAAACGCCACCGGCGTTGACAGTCATCACGACGGAGTCGGCCGACCCCAATTGCGTCGTGTTTGGTGCGAGCAAGACAAAGCCCGCGCGACTCGGCTTCACCGTTACCGGTAGCCCGCCGACCGGCGCGGCGTCGGACAGAGTGATGGTGAGTGCGCGCTGCAGGCCGCGGCCGAGCCCGGATGCGCCGGCAACGGCTTCGACACTGGAGATGCTCGCCTGGCTCACGGTCACAGCGCGCGTGGCGGTACTCAGTGCGCGCATGGTGGGTTGTGTCGCGCGGATACGGCCGATTCCCGCGCTTTGAGAGCGAGTGGCCACGCCTCCGGTGGCGACACTCCCGGGCGAGTTTGTGGCGCCCACGGGAACGGTGACGGTGACGGAATCGCCGACGAGCGCCGTGGTGACGAGGTCGAGGACGCCGACGGAGTCGCTGATGATCGAGAAGACCCGCGGCACCCCTCCGGCGCGTATTTCATCGACCGCGGAAAGGAAGTCGTTGGTCAGTTGCGCCGCCGATCCAACGCGCACCGTGAACGGAGAGTCACCGGTCGCCGTGGTGCGCGAGGCAATCACGCTCTGCAACTCGTAGACCGACTGGTAGATGAAGACGGGGAAGGAGTCCGATACAAAGCCGGGCGCGGTGACGCGCACGAGCACGGTGTCGGGGGTGAAATCCTCGAGCGCCTGAATGACAAAGGTCCCCGACGTAAAGCTCACATTGATCGGGATATCAGCGAAGACTGCACCCGGCGTGGCAACGTTGGCCGAAATCAGGAGGCGTGTGGGATCGGTGGACTCCATGCGCACCGTGGTGCCTCCGTGATTGGAGGCGCCAAGCGTGAAGGTGTTGTCGCGCTGCAGGCCGGAGCCAATGAACTGATTGACGGGGGCGGAGATCGCGGGCTGCGCCGCTACGCTGGCGTTCGTGCTATCGGTGGTGAAGCCCAGCGGCCCGGCGGCGCGCACGATGGTGTTGCAGGGGAAGGTGCCCCCAGCGGCGGCCGTGACGGGAATATCCACGTCGGTGAAGCCGGCCGCGATGAGCGCGCTGCTCTGCACGGTGACGCAGGCGGGATTCACCGCTGCAAGATTCACGACGATGCCGCCGGCTGGTGCCGCCACTGGCACGGCGCCATTCACGAGGCGCACCGTCAGCGTGGTGCCAAAGCTCGCGTTGAGCGTGAGGCTCGCATTGAAAATGTCGATCCCCGCCGTGACGGTCACCGTGCTCGCATCAGGGGCGTAGTTCGGATTGCTCGCGGAAATGACGGCCGAGCCAATCGAGATGCCTTGCAGGGTAGCGTTCGACGTTTGCGTGCCGGCGGCAATCACCACGGAATCCACGGCGAGTCCCACGCGCCCTGCATTCGAGGTGGTGAGCTTCACGACGATACCCCCGGCCGGTGCGGGGGCGGAGATTTGCACGGGGAGCGAGCCGGTGCCGTCGAGTGAGACGTTCACCGTAGTCGGGAGCGAGATCAGGTTCAGCGTGACCGGCACGACCAGCGTGTCGGGAGTGTAGCCCGTGCCGGTGGCGCGCACGCGAGCGAGGCCGACGTTCACGCCGGTGACACCGATGGTCGCACTCGTATCGCCGGCGGGAATCGTCACGGTGCCAGGTGCGGCGATCGTGAGATACTGGGTGCTGTCGGAGACGACGCTGACGGTGAGTCCGCCAATCGGCGCGGGTTGCAACAGCTTCACGCGCATCTCGCCACTCCGCTGGAAGCCGACGACATTCGAGCCCACGACATTCAACTCGATGACCGGCACGAGCGGCTGCGCGGTGGCGTTGATCTGCAGTGGGGCGATTCCACTCACGGTGGCCGTGATGGTTTGCGTGCCGGCTGTGGCGCCGAGGGTCCAAGCACCGAGTGTGGCGACGCCGAGGGAGTCGGTCAGTGTGGAGGCACCGAGGAGGGCGCCGCCGCCTGCGGTCACGGCGAAGGTGACTGCAACGTTGGGGACGGGGTTGGTCGAGAGGTCACGCACGCGCACGGCGATCGTGCCCGGAATCACGGCCCCGACGAGTGCAGTCTGCGCGCCGCCAGACACGAGTTCAATGAGTCCCGGTACGCCCGCCCCGATGGTGATGGCCGTGGTGGTGTCAGGCGTGAGCGCGCCCGAGGTGACCACGAACTGATACGAGCCGACGCGATCGGCAGCGAAGGCGGGGAAGGTGGCGAAGCCGTTCACGGCGTTCACGGTGGTCACGCCGACAAGCGTGCTCCCCGCGGGACCACTCGCGATACCGACATTCACGCTGCCGGAAAAGTCGGTGACGACTTCGTTGTTGACGTTACGGGCCTGCACGATCAGGACGGGCTCGATCGGCGCCAGGGAGGCCCGCGAGCCGGTCGCCTGCTGCGAGATGAACAGCTTGGTGGCCGCGAGCGCCGGCGCCGACACCGTGGCGCCGACGATAATCTCGGCGACGCCGGCCGAGTTGAAGCGAAGACGTTGCGCGGTGGCGCCAACGGCGGCGCCGAGTGTCCACTGCACCGCGGCGCGTCCATTGGCATCGGTAATCAACGTGGTGTCGTTGACGCCGCCGCCTCCGTCGATCGTGACGGTCACCGCGGCGTTCGCGATGGTGCCGCCATCCGTCGCGGTCAAGCGCACGACTACGGAGTCCGCGAGGACGCTGTTCGTCAGGCCGGCGAGTGCGGTGAGGCCGAGTCGCTGGAGCGAGGCTGGCTTTGGCGCGATGTTGAGGACTGCTTCGTCGAACGCGCCATTGGCGGCCAGCACCGCACGTACGCGCGCAAAGCCGCGCGTCGCGAGTGAGGTGCCTGATGCACCGGCGATATTGGCGAGCGGCGCCTTGAGTGGGTCGAGCGCGGTGTAGATGATCGGTGCATTGGCAACGATGGCGCCCTGCCCATCGCGCGCAGTCGCCGTGAAGGAGAAGGGTTCGCCCGCGACAATCGCGAGGGTGTCAGGCGAGAGCTGCACCGTGATCGCCGACGCGCCTGGCCCGGTGTACTCGAGCGGGACCTGCGACGGCGGTGGGAGGGGATCGCCACGACGGCGTGGCACCGCCAACACCTGCACCGGCCCGCCGGAGAATACGGTGTCGCCAGTCGCGTTCAGGTAGCGCAAAAAGAGCGAGAGCGACTCACCCTCGGCCGAGGCGTCTGCTGACAGCGGAATGTTGATGGCGATCGGCAGTGAATCAGTCGCGGCGCCGAACGGAAAGATCTGGTCGAACGCGATGCTGTTGTCACTACGCCGGAAGAACACCCGCACCCGTGTGAATGGGACGACGTCGCCCGCCCCTGATTCAAGCTCCGCTATTGCCCGTGGGAACTCGGCGACGAACGAAAGACCCGTGGCGATGCGTACACCATCGGCGGGGCCGGTGACCTCTCGACCGCAACTCAGCAGTGAGAGGAGGAGGGCCGCGCTCGCGGCCCCGAAACGGCGAAGAAACTGGCGGGGGCTCGTCGAGAGGCGCATGCCCCGATTTTAGGGCCGGGGATACGCCTGCGATAGAGTGAAAATCCCCTACCCGCTGTGACGCGGCTCACAGCGTGGCAGGCCGACATTTCTGCGCCCGTCTCCACTCTCGTTACACTCCCACTGACCCCCTCCCGTTGCCCCCGTGGTTACGCCGTGGCGTCAGGCGAGGAATAGGAGCCCCAAGGCAACTGCGGCAGGGAGGGCCTGCACGTAGAGAATTCGCTTGCCGACCGTTGCCGCGCCGAAGACCCCCGCGACGAGGACGCAGTTCAGGAAGAAGATTGCGATGGCGCGGCCGTCATCTCCGAGAATCAGGGCCCAGATCAAGCCGGCGGCGAGGAAGCCGTTGTACAGGCCCTGGTTCGCGGCGAGCGACTTGGACGAGGCGGCCCGTTCCGGCGTGAGGCGGAAGATCTTCATGCCGAGGGGTTTGTCCCAGAGGAACATCTCGAGCACGAGGAAGCCGATGTGCTGGAGGGCGACGATGGCGATGAGGATCTGCGTGGCCAGGGGCATAGCGGTGTCCGAATGGGGGTACGTACTTTGCACCCGTGGTGATTGGCGACCCTGCTCTGAGAGAATATGCCTGCTCGAACGTCGGTGCGAAGCCGATTAGCGCTCATTCCGCTTTTGGCCCTCGGGCTCACAGCGCCCTCGGCGTCAGGCCCCGCGCTGCGGTCTCCGGGTTCGCCGGTTGGGTCGCTTGTTGTCTCGCCGGCCGTCTCGCAGGTCGCCGATGAATGCAGCGCGCCGCAGCCTGGCTGGCTCTTCTGCGATGACTTCGAGCGAGACCGGCTGGGGCAGTACTTCGAGTACGTCTCTGACAGTGGGAGCTTCGTGCGCGCCTCCGGTGTTGGACGCGGCGGCTCGTTCGGTATGCGTGCGCGCTGGCACTTCGGACAGGTGGCGGCGGGGCGACTGCACATCGCGATCGGCAAGACGCCGCAGCGTTACATGCGCCCCGTGGACGCCGGCACCGAGAAGTATCGTGAGGTCTACTGGCGAGTGTACCTGCGACTGCAGCCAGGGTGGGTCGGCGGCGGCGGTGACAAGCTCTCGCGGGCGACGGTCTTTACCTCACCTACCTCGTGGGCGCAGGCAATGATTGCACATGTCTGGAGTGGAAAGTCAGACTCGCCCGATGGCGCGTACCTCACCGTGGATCCCGTGCGCGGGACCGATGCACAGGGCACGGTGATGACCACGACCTATAACGATTTCGCGCGATTCTACTGGCTCGGACCCTCGCGTGGGCGCCGTCCGCTCTTCACCGATAGTCATATCGGGCAGTGGATGTGTATCGAGGCCCGCGTCCGTCTCAATGATCCCGGCCAATCCAATGGCCTCACGAACCTCTGGGTCAATGACACGCTCGAAGCGCAACGACTCGGCTTGAACTTCCTCGGCAACTTCACCGAGTACGGCATCAACGCCGTCTTCCTCGAGAACTACTGGAACACCGGAAGTCCCGCCGCGCAGGAGCGCTACTTCGATAACTACGTGGTGAGCACGCAGCGCATCGGGTGCCTTTCCGCGTAGCTCGCGTCTACGGCAGTTGGTCGAGCCCCTGCAACAACCGCGCAAAGAATCCGACCGCGTTGCCGTACTCCTTGACCGCGAGCCGCTCATTCACGCCATGAATGCGCGCCTGATCGCCCTCGCCAAGCCGCACGGCGAGAAACCGAAAGACGCGATCGGAGTGGTCGCCCCAATACTTGGCGTCGGTCCCGCCCATCACGAGGTAGGGCAACACCGGGATTTGCTCACCCGGGGCCATGCCGCGGATGGTATTGGCAATGAGCGCGTACGCGGGTGATTTGGTGTCGGACACGGGCGAGGGATTGGTGCGCGCGCTGTCCGTTGGCTCTACCGAAATCATGGTGTCGGCAATCACCTCGCGCACGCGGGCCATCACACTCTCCTGCGTCTCACCGGGGAGGATGCGGAAGTTCACCACCGCCGTTGCTTCTGGTGCGAGGACGTTGTCCTTCACGCCGGCGCTGAGCATGGTGGGCGCGATGGTCGTGCGTATCATCGCCGCCCCGGACGACGA
>JANLTT010000344.1:0-1502 GCA_031363115.1 Gemmatimonas sp.
CGTTGCTGATTTCACGCACGCCCTTGTTGCTGGTGCGCGGGATTCTGCAGGTGGAGAATGGGGTCTACAACATTCGGGCGAAGCAGTTCACGGCGCTGAATGCGGGGGCGGGGGAGCAGTCGGTGAAGGGGCATAATTATCGATGAAGGATGGAGGATGGAGGTGAGAGGATTCCGACCCTCGCACAAAGCCGTCCGGAGCCCCAACTTTCATCCTTCATCCTCCCCACTTCATTCTGCTATGCACATCGCAGTCTTCGGCGGCACCGGACGTGTTGGTGGCCGCTTCATTGAATACGCGCTCGCGGAAGGGCACACCGTATCAGCCCTCGCGCGCGACCCGAACAAGCTCGCACCGCGCACGGGACTCACGGTCATTCAAGGCGACGTCCTCGACGCTGAGAAAGTCGCGAGCGCAATCGCCGGAGCGGACGCAGTTGTCTCCGGACTCGGCGGTGCAGGCGTCGAAGATCCCGGCGAAGCACAATCGCAAGGGATGCGCAACATCGTCGCCGGGATGCAACAACACGGTGTGCGCCGCGTGCTCGGCGTCGCGGGTGGTGGCATCCTCAACTCAGTCGACGGCGGACTCCGCCACGATCAGCCGAGTTTCCCTGCCGTCTTCAAGAAGGTGAGCTCACGTCACAAGGAAGCCTGGCACGCGATGCGTGACAGCAATCTCGATTGGACGATGATTGCCACCGGCGACATCGTACCGGGCGAGCGCACCGGCGTGTACCGCACCCTCGAGGAGTATCTCCCCGAGGGTGGCCGTCGCATCAGCGTCGAGGATGTCGCGGACTTCCTGCTGCGTTGCCTGCGCGATGGCCTGCACCTGCAGAAGCGAGTCGGCGCGGGCTACTGAGGAGGCGCGAAACTCAAACTGCGCGCGTGAGCTCGCCGCGAATCCAAGCCCCCGCCGCGCGCACAGCCTCAACGTCAACACCGGTCACATAGCCGCGCGCCGCGAGCAACTCCAGCACCGACTCCGTTGCAACATTGCCGGTCGCGCCCGGGGCAAAGGGGCAGCCGCCGAGTCCAGCAGCACTCGCGTCAATGCTACGAACGCCAAGCGCGAGGCAGGCGTCGAGATTCACGAGTGCTCGCTGATACGTGTCGTGAAAGTGCGCATTCACCTGCGTAGCCGGCACGTGCGCGAACACGGCTTCAAAGACACGCTGCGTGATCTCCGGCGTGCCAACGCCAATCGTGTCCGCCACCGAGAGTTCGTCTACGCCAAGCTGCGCAAACTCGTCGGCGAGGCGCGCGACCGCCGCGGGGGAAATCTCCCCCTCGTACGGGCAGCCGAGCGCACAGGAAATCGTCCCGCGCACCCAGAGCCTCGCCTCCTTCGCGCGCCGCACCACCGGACGAAAGCGTTCAATCGATTCAGCGATCGTGCAGTTGATGTTGCGCTGCGAAAAGGTCTCGCTCGCCGCGCCAAAGACAACAATGCCATCGGGGCGCGTGGGGAGCGCGCGGTCAAACCCGCGCTCGTTCGGC
>JANLTT010000361.1:0-3612 GCA_031363115.1 Gemmatimonas sp.
CCCGAACCACCCCATCACCAGCCGCTTTAGGTCATTAAAAGTGACCGTCACGAACAGCGCCAGAATCAGGAACAACCCAATCCGCGCGTACCACTCCCGGACCATTTCTGGGAGAGGCCGGCGGATGACCGATTCGGTCACCTGCAACACAATCTGCCCTCCATCCAGCAGGGGAATCGGCAGAAGGTTCAGAATCGCCAGATTGATGCTCAGGAACGCAATCAGCGCCCAAAGGTTCTCGAGCCCAGACCCCGACTGCGCCGCCGTCACGCTGGACCGGGCAATTTCCACCGGTCCGCCGAGCTGGCTCACCGAGACACTGCCGCGGAACAGCCCGCCGAGCACGGAGAGCACGCTTCCGCCCATGCTCCAGGTGGCATGCCAACCTTCGGTGACGGCTTCACCAAACGGGACCTCCTCACGGGCCGGCGTCCCGCGCGGGCCAACGCCGATCCGCCCCACGGTCTTCATCTCGCCGGTCGGCGGGGTCGCGACTTCCTGCGCCTCGGGGACAATCGCGATGTCCATCGCCTGCCCGCCACGCACCACCGTGATGGTGAGTGACTTGCCCGGCGCCGCCGAGACCTTCTCCAGCACCTCGTCCCAACGCGCCACGGCCACGCCGTCAATCGCGCTGATGCTGTCGCCCGACATCATCCCGCCGAGCGCGGCGGGCTTCCCCACCACCACGCTGTCCACCACGGCGGGGAGATAGCCACGGCCGTAGTACGCAAAGATCCCCGTCGAGACGGTGATCGTCAGCACGACATTCATGAACACGCCGGCAAGCAAAATCACGAGCCGCTTGTAGAGCGGCTTGCTCTCGAACCACCGGTCAGCCGGAATCGACAGCGGCCCGTGCGGGATCATCGAGTTCTCGTCCCAATGCTTGGAGCGCGTGAGCGGCTTGCCATCGGCATCCACCTCGGCCCCGCCCTCGAGCTGCGAAGCCTGCTCGTCTTCCTTGCTCGCCATGCGCACGTAGCCGCCAATCGGCAGCGCGCTCAGTGCGTACTCAGTCTCACCGCGACGGAAGCTCCACACGGGATGGCCCCAGCCAAGCGAGAAGCGCGGCGCGTAGACGCCGGCCCACTTGGCCGCGAGGAAATGCCCGAGCTCGTGCACGAAGATCACGAGCCCAAGGACCAGCAGTGGTGCGAGCCAGCTCAACATCAGCGCAACTCCTGCACGAGAGCGCGAGCCGCCGCATCAGCGGCACGCAAAGAAGGCAAATCATCACCGGGAAGCGCGCCATGGCGCGCGAGCGCCGCGTCAATCGCTTCGGGAATCCGACTGAACATCAGGGACCCTTCAAGAACACGCGCGACCGCCGCTTCGTTCGCGGCATTGAACACCGCCGGCGCGGCCCCGCCCTGCTTGCCCGCGGCAATACCCAGCCCGAGCGTGGGGAAGGCATCGTGACGCACGGCTTCAAAGATCAACGGCGACGAGGCGATCGGATCGAAGCGCGGTACCCCTGCGTACTCAAGCCGTTCCGGATAGGTCATCGCGTAGAGCACGGGGAGCTCCATCGAGGGCACCCCCATCTGCGCGAGGACGCTGCCGTCTTCGAACTCGACCATCGAATGCACGATGCTCTGCGGATGCACGACGACTTCGATCTTCTCGTACGGCACGCCGAACAGCACATGCGCTTCAATCACTTCGAGCGCCTTGTTCGCGAGCGAGGCGCTGTCGACGGTGATCTTCTTCCCCATCGCCCACGTCGGGTGATTCAACGCATCCTCAAGACGCGCCGCGCGAATACGCTCCGTTTCCCACGTGCGGAATGGGCCACCACTCGCGGTGATGATAAAGCGCTTCACCCCCTGCACGGGGAGCAAGCCATCACCCTGCGCCACCACGCGCCCCGCGAGACACTGCAACAGCGCCGAGTGCTCGGAGTCCACGGGAATCACGGCGCCACCATGCGCGCGCTGCGCACGCTGCACAAGCACGCCACCCACGACGAGTGATTCCTTATTCGCGAGCGCGACGCGCTTGCCCTTCGCGAGCGCGGCCAGCGTGGCGTCAAGCCCAGCGGCACCGACCACGGCATTCAACACGATGTCGGCGTCAGGATGCTGCGCGGCCTCCACCAAGCACTCGGCGCCACTTCCCCACCCGGCGGGCAACGCGCGGCCGTTCGGATCCACAATGCCCGTGTACGACGGCTGCCACTTCGCCGTCGCGGCCGCGAGACCATCGAGATTGCCATTCGCCGTGAGCGCCACAAAGCGATACCGCTCGGGATGGCGCGCCACCACTCGCTGCGCCGTCTCTCCGATGCTCCCGGTCGCGCCGAGCAGCGCGACGCCAACGCGACTCACGCCGCCACCAGGAGCAATTGCTCGAGCATCACGTACGCAATCGGTACGGTGAAGAGCAACGAGTCCACGCGATCTAATACGCCGCCATGTCCGGGAATCAACGCCGACGAATCCTTCACCCCGGCCTCGCGCTTGAGCATGCTCTCCACCAAGTCACCGACCTGCGCAGCGAGGCTCATCACGGTGCCAAAGATGATGATTCCGAAGAGCGTCATCGAAAGGCCGGCATACGGCTTCAACACGAACTGCACGAGCAGATACGTGAACACGATGGTCGTCCCCAACGCGCCCCACGCACCGGCCCACGTCTTTCCTGGGCTCACGCTCGGCATCAGCTTCGCCTTCCCAAACTTCTTGCCGAAGAAGAAGGCGCCGCTGTCGTTGAGCCAGGTGAGCACCACCGGCAGTGCAACAAGCAACGAGCCCGCGAGTGCGGTGATGGCAAAGCGGTGATAGCGCAGGGCGTACACAAAGGCGAGCATCCCACCGCTGTACCAAATTCCAAAGAGCGTCGTCGCGACGGAGCCAATGGGCTTCCCTTCAATGCCGCGCGTGAAGAGCGCGGTCGTGAGCATCGCGGGGACGAGCATCGCCATCCACGCGATGCCTGGCACGCGATACCCAAGCGACAGCGCATGCAGCGCAATCGGCACGAGCGCAGAGAGGATGATCAACCACCACGTCAGCGGCTTCTGCCCGGCTGATTCGGCGAGGCGCCCATACTCCCACGCGCCGAGCGCGGCCGCGACCGAGAGCAGAACGGTGAGAAAGGGCCCACCGAAGTAGACGCAGGCGGCAACCACGGGAATCGCCGCAACGGCGAAGCCCAGGCGCTTCGAGAACTCGCTCACGACGCACTCACGCGAGAATGGGTGAGGTCGAACGCCGGAACAGTCCGAGAGTGCACCACACACACCACCAGCACGCTAAACCGCGACCTTGCCGAACCGACGATCCCGCTGCTGGAAATCAAGAATCGCCTCGTACAGGTTCGTGCGCGACCAATCAGGCCACAACACCGGCGAGATGAAGATTTCGGTGTACGCCACCTGCCAGAGCAGGAAGTTCGAGATGCGCTGCTCGCCCGACGTACGAATCAACAGGTCGGGATCAGGGCAATCGTGCGTGTAGAGCTTGGAAGCGAACGCAGCCTCCGTCACTTCCTCCGGCGTGATGCGTCCCGCCGCGACATCTTCTGCAAGCAACCTCGCCGCGCGCGTGAGTTCCGCGCGTGAGCCGTACGAAATGAACAGGTTGAGCGTGAGCCGCGTGTTCCCCGCGG
>JANLTT010000001.1:0-4576 GCA_031363115.1 Gemmatimonas sp.
CCCTCGGGCCACTCTGGAAGGTCCGTCTCGGTCTGCGCTGCGTCTTGCCACACGACCCAGCGCCGGTCGTGCGACACGTCGAACTCGCGGACGTTCGTCGCCTCCGTCTTGATCGATCCATCGAGCAGCGACAGGTTCACGAGCGCGTCGTCGGTCGTGAGGGCGAACAACTCGTCGTCGAAGACGGCCATGACTTCGCCGTACCCCGGCGTTGCGTGGGGCTCCGGCACCGCGTGGGTCCGGATCGGATCATAGCAACCCTCGTAACCGCACGTGGACCATCCACCGGACGAGGAACCCCAGATGCAGTTCGCCCGCCATGCCCGCGCTCTCGCCGTCGCCCTGACGCTCCCTCTTGCCGCCTGTGTCGAAACCACCGGCCTCGAGCAGTACAACGGCCGCGACAACTGTTCGTTGCGCCCCATCGCCATCCTCGAGTCCATCCCGGGGACCCTGACCTCCGCCGATTGCATCATCGACGACGGCTCAGGCGCGCATGTGGACTACTACGAGCTGCGCATCTTCACCACGACCTACGTGGACATCTACATGGAGTCCACCGCGATGGATCCCTACCTCGTCCTGCTCGACGACGAGGACAACGTGATTGACGAGGACGACGACTCGCTCGGCGGCTTCGACGCGTGGATCCAGGTGAAGCTCACGCCGGGGACGTACTACATCGCGGCGACGTCGTACACGGCGGCCGAGACCGGGGCGTACATCGTCACGGTGGAGTAGGTCTGCGGTGGCGGTGCCTTAATTCGCCGCGGAAGCGACAGACCGCCATCTACAGCGAGCTGAACCGAAGGACGACGCGGACTTTGTCCCCGTCGTCCTTCGTCTTTCGGATCGTCTTGGGGACAGCAAGCAGGGTGCGACCATCCTTCCCGCGCCAGACGCTCGTGGTCCAGGTATGGCCATCCACCGTGGCGGTCACGGGGGTGCGGCCCCAGCCGTGCGTGACGGGCGGCGCGTACTTGTCGGGAACCGGAGCGAACACCCACGAGCCCTTGCCCTCACCCCATCGAAACAGGGTAGCCGTGAAGCTGCCGCCGTAACTGGGCGATGCGCTCGCCTTGCTGCCACCCGTTGCCATGGCGTCGAATATGCCGCGAGATGAATCGCCCGCGCGACCCCAGTTTGCCCATATTAGAACCGTGGCCAACCCTCTCCCCTTCACCACAACCACCGCCCTCTGGGTCGCCCTCGGCGGTGCACTCGGCTCGGTCCTGCGGTTCGCGGTCAGCGCCGCGGTGCGCGGCATGCCAGCCCTCGGCGGACTTCCCTGGGCCACGCTCGGCGTCAATGTGACGGGCTCGCTGGCGATTGGCGCCCTCGCGGGACTTGTCGCCGGCGGCAATGACATCACGCCATCCATGCGCGCCTTCGTGATGGTCGGTGTCCTCGGGGGCTACACGACCTTCTCGACCTTCGCCCTCGAAGGGGTCGAACTGCTGCAGGAGGGTTCGGCGACGAAGGCGATGCTTTACGCCGTAGCGAGCGTGGTCCTTTCGATTGGCGCCGCAACGCTCGGCTTCGCCGTTGCACGAGCATGAGCAACCCGTGACCGCCTTCGGCACCTTTTTTCTTCCGGGCCCCACCGAGGTGCGCCCGAAGATCCTGCAGGCGATGGCGCGTCCGATGATCGGGCACCGCAGCGAAGAGTTCGCCGCCATGCACCGCCGCATCGTGTATGGCCTGCAGCAAGTCTTCCAGACCACGCGCCCGGTCTACACGGTGAGCGCCTCGGCCACCGCCCTCATGGAGATGGCGGTCCGCGGCGTCCCCGAAGGCCCGATCCTCTCGCTCGTGAATGGCAGCTTCGGCGAACGCTTCGCGCGCGTCGCCCAACGCTGCGGCCGCCGCACCCGCGTCATCAGCGTGCCGTGGGGCGACACGCACCCGCTCGAGCTCGTGGAGCAGCAGCTCGCCAGCGAGAGTTACGCGGCCATGACGGTGGTGCACTCGGAGACGAGCACGGGTGTGCTCTCGAACTTGCACGCCCTCACGCAACTCGCACACCGCTACGGCGTCATGCTCCTCGCGGACTCGGTCACGGGGGTCGGCGCACTTCCGGTGGAGACCGAGGCGTGGGGCGTGGATTTTCTTTTCACCGGCTCGCAAAAGGCACTCGCGATGCCCCCGGGGCTGGGATTCGCCGTCGCGAGCGAAGCGTACATCCTGCAGGCCGCCTCAGTGCCGGATCGCGGTCGGTATCTCGATCCCATCGAGTACGAGGAATCCGCTCTCGCCGATGGCACACCCACGACGCCGGCACTCTCGCTCTTCTTTGCCGCCGACGCGCAACTCGCGGACATCCTCACCGAAGGGGTGCCCACGCGCTGGGCCCGCCACGGCGCGATGCTCGCGCACACCGAACTCTGGGTGGCGGAACAGCGCGCACTGGGCGTGCAGGTGGGATTCCTCGCCCGCGCCGGTGAACGCAGTCCCAGCATCTCCTGCCTGACTCTTCCCCCGCTTCTGACCGCGCGCGACGTCGTCGCGGCGATGCACGACCGCGGCTTCACGATTGGTCGCGGCTACGGCCAGATGCAGGATTCGACGATTCGCATCGGCCACATGGGCGATCACACGGTCGCCGGACTCGACCGCTGCTTGGACGTCCTCGGCGAAGTGCTCGGTGCGACCCGCTGAGTCGTTCACCGTTACGCCAAATGCCGGCTACCAGATTCGTTTGACGCCGTAGTCGTCAAAGAGCGTCTCGTTGGAGACCACGGCGAGATGCTCCTCCCGTGCTTGCGCCACCAGCATGCGATCGAAGGGATCGCGATGTTCGCCAGGCAACGCCCCCGCGACCTGCGCGTGCGTGATGTCGATGGGCAACGCAGTGAATCCCTGCCCCCTGATCTCCCTCGCAAAGTCCACGGCCAACGGCCCAGCACCTGGCAGTTTCCCGAGCCGGTGCTTGGTGGTTACCTCCCAAGCGGAGGCAGCGCTGATGATGATCTCATTGCGCCGATCCCCAATCGCCTGGCGCGCTCGCAGGGTGAGTTGATCATCCCCTGCGAGCCACCACAGCAACGCATGCGTGTCGAGGAGGAGTCGCACGAGCTACGCGTCCCACGCACGCAGCTCGGACTCCGGCAGCGGCTCGAAGAAGGCCGCCGACACACTCACCTCGCCCGCCAACGGGCCGAACTTGCGCGTCGGGCTCATCCCCAACGCCACGAGGCGCGCGGCGGGAACCTTCCCGCGCATGATGATGATTTCCTCCCCCGCCTCCGCGTCGGCGACTAGCTGGGAAAGCGTGGACTTGGCCTTATGCATTGTGACCGTTTTCATTGGGCAGCTCCTATGATTAGCTACATCAGTATAGCTAATAAAGTCGCCGCGTGCAAGGGGAGGATACGAGTCCCCTCGTAAAGTGCGGCATCATTCGTTTGCAGAGCGCACCCAATTCACACGGGCGCGCGGAGTGGCCATACGAGCGCCGCCTACGGGGCGCCAAGTACGAGAGCCGCCTTCGAGTGCCGCCTAAGGCCGCACCCCGAAGGCATGCACCGTATACCAGGCCGTGTAGGCCAGCAGCCCGCTCAGCGCTGCATCACCACCGTGCGAAAGCGCCTTCCCTGCCTCGTCCACCGACTCCGCGGCGAGGCCATCGTGCAGCGGCGCGACGCGAAGCCATTCGAGCATGGCCCCGGCGTCGGGTCCAAAGAGGCGCGCAATCTTCACCACGAGACGATCGCTCTCGGGGGTGCGCTTCGCCGTGCGACGATACACCGAGTCGGTGCGCTCGACCGCTTCCCACATCGGGAGCCAGAGCGCCGAGCCAATGTGGTCGTCCTCGAGGTCGTGCTTGCCCGCGAGATCGGTGGAGGCGGCAAGCGTGGACTTCGACTCGCCCCCAACAGAGAAGTGGCGACGCAGCGCGGCCCGCACCGCCGCCGCGTTCTGCACTTCCTGCGCCGCTTCTTCATCAAGCGTGCGACTCAGCGCATCGAGCGCGTACGCCACCACCGCGTTTCCATGCAGCGTGAACGGCAATGGCGCCGGGCGGCGATCGAGCGTGACTTCGGTCTGATACAGCGGGTGCGTCTCGTCGCGACGGGAGGCGAGCTCGTCGTTCGTGGCGTAGAGCGTATCGGCGAGAATCAATTCCTCGACGATCTGGTCGTCGCCGGTCTCACGGATATAGCGCTCCGTGGCCACCGCGTATGATGCGCATCCTTCGAGGGTGAAGCCGGGCTCGAAGAGCGTGCCATCGAGATAGTGCACCCCACGTCCGGGGGCGTAGCCATGCAATTCGCAGGCGCGCAAAATGAGCTCGCGCGCGAGTGGCGGATCCGCCAGCTGCACCGCCGGCACCGTCCACGCGAGTGCTTCCCAATCTCGAATCGTCACGCCCCAGGCGCACCAGGGCGCGCGGCTGCGCACGAGATAAAAGTGCGCATCATCGAGCGCACGCCCAACGGCATAGAAATACGCAAAGAGAATGTTGCGATTGATCAGCGCGTCGAGCGATTCCATTCCCGTGGATTGCTCGAGCTGGCGCAACGCATCGCGCGTCACGGTCAGCAGCGCGCGCCACCCACGACGACGCAGACCGCGC
>JANLTT010000024.1:0-4448 GCA_031363115.1 Gemmatimonas sp.
CCGATGTCGGCTGGATCACGGGCCACACGTATCTCGTGTACGGTCCGCTGGCGAATGGCGCGACCTGCGTGATGTACGAAGGCGCCCCCGATTGGCCCGAGCGCGATCGCTTTTGGTCGCTCTGTGCGCGCCATGGCGTAACAATCCTCTACACCGCACCCACGGCGATTCGCGCCTTCATGAAGTGGGGAGTGGAGCATCCGAAGAAGCACGACCTCTCGGCGCTGCGCCTGCTAGGCTCCGTCGGCGAACCAATTAATCCCGAAGCGTGGATGTGGTATCACGAACACATCGGCGGTTCGCGGTGCCCGATCGTGGACACTTGGTGGCAGACTGAGACCGGCTCGATTGTGATCTCACCGCTTCCCGGTGTCACCGCGACGAAGCCCGGCTCGGCGACGCAGACGCTGCCTGGCTATTTCGCCACGCTCTTCGACTCCACCGGACAGGAGATCCCCACCGGCGGCGGCCTGCTCTCGCTGACGAAGCCGTGGCCCTCGATGCTCCGCACGATCTGGGGCGATGACGCGCGATACGTGGAGACGTACTTCACGAAGTGGGAGGGACGTCCCGACCTCTACTTCCCCGGCGACGGCGCGAAGAAGGACATCGATGGCTTCTACTGGATCTTGGGGCGCGTGGACGACGTGCTCAATGTCGCGGGGCATCGTATTGGTACGATGGAAGTCGAGTCGGCGCTGGTGGAGCATCCGGCGGTGGCCGAGGCGGCGGTCGTGGGCAAGACGCACGAACTCAAGGGCCAGTCAATCTGCGCCTTCGTCACGCTGCGTGATGGATTCAAGAAGTCAGGCGATCTGCGCGATGAACTGCGCGAGTTTGTGGCGATGAAAATCGGGGCGCTCGCGCGGCCGGATGATATTCTCTTCTCGGCGGATCTGCCCAAGACTCGGTCGGGGAAGATTATGCGGCGGTTGCTGCGGGATATCGCGGAGGGGCGCGCGCTTGGCGATACAACGACGCTCGCGGATCCGAGCGTGGTGGCGGCGCTCAAGGAGCAGTATGAGGACAAAGAAGGCTGAATTTTTTCACCACGGAGGCACGGAGGCACGGAGAGGCTGGGTGCGTCTCGGCGAGCGTTGTTCCCAAAGAAAAGAATCTTTGAATGGAACAGCGAAGCGCATTCTGCCGCTGGAGTGCCCTCCGTGCCTCCGTGGTCATGACGCAGTTCCACGCACCCGCAATTCACCGCAAATCAAGAAGGGAGCCGAGAACTCAAATGAGTCACGGCTCCCTTCGTGCCTTCCTGTGAAAAGCAGTGCGCCCTTACGGCACCGCAACCGTCGTCGTCCCCGTGCTCGGCTTGGCAAGCTCCGCCGCCACCTTGGCCTCGAGCACATACGCACGGAACTGATCGTAGGGAATCGCCCCAGTCACCATCCGCCCACCGATGATAAAGGTCGGCGTCGACTGCACGCGCAGGCGCTCGCCTTCCTTCCGGTTCGCAAGAATCTGCGGCAGCATGCGCCCCGAGTCGTAGCACTCTTCCCACTTCGCGACATCGAGGCGTGCGTTCTGCGCATAGCTCTTGAAGAGCTTCTTCGGATTCTTCGTCGCCTGCGTGTTCCACTCGAACTGTCCGGCGAAGATCAGGTCATGCATTTCCCAGAACTTCCCCTGCTCGTTCGCGCACTGGCCGGCGTTGTGCGCCGGGATGGCGTTCTGGTGCATGTCGAGCGGGAAATCGAAGAACCGGAAGGAAATCTCCCCCGTGTCCACGAGGCGCTTGAGGACATCGGGGCCGGTGACGCTGGCGTAGTAGCCGCAGCCCGGGCATTCGAAGTCGGCGAACTCGAGCACCTGCACCGGCGCATCGGGATTTCCCTTGAGAATGCCGGCGGCAGCCACGGCGGGAAGGGTCGCGGGGTCGAGCACCATCGTCTTGGCCGGACGCGCCATGACATAGCCAAGGACGGCGACACCGACGACGGCAACGCCGCCGAGTATCAGGCCAAAGGAGTTGTTGGACGACTTGCGGGCCACGTACGGCTCTCCAGAGGAAACGAGGGGAAAACGGGACTCCGAAAGCTAGTCGGGTACTGCGGGGTAGAAGAATGCGCCCTACCCGATTAGCTTTCGCAAATGGGCGGAGGACCCGTCCATCCGAACCTTACACAGGACGAGATGAGCAGACAGAAGACTCGCGGTCGCCCGACGACCGCTGCGCCGTCGCCAATGGACGAAGCGCGCAACGAATTGTTCCAGCACATTATGAGCTGTGGCGTGATCGGTTCGGCCCCGGAGCACCAGAAGGAATGGTTTGACGAGACGATCAAGTATCTCGGCGAGCGCTACACGGAGCTGAGCAAGCAGCAGATCACGGACCTGCGGACGCTCGGTGAGCGGTTCGCGGCACCCACGATGAAGAAGCCGGCTTCCGAGCCGGCCCTGACGATGGACGAGACCGCGGATGAGGCCCCCCAGGGGGAGCTCGACGCAGTCAACGCCGCCTGAAGGAGCTGAAAAAAGGAAGCCCCGGCCTCGCGCCGGGGCTTTTTTTTGCCTTAGCGCGCCTGGCCTGGTCGCGTGCGCCGGAGTACGACCCCGAGTCGCACCCCACCCCCGACGCCGAGTTCGACCGCGGGGGTCACCGTGCGCCGCTTCCGCCCTTCGAGGCCGACCATCAGCAGCAGCACGGCCCGCGCGTCCTCCCCTGGTCGCTGCACAACGCTGACGCCCCCTCCGCCATACCAAGCTCTTGGCCGCTCCCCGAAGGGATCGAGGAGGAATCGCGCGGTGAGGTCGAGTCGGGGCGCCCCCACCCACACCGCATCATCGCGCTGCACGGCACCGGCGGCCAGCGCGACCCCGACACGCACGTAGTAGCCGGCGCGCACGTTGAGACCGACGCCGAGATGCGCCCCTGGCTCTCGGGCGAGCGTGACATCCTGTCGGAGCTCCCACTGCGGCAGCGCGCGCACGAGTCGGTCATCGTCTTCCTGCCCGGCGAGCGGCGTCACCAGTGGCGCCACGAAGGGTGACGTCATGAGCAATGCCAGGCAGGCGAGCGGCTGGCGGAGGGTCGAACGAAGCGTCCCGAGCATGGCAAGCAAAGTATCGCCCTGACGCTGGCGCGCGCGACTTGCCCCGCCCCCGCCCTTTCGCGTAGGTTCGACAGGAAGCTCCCCGACCCTATTGAGGCCCGAATGCCGGATACAGTCGCGCTCCTGCGCGGCGTTGCCATCTTCCAGGATCTCGACGAAGGCGAACTCGCCCGCGTCGCCGAAGTATGCCGCTTCAAGGAGTTCGTCTCCGGCGAGTACATCTTCAAGGAAGGCGAGTCCGGCAACCGCCTGTACCTGATTGTCGAGGGAGACGTGCGCATCTCGCGCGTCGTGCCGGGGAGCGGCGAGGAAGCGCTCGCCGTGCTCAAGCCGGGTGCGCTCTTTGGTGAGATGTCGGTGTTCGATCGCAGTGAACGCTCCACCGATGCCATCTCGAATGGTGGCACGAAGGTGCTCACCATTTCGCGCAGTGATTTTGAACTGTTGCTCGATTTCAATCGTGACATCGCCTACAAGGTGCTGTGGAGCTGCACGCGCTTGCTCTCGGGCCGCCTCCGTGCCACGAACGACTCGCTACGGTCGTTCCTTGCGATGTCGATGTTTTAACGGCGGATGTTCTGACGGCGGATGGAGGTTGGAGGATGAAGGGGAACTGCAAACTGCCTTTCTTGCGCGCCGCGGCTTTGGTCGCGGCGCTTCTTGTCTCGGTCACTCCGCTGCGCCTCTCGGCGCAGGCGGCAACGATCGGGCTGCAGCGTGATGCGCGCATTGCGGCGGCGCTGAATGACATCTCGCCGGCGCGGCTGCGGACAATGGACTCCGTGCTCGTGGCCTTCGGGACGCGTCACACGATGAGTGACACCCTGTCCGCGACGCGCGGCGTCGGGGCAGCGCGGCGCTGGATTCACGCCCAGCTCACCCAGTTCTCCAAGGATTGCGGCAACTGCCTCCGCGTCGAGTACGACACGGGGAGTGCGGTGATCACGCGCCATCCCGATCGGCCCACCTGGCCCATCGTCAACGTGGTGGCATGGCTGCCCGGGCGCGACACCTCGCGCGTGATTGTCATTGGCGGGCACTTCGACTCGTGCATCTGCACCGACAACAGCATGGACTTCACCTCCGATGCGCCGGGTGCCGACGATGACGGCTCGGGTACCGTCGCGGTGATGGAACTCGCGCGCGTGGTGGCGAAGCGTTTCCCGCAGGGCTTTGATGCGTCGATTGCCTTCGTGCTGTACACCGGCGAAGAACTTGGCCTCCTTGGCTCCACCGTCTTTGCCGAACGGCTCAAGCGCGAAGGGAAGACCGTCACGGCGGCCTTCACCAATGACATCATTGGCAACGTGGTCGCCGAGGATGGTCGTGTGGATTCCACCTCGGTCCGCGTCTTCGCCGTGGACTCGCTCGCGCTCGGCGGGAGCG
>JANLTT010000036.1:0-25482 GCA_031363115.1 Gemmatimonas sp.
GCACATCAACGCCGCCGGTGAGGCCGCGATGGTGGACGTAAGCACCAAGGCCGCCGTCGCGCGCCGCGCGCGGGCTTCGGGACAGATCACGATGAGCCAAGAGGCCTTCGTGAAGGTGCGCGATGCCCAACTCCCCAAGGGAGACGTACTCGGCACCGCGCGCATTGCCGGCGTGATGGCCGCCAAGCAGACCTCGGCGCTCATTCCACTCTGTCATCCCCTGGTGCTCACGGATGTGCAGGTGCGCTTCACGCTCGATGCCGCGCTTCCCGGCGTGCAGTGCGAAGCCGAGGTCCGCACCGTCGGTCAGACTGGAGTGGAAATGGAAGCGCTCACCGCGGTCTCGGTCGCGCTCCTCACCATTTATGACATGGCAAAAGCGGTCGATCAGGGCATGGTGATTGGCGCAGTGCGACTGGTGGAGAAGGTGAAGGCTGAGCGCTAGCGCACGCGCAGTCGCTGCCCGGCGCGCACCACATCGCTGCGCAGGCGATTCATCCGCTTCAACTGCGCCACCGTCGTCCCATTGCGACGCGCAATCGCGCCCAAGGTGTCGCCGCGTCGCACCAGATAGGTGGTGGACGCGCCGTAGCGCTCAATGCCCGGGTTCGGCACGTTGCGCGCCGCCATTGCCACATCGGTGCGCGGCACGAGGATGCGTTGCCCCGCGTGCAGGTTTCCGTTCTTCAGTCGCGTGGCCTGCGGGTTGTACCAGTTGAGCTGCGTGGCCGTCAGTCCGTTGGTGCGAGCGATGCGCGCGATGTAATCGCTCGAACTCGTCACCACGCGCTTCGTGGCCGCGCGCTCATCTGCCGGCAGAGCGGCGAACGCCGCGGCGAACCCCGCGGTGCTCCCCATCGGCATGCGCAGCCAGATGGCCGCACCAGAGGGCGGCGTCATGCCACGCAGAATCTGCGGATTGAAATCCTTCACGGTATCGAGCGGAATCCCCGCGGCCTTGGCGACCGCGGCGAGCGGCACATTCGGCTCCACCAGGACGGAATCCCATAGGAAGGGCGTCACCATGCGTGCTGCCACACCGTAGCGCTGCGGATCCTTCCCCACGAGCGCGGCGGCAATCAGCTTCGGCACGTAATCGCGCGTCTCGGCGCGCAGCGCCTGCGGGTTCTCCGACAGCGCGAAGAAGAGCGCTTCGCCCGCGACCCCTTCCAGCGTGCTGGCATTCGCCACCAGCCCACGCGAGATGCGACCTGGGCCGCCGTTGTACGCGGCCGCCGAGAGGTAAATCGAGCCGCCGAAGGTCTCGCGCAGTTGATTGAGATAGGCCACTGCACCATCGGTCGAGCGCACCGGATCGCGGCGCTCATCAACCCACCAATCCACGCGCATCCCGACGCCGCGCGCGGTGGTTGCCATGAACTGCCACATCCCAACGGCGGCCGCGGATGAATAGGCGTGCGGATCGTACCAGCTCTCAATCAGCGGCAGATAGATCATGTCTTCAGGAAGTCCACCTGCACGCAACCGCTCGTGGATCATCGGCGCGTAGCGGGACTGGCGCTCCATCGCGCGCTCAAAGGTCACGCGCATCGGACCACTGAACCGTCCGACGAAATACTCCACGCGAGAGTGTGACTCGAAGGGTGCGACCTCGATGTCCCAGGCCGGCGGCGGAATCTCGATTCTCGGGGCCGAGAGGCCGGCCTCAACCGGGCTAGCACTCGGGCCCGTATCGCCTTCTGCGGTCCCGCTTTCGCGCGAGGCCGCCTTGGCGGCAGGGGCCGCGCGGAACACGGCGGGAGAGGCGGGCGCGGAGACCGCAATGCGCGGCGCCTCGGGCGCCGGCACCGTGCGCGGCAACAGCCCCGAACGGCCACAGGCCGCCATGAGCAATGCACCCAGCAGCAGGGTCGGTCGGACGGTCATCTGTCGGCTCTCCACTGCAGGGCGGACCGGGCACAGGCACGAGGGGTCACCTGGCGGCGAACTTCAGAATATCGGCCATCCGGGAGAGGGGTGCTACCCCTTTGGGACAATTCGGCCCCACCCGCATGCAGGGAATGACGAGTGACCTACGTCACACGTTACGCCTGCGCGACCTTTACGCCGCCTTGATGTACGGTCCGCCAGCGACTTCGAGATACTCTTGGAACAGGCCGTCCCAGATGGCGTCCCAGGTGCGCGACTGCGCGACACGAAGTCCTTCGGCGCGGAGTGCATCGCACCGCGCCGGGCTGGTGAGCAGTCGTTCCACCGCGTCCGCGAGCGACGCGACATCCGCCGCGCGAAAGAGCTCTGCCGTCTCACGATTGGCGAGTTCCAGCGTCGCGCCGATGTCAGGGGCGATCACCGGAAGCCCTGACGCCATCGCCTCAAGCACGACATTGCCAAAAGTCTCGGTGGTGGACGGAAAGACAAAGAGATCCGCCGAGGCGTAGAACGCCGAGAGATCTTCCCCTGTCAGGGGGCCGGCAAACCAACTGCGCTCCGGCGCGAGCGCGCGGCACTCGGCGAGCGCGGGGCCATCGCCGGCGACGGCGAGACACACCTTCGGATTGCGCGCCATCACGCGACGCGTCGCCGCAATGGCGAGCGGAATCTGCTTCTCCGGCGCAATCCGCCCCACATACGCCACGACAATGTCATCGGGAGCGGCACCCATCTTCGCGCGCATCGATTCCGAACGAAAGCGCGGATGAAAACGCAGCGGGTCCACGCCGCGGCCCCACACGCGCAAATCGCGGAATCCCTCGGTGAGCAACTGCGACGCCACATGCCGCGACGGTGCGAAGGTGCGGCGACCGCTGTTGTGAAACCACCGGAGGTAGGGCCACGAGGCACGATCCAACGCCCCGAGCCCATAGTGCTTGAGGTATTCACCGAACGCGGTGTGATACGACGTCACCAACGGGATGCCCATCGCCCGCGCGACGGCACGACCCGCGAGTCCAATGCCAAACGGCGTGGTCGCATGCACCAACGTGGGCTGCCACTTCTTGAGTCCCGCAGTCACGTCGGCGCGCATTGGTGCCGCCATGCGCAATTGCGGATAGGCCCAGAACGGCGTGCTTGGCCACCGCACCACGCGCGCATCGGGCTGCGCTTCGGGATCGTGCACGGTTTCCACGCGCACGTGGCCGCCGCGCGCCTCAACGGCCGAGACGAGACGTTCGATGGTTCGCGCCACGCCATTGAGCTGCGGCGAGAAGGTATCCGTAAAGAGCGCGAGCCGCAGCGCACGCGCATCGCCCATCCCCGCCTCGTGCACTACCAGAGTCCGAGCACGACCACACCGGCGGCAATTGCAATCGCCTGACCGGCGAGCACATCGCCAGGGTAATGCACGCCGAGGCGCACGCGCGACCAACCCACCAGCGTGGCGAGGAGGAGCAGCGAAGAGCTCAGCACCGGGAAGGCCATCGCGTACACGAACGCCACGCTCATCACCGCGCAGGAATGCCCGCTCGGGAACGAGAACTTGTCGGGCACCTCGACATGCGTGTGCGCCGTGACGCGCACCGAGGGACGCTCGCGCAACACGCGACGCTTGATCACCTGCACCACGAGGTGCGAGAGCGTCAGCGCCCACGCTCCCTGAAAGGCCGCGAGCTGCAACGCACCAGTCGCGAAGAGCATCGGCAGGAGCACCGCGAGAATGGAGACGCGTGCGCCACCGACATGGGTCAGCAGGGTCCAGGCACGCTTGACGCGATGCGGCGTCTGCTCTCCGATGACCCAGCGGAGGAACAGCGCGCGATCGCGAGCATCGAGGCGGGTGAGCAGCTGTAAGCGCATCATCGTGCCCTCAAGTTCGAGAAGCCATGTCGCAACGACACGTCATTCCGGCAACGGGCTGGTAACGAGCCGCGGAGCGAGCAACAGAGCGAGCAACAGAGCGAGCAACAGAGCAGACGCTCGGCCATACCGCTCAAGCCGCCGCCTCAACCACCGTCCGCATGATTGCGGAGGTGAGCGGCGTCCCGGCGTAACTCTCCGGACGCGGCACGCCGAGCGCCCAGCAGATGGTCGCGGGCACATCAAGGAGTGAGGAGCCAGCAGGCAACTCACCGCGCTGCACCGCCCCGCCGGCCAGCATCAGCGGAATGGTGCGGTCGAGCGGGTGCTCACTGTTGTGATGATTCAGCACCGCCCCACCACCACCATGGTCGGCGAGCGCAATCACCAGCGTCTCGGGATCCGTCAGGTCCACCACCTCAAGGAGTCCTCCCACCGCCGCATCCATCCGCCGCGCGGCCATCGCGTATCCATCGGACATCCAGCCATGGTCGTGCCCCGCACGGTCCGCGTCCGGGAGGTGCACCACAATCAACCCGCGGCGCTGAGTCTGCAGCGCGGGCTTCGCCGTGGCGAGAATCTCATCGCACGACTTACCGCGAAAGTGTGCCTGCTTGATGCCGAGGTGCGCGGCGATGCGATTGGCGATGCCGCCAAAGAGCGTTGGCATGGAGGCGAGGAAGGCCGACGTGGGAAGCCCGTGATTCTCAAGCACACGCGGCAAGGGATGCAGGGGGCCGCGCGGCCGCGGGATGTGAAAGCGGTCGCTCTGCAGACCATGGCGCTCCGGCGCGGCTCCCGTCAGCAGCGATGCCATCGCGCACGCGGTTACACTGGGCGACACCGTGCGGCCGAGCATCGTGCTCGCCCCGCTGTGCGCCAGTCGCGAAATATTGGTGAGCCCAAAGCGCGGGATGGCATCGGGGCGAAGTCCGTCGAGGACCACGAGCACAACACGGCGAATAGGGGACGCGCGGAGCATGGACGCCTCGGAGCACGGGTGGGACCACCTGTTCGATCATCAGTATTGCCGCGCGCAAACACAGCGAGCCCACGGTCCGGTCCCATCTCGGTCACGCGGCCACACACCACATGTCACGGAGAGGCCCGCGCAACACGGCATTCCTTACGCAAAGCGTGACCTCGCCGTCACACATCGGTGACGAAGACGCCACTACGTCCATGCTTCATGCGCATCCTCTTCTGCACCGACACCTATCCCCCGCAGGTCAACGGCGTCAGCGTCGTGACCGCGCTCTCCGTCACCGGACTCCGCGCGCGCGGCTGGGAGGTCGAGGTCATCGCGCCACGATATCCCTCGGATATCCCGCGCATCTTCGAGCGCAGCATGTCGGACGACGGCGTCACGCCGATCGCGTCCATTCCCCTCCCCGGATATTCCGACATCCGGCTCGCCGCCCCCGCGCGCCGCACCGTGCGCGCGGTCATCGCGCGCTTCAAGCCGGACATCGTGCACAGCGCAACGGAGTTCATGATTGGGCGCATGGGCGTCCACGCGGCCCGCGACGCCGGCATTCCCGCCACGACCTCGTATCACACCGACTTCGCGAAGTACACGGAGTCATATGGCGTCCCCTTCATGCGCGGTCCCGTCACGCAGTGGATCAAGCGATTCCACGCGAAGGCCGAGCGCATCTTTACCCCGTCGGCTCCCTCGCGCGGGGACTTGCTCGCGCTCGGCCTCACGGATGTTGAGGTCTGGGGACGCGGCGTGGACGATGTGCTCTTTCATCCGAGCAAGCGTTCGCTCGCCCTTCGTCAGCGGCTGACGCTGGGCAACGCCTTCACCTTTGTGCATGTCGGTCGTTTGGCACCGGAAAAGGGTGTCGAGGTGCTCCTCGAGGCGTTTGGCCTCGTCGAGGCGCAGTTGGGGGCCGATGCCGTGAAGTTCGTCGTGGCCGGTGCGGGACCGAGCCTCCCCTCGCTCAAGGAACGGGCGCCGCGTTCGGTCACCTTCCTCGGCAATCTTGATCGACAGCGCGAGCTACCCTCACTCTACGCGAGTGCCGATGGCTTCCTCTTTGCCAGTACCACGGAAACGCTCGGTCTCGTCGTGCTCGAAGCGATGGCCGCGGGAATCCCCGTGATTGCCGCGCCCGCTGGTGGTGTTGCCGACCATCTCCGTCACGAACACAACGGGCTCGCCTACGAGGCGATGAACGTGCGCGCCTGCGCCGATGCCATGCTCCGACTCGTCGCCGATCGCGACCTACAACAGAAGCTGCGCGACGGGGCGCGCCGCACGGTTGAGCAACGCACCTGGGAACACGAGATGGACCGACTCGACGCCAGCTATCGCGAAGTGCTCAGCCGACGGGGACGGTAAAGCGGAAGGTGCTGCCGACGCCTTGCGTGCTCTCCGCCCAGAGACGGCCGCCGTGCGCTTCGACAATGCCGCGCGCAATCGCCAAGCCGAGGCCAGTGCCGCCCTTCGGCGCGTTGCGACGGACCGTCCAGTACCGATCGAAAATGCGACCGAGTTCGCTCGTCGGAATGCCGGCGCCATTGTCGCGCACATGAATCTCAATCTCATTCCCGTTCCGGCGCCCGCCAAGCGTCACCTGGCCACCGCGCTCGGTGAAGCGCAGCGCATTGCCGAGCAGATTGGCGAGCACCTGCACCAAGCGCTCTTCATCGCCCGTCACGCGCAGTAGCTCGGTGGGCCGGTCCAGTCGGAGCGCGACACCGCGCTCTGCCGCATCACGCTCAAAGAGACCAGCCGCCCGTTCCAGCACGGTCCCCGCATTCACCTGGCGACGCTCGACCGCAAGCCGCCCGACCTCGATGCTCGCGACATCGAGCAAATCGCGAATCATCCGCTGCGTGAGTTCGGTGGAGTCCACAATGGTCGTCACCAGCCCGCGTTTCTCCGTGTCCTCTGCATCGGTGCTGGCGAGGAGTGCGCGCGCGCACATGCCAATTGCCGAGATCGGATTGCGCAGGTCATGCGAGACGACGCCCAGCGCATGATCGCGCGCAATCGTCGCCTGCTGCGCCGTTTCATAGAGGCGCGCGTTGTCGAGCGCGAAGGCCGCACGCAACGCGAGTTCTTCGGCGCTCTGCAGCTCCGACTCCGTGAACGGACGGGGATCGACAGTACGAAAGATCTTGAGCACGCCGAGGACATGGTCACGCGCGACGAGGGGGAGCAGCAACAGACTCCGCATGCCGAGCGCGCGCATCCGCTCCAGCTCCGTGGCATCGGCCGTGTGCGCCTCCAGCCACTCGTCGTTCACCTCGGGTACCAGCTCCGCCTTCATCGTGCGCATCACGTCCACCACGCGCGACGGCGAGTCGAGGTCCAGCGGACGCTCGGCAATCCGCGCGATCGCCGCCGCCAAACCGGGGTCCGCGGGGCGCGAGGGGACGCGGCGCAGAAACGTTCCACCCGTCACGACATCGAGAATGGCGCCATCGCCCAGCCATTCGAGCGGGAGCTGCACGATGCACTCTTCCGTCGCCGAGACCTCAAGTGTTTCCCCGAGCACGGCCACGGCATGCGTGAGCAGCGACTGCATCTCCTCGGCGCGCTTGCGCTCGGAGACATCACGAAGCACCACGGTGTAGACGCGGTCGCCGCTTCCCAGCGCGAGCTTGGAGATGGACGCCTCGGCTGGAAACTCCGTCCCATCGCGACGCAATCCGGTGATGCGGCGCCGCTGGCCCATCTGCCGCGCCGTCTCTGGCGCACCGCCAAAGCCGTGCACATGCGCGGTGTGCGTCGCGCGATGCCGAGCCGGCAGGAGGAAGGAGAGCTCACGCCCCAGCATCTCGTTGGCATTCCAGCCAAAGATGCGCTCCGCCCCGTGGTTGTAATGGAGGATCTGCTGCCGATCGTTCACCGAGATGACGGCGTCCGCGGCAATCTCAAGAATTCCCGAGAACTTGGCCTCGGAGGCGCGCAGGGCGTCTTCCGCCTCCTCGCGGCGTATGAGGTCGTCGTGCAAACTCGCGTAGGCAAACCATGAGAGCACGACCGCGAGAATGATGAGGATGACCACGAACGCCTGCGCGACGCGCAAGGCGGCATCGTCCGCACCGCCGTCCGCGGCACGACTCGTCGCGTTGAATGCCACGCTCCCCACGAGGAGGAGCGCGAGCACGCCCGCGATGACGATGTACCGGAGTTTTGACCGAGTGCTGAACACGCGCCCAATATGGGTCCGCGCAGGGCGCGGGGGGAGTCCGAGAACACCCCCCTACACAGTGCCTCTTACACCCTGCCCCTTATACCGTGGCCTGGAGCAATCCGAGGCGAAGCGCGAATTGGACGTACTCGTGACGATGGCTGAGCCCGAGCTTGTCCTGAATGCGCTGCTTGTAGGTGTCCACCGTTTTGGGCGAAATGAAGAGCCGCTCGCCAATCTCCGGTGCGCTGTAGCCCTGCGCCGTCAGCCGGAGTACATCGCGCTCCCGCTCGGTGAGCTTTTCGTAGCGAGTACGATCCTCATGCATCGGATCCTTGCGCTGGTAACCCTTCGCGAGGATCCGAGCGGCCTCGGCGCGGACGTAAATCTCGCCTCGCGCAACGGTTCGCACCGCCTCCAGCAACTCGCGATCCGGCGCGGTCTTTGGGAGGAATCCGCTCGCCCCCAGCTCGAGCATCGGGACGAGGAACTCCTCCTCCGGATGCATCGTCAGGATAAGCACGCGCGAGGGGATGCCCTTTTCAATCAGCATTTTGGTGGCCTGACCACCATCCACTTCGCCGATCGAGAGATCCATGACCACCACATGAGGCTTCAGGCGTTCCGCCAGCGCCACTGCCTCAGGGCCGCTGGAGGCTTCTCCCACGACGTGCATATCCTTGGCGGCGCCGAGCACGGCCTTGAGGCCGGCACGGACGACGCTGTGGTCGTCGGCGAGAATCACGCGAATAAGGTCGTCGCTCATAGTAGGAAGAGTGCCCCCGTGGCTCCCTTCCTACTATAAGGACGACACTGGAAATCGCTAGGGGAATCCCCTACATGCACGGAAAGTTCGATTCCTCAGTGGTGATCGTGCTCTCCGATGGGATTCCCGTCCTTGTCGTGCCGCATGACGAACCCACGCGGCACAGTCGGCGTGGGCAACGCCGGGAGGAAGCCGACGGCGGGTCCACCCTGGTTCTGAATGCCCATCATCGCGGTCATTCTCCGCCAGCCGACAACGGTCATCACCTCGGTGGTGTCATCGCGATAGGTGGACGCCGCCTTGAGAATCTCCGCGCGCTTCCGGTCCATCGGGACTTCCGGGTTGGCGAGGATATCCGACACGACATCGTGCATCGAGTGGAGGTTGTCGAAGACAATGGCGATGGTCGGATAGCGCTTGGCGAACTCCGGCGCGATGGCGCCCGTCATCGGCATCACGACCGGGTAGTTGTTCGGGCCATCGACCGTCATCTGACGGAAACGCGCGATGGTCGCCGCGACCCCGGCCTGCCGCTCGGTGGCAGTCGCGCCGACCATCAGCGGTTCGTAGAGCCCGACTTGCAGCCAGTGGTAGGCCCAAATCAATCCGTTGAACTTCGGGAAGTCCTTTCGGAAGGCGAGCGAGTACGGCTGCTCCTGCATCAGTGCCATCGTCTTCGGATGGCGGCTGAAGGCCAAGTCACGGCGCGAGAAGTAGTACTGCTCGAGCAGCGCCATCTCGCGGTCCTTCTCTTCCTGGCTGAGTCGTTCGTCGGAGAGCACATCGTACGCCTGGCGATGCAACAGGTGCGCCCACTCGAACATCGTCTTCGCTTCCGGGGCGAGACGCGCATACATCGGCTCGATGGCGTCTTCCGGCGCGGGGAGACGCGGCGGCGCGTTCAGAATGCGTTCGGTGAGCTTGGCATACTCGCGCGACTCCAGCCGTTCGACCGCGGCATCGCGCTGCGTGAGCAGCACTTCGTAGAGAATCGCGTGGCCGTAGTCGAAGGCATTGAAGAGGCGATCGGCGGCCTGATACGTCCGGCGAAACACGAAGTTGTGCGGCGCCTGCAGATAGAACTGTTCGTACACCGTGCTCCACTGCGAGCCGGTGGGGCGCACCTGCACGCCGCGCGGTGCGGGTGCCGACCGCAGCGGGCGCGCGAAGGCGTACGCACCGCCCACGGTGAAGCCCCATCCCGGCAGCCCCGGCGTGATGCGACGGAACACCCCGGCATCCATCGCGAGCCGCGACGATACTTGGCGACGCAAGCCGAGCCCCGTGCGCCATTCCACCACGCCGTCATCCAGCAGCGACTCCTGCGCCGTGAGATCGAGCCCAATGAGCGTCTGATGCAGCGGGAAGGTGTGATCGAGCGCGACGCCGGCAAACCAGCGTGGCTCGTCCGCACCATTGTCCGTCGGCGCGAGTGCCTCGCCGGGAGTGAAGGCCGCGTTGATATGCGCGCGACCCCACGGCAGCGTCCGCGTGGCGAGACCGCGCACCGTGGCCAGCGTGCGCGCCGGGCCAAATGGGCCAGCTGGGAGATGTGCGCCGGCTCCAATCGCGAACGAGGGGAGGAGCGTGGTCTCCGTGTTCAGTTGGTGCAACAGCTCAACCTCGACGCCAGCCGCACCAGCAGTCTGCCCCGCGAGCAGGCCGCGGTCCATCATGCGGATCGGCACCGAGAACTCAATCTGCGTGCGCGGCAGGAAGCCAAATGCGATCTCCGGGGCGATGCCCCACGCGCTGAGTCCCGCCCCCGTGCGCTCCAGGCGCAGCGGCACCGCCTGCAATTCGATCGCGCGACGCTCAATCACGACGGCGTCCTCCACGGCCAGTGGGCGCCCGCGGTCGGTGTTGTAGAAGTCAGTCTGGGCCTCGGCGGCGCTCGAGACGAGCAGCCCGACGACGGCGAAGGCAAAAAAACGCATGGAATCATCCAGTAAAGTCAGAGCGCGCGAACGTCGCTGCCGAAATGCAGCGCGCACGCGAACGGCTCGGCGCGCACCGGCAGCAGGCCGGTGCGTGGATGATCAGGCCTTCGGCGGAGGGGGCTCGAGGGCGCGCCCAACGCTCAGCGGCGCGGTCACCGCGGCGACGCGGAGTGCACCGACTGGCATCACAGGGGCGGCAACCGGCGCGAGGGCCGTCGGAACCGCCGCCACGGCGCAGTGCGCGAGGTCAGGGCAGGTTTCGTGCGCGGGAGCATCTGGCGACACAGGCGCCTCGGGCTTCTCGCCCTGCGTCTCACCCTGCGTCTCACCCTGCATCCCCGTCATGTCGTGCCCGGCGTGCTCGTCCGTATCCGTCACGGGCGCCGCATGATGCATCACCGTCCCGCCGTCCCCCGCCTCAATCATCGGACAGGCCGCCAAGGTCCGCAGCGGCAACGCCAACATCCCCACCCACGCGAGAAGCGCGGCGGCAAGACGGAGGGAAGTGCGGAGGCGAGGCATCGTGAGGAAACTAATCAGCGCGGGCTTCCGCGAGTTCCGACCGCCAGCACCTGAGGTCGGGTGCAACCTAGGTAGTTGTGGCGCGCCTAGCCGGTCGCGTCACCGTCGTAGGGCTCCATATGGACAATCACCCCCGCCGTGCCCGGGAGCTGCTCCTTCAGCATGGCCTTCACATGCCCGCCAATCGCGTGCGCGCGGTCCAGCGTGGCAGTGCCGTCTGACTGCACGTGAATCTCGATGTAGTGCTTGAGCCCGGTCTTGCGCACGACCGTCTTTTCAATCGCGAGTACACCCGGGACCGCCGCGGCGATGCGTCGCACATTGGTGACGACCGCATCGCCGGGGTTGCGGTCCATGAGATCCGCAATCGCGGGGCGCAGCATCCGCAACCCATTGAAGACAATGATGCCCGAGGCGAAGAGTGCCGCCCAATCGTCCGCTTCCTCCCAACCTGGCCCGCCAAGCAGCGCCACGGTGATGCCGACGAAGGCGGCCGCGGAGGTGATGGCATCGCTGAGGTGATGCGCCGCATCCGACTGCACGGCCGTGGAGCCAATCGCGGCCCCCGCGAGCTGCACTCGCCGCGAAGAATACCATTTCACCACGATGACGAGCACCAGCACCAGCAGCGTCCACGGCGCCGGTGTGTGGTGCGGGGTGCGAATCTCTCGCGCCGACTCCACGGCGATGCCGACAGCCGCCGCGAGCAGCATCAGCGCCACGACCGCGCCAGCGAGTGATTCGGCACGTCCGTACCCGAACGGGTACGACTCGTTCGGCTCGCGCGAGGCGATCCGCAGCCCCGCCAGCACAACCAACGACGCAAAGATGTCGGCGGTGGACTCCACGGCGTCGGCAACCAGCGCGTAGGAATTCCCGACGATGCCCGCCACAAGCTTCGCGCCGGCGAGCGAGGCATTCACGATCAACCCAAAGGTGACCGCACGAACGCCCTGCGCCGTGACCACATCCGTGTTCATCGCGACAGTGCCGAGAGTTGGTGCGACTGCGCGAGTGCGGGGAGCCGGAGCATACGCCTGAAGTAAGTACCCCTGCCCCCTCGGCGAACAGGGGCAGGGGAAGTGACCCGGGTGGGGATCGAACCCACGACCTGCGGATTAAAAGTCCGATGCTCTACCGACTGAGCTACCGGGTCGCGTCCCGCAGCCGGAGGCCACGGGACGCGAGAAATCTAATCCCTCACCGGCCCCGTATGGTCCAGCCATGCCACGCGATTCGCCTTACCGCGCCGACCACCCCTCCAACACCCGGATGTAGTTCAGCCGCGCCCACATATGCGCGTCCGGCATGCTCTCCAGCGCCAAAACACCACGCGCCTCGTCACTGGAGACGTACCCCTTCTCCCCCAGCCAGGCGGTCAGCTCTGCGACCATCATCCCCACATAGCCCGGACCGCGCTGCAACAGCGCCGACGTCACTTGCACCACGTCCGCACCGCACAGCAACGCCTTCGCGGCATCGAACCCCGTGTGCACCCCTCCCGTGCAGGCCAGGTCGAGCCGCGTGACGGGCGCGAGGATGGCCAACGCATGGAGCCGCAGCGGCAGTTCGGCCGGCGTGCTCAGCATCAACCGCCGATCTAGGCCGAGGTTCTCGAGGTCCACATCGGGCTGATAGAACCGGTTGAACAGCGTGACCCCCGTCGCCCCGGCCGCCTGCACCCGCTGCACGAACGACGGCACCGATGTGTAGAACGGGCTGATCTTCACCGTCACCGGAATGCCAACCGACTCCACGACGCTGTTCACCACCCCGAGCTGCCGCGCCTCAACCTCGACGGCACTCTCCTCCGCCGACGTGAACACGTCATAGAGATTCAGTTCAATCGCATCCGCGCCGCGCGCCTCGCAAGCCATCGCATACTCGGTCCAGCCTCCCGGCGTCGTGCCGTTGAGCGAGGCCACGACCGGCACCTTCACGCGATTACGAATCTTCTCGAGCTGCCGCAGATACGGCTCTGCTCCCATCGAGAACACATCCACGTCCGGCAGGAAGGTGCGCGCCTCCGCATCCACATCCGTGCGCGCATCCATGAAGTGGTGCGCCGCCATCTGCTCGGCGACCACCTGTTCCTCGAAGAGCGAGTACATCACCACGGCGCCGGCGCCCGCGTCCACCGCCTTCGCCACCGCCTCGGCGTCATGCGTCAGCGGGCTCGCGCCAAGGATGATGGGACTGCGCAGCTCGAGGCCGAGCCATTTGGTCGTGAGCTCAGGCATGGTGATGCTCCGGCGGGAGGTGGACCTTGGCCATCTGTTCGTACAGCGCGCGTCGCTGCTTCACGCCATCGCGCGCCGCTTCCATCAGTTCGACGTAGCGCTCAGGCGAGCGGAGTTCGACCATCCGGAAGCGCGACTCCTGCTCCATGTACTTCGAGACGTCAATCTTCGGCGCCGGCGAATCCAGCACCAGCGGTGCTTCATCACGATCCACGCGAGAGGGATCGTAGCGATAGAGCGGCCACATCCCGCTGTCCACCGCGCGTTTCTGCTGCGCCGGCGACTTCACCAGATCGTAGCCGTGCGCAATGCACGGGCTGTGCGCAATAATCAGCGACGGGCCTTGATGCCTCTCCGCTTCCAACATCACTTCAACGGTATGCTGGCTGCGTGACTGCATGGCCACCGAGGCGACGTATACATGCCCGTAGCTCATCGCGAGCAATCCGAGATCCTTCTTGCGCGAACTCTTGCCCGCCGTGGCGAACTTGGCCGCGGCGCCGAGTGGCGTCGCCTTGCTCGCCTGCCCACCGGTGTTGGAATACACCTCGGTGTCGAGCACCAGCACATTCACATTGCGATGCGATGCCAGCACGTGGTCGAGCCCGCCGAAGCCGATGTCGTACGCCCAACCATCGCCGCCGATAATCCACAGGCTACGCGGCACGAGATGCTTGGCGAGATCCCGCAGCGCGCGAGCCTCCTCGCTGTCGCTGTTCGCCAACAGCTGCTCAAGTGAGGCCACGCGAGCTCGCTGCTCCATGATCCAACGATCATCGCCCTGCGCCGAAAGCAATCCTTCGACCAAGACGCCAGGCAGACTCGACGCCATCGCGGTGAGCAGGGCGCGCGCGTGCGCTGCCTGCACATCGAGTGAGAGGCGCATCCCGAACCCAAACTCGGCGTTGTCCTCAAAGAGCGAGTTCGCCCAGGCTGGTCCGCGGCCTTCGGCATTTGTGGTATACGGCGTCGTCGGGAGATTGCCTCCGTAAATGGAAGAGCACCCAGTCGCGTTGGCCATCACGAGACGGTCGCCGTACAACTGCGTGAGCAACCGGAGATACGGTGTCTCGCCGCACCCCGCGCAGGCACCGGAGAACTCGAAGAGCGGCAGCTTAAGCGGCGCGGTGCGCTTGTCCATCGCCACGGCCTCGAGCGGCGCTGACGGAATCGTCTCGAAGAAGGCAAAGGCATCGCACTCGACCTCACGGTGCGCCACCAACGGCTCCGACATCAGCGCCTTTCGCTTCGGGTTCTTGCGGTCCTTCGCGGGGCAGACTTCGATGCACAGGCCGCAGCCGGTGCAGTCCTCAGGGGCGACCTGCACCGTGAAGCGCATCCCCGCGAGTGACGGGTCTACATCCTGCTCGACTGAGCGGAAGCCGGCTGGTGCTCCCGTCAGAACATCCGGCGAGAAGACCCGCGTCTGAATTGCCGCGTGCGGACAGATCATCGAACAGAAGTCGCACTGCACGCAGAGATCGGGCTGCCAAATGGGAATCTCCTGGGCAATCGCGCGCTTCTCGAAGCGGCTCGTGCCCGTCGGCCAGGTGCCATCCGGCGGGAAGGCGCTCACCGGGAGGAGATCGCCATTGCCGTCGATGAGCACACGCGTGACGCGCTGCACGAAGTCCGGCGCATCCGCCGCCACCGTGCGCGGGCGCTGCCGCGTGGTCGTGACGGCGTCGGGCACCGTGACCTCGCGCATCTGCTCGAGCGCCGACTCCAACGCCACCACGTTGCGCCGCACGACCTCCGTGCCACGGCGGCCGTACGTGGCTTCGATGCTCGCGCGGATATGCCCCATCGCCTCGTCCAGCGGCAAGACGTCCGAGAGCGCGAAGAAGCAGATCTGCATCACGGTATTGATGCGCCGCCCGAGTCCTGCGCGCTCCGAGACCCCGTTGGCATCAATCACGTAGACGCGACAGCGCTTGCTCACGAGCTCCTGCTGCAGATCCTGCGTGAGCGAGTCAAAGAACTTCTCCGGCGCCACCGCGGTGTTCACGAGAACCGTTGCGCCCGGCATCGCCGGCGCAAAGACATCACGCCGCTCGAGGAACTCCGGGTCATGCACAGCGACGAACTGCGCCCGCGTCACGCGATACGTTGAACGAATGGGGCGCGGCCCAAAGCGCAAATACGAGATGGTAGTCGACCCCGACTTGCGCGAGTCGTACTCAAAGTGCCCCTGCGCGTACCCCGGCGTCTCCTCACCGATGATCTTGATCGTCGCCTTGTTGGCCGACACGGTGCCATCGGAGCCGAGTCCGTAGAAGACGGCGCGGCGGACATCAGCGGCCTCAATGTCGTAGTCCGCATCCACCGCGAGCGAGGAGTGCGAGACATCATCGCGAATGCCGACGGTGAATCGCGACTTGGGTGATCCCTTCGCGAGTTCCGCAAAGACACTCTGCACCATCGCCGGCGTGAACTCCTTCGACGACAGTCCGTACCGCCCGCCAATCAGCCGCGGCAGCGACGCGCGCGCGCCCTGCGCGACCGCCTCGACGAGTGCCGAGGTGATCTCCTGCAACAGCGGCTCTCCCGACGAGCCGGGCTCCTTGGTGCGATCCAGCACCGCAATCGCCCGCGCCGAGCTCGGGAGCACCGCGAGGAGGTGCGACACGGAGAAGGGACGGAAGAGCCGCACCTTCACGACGCCCACCCGCTCCCCCGACTTTAATAGATGCTCGACGGTCTCGTGCGCGCACTCCGCGCCGGAGCCCATCATGATGATGACGCGCTCGGCCTCCGGATGCCCCACATACTCAAAGGGCCGATAGCGACGCCCGGTGAGCGCGGCGAACTGTTCCATCGTCTCGTCGAGCAGCCCCGGGAAGGCGGCATAGAACGGCTCAGCCGCCTCTCGTCCCTGGAACCAGGTGTCGGGATTCTGCGCTGTGCCGCGAATCGTCGGCGCGTCGGGATCAAGGGCGCGCTGGCGGAAAGCCCGCAGCGCCTCGGCGTTGATCAGAGCCCTGAGGATGTCGTCGTTGAGCTTTGCGACCTTCGTGATCTCGTGCGAGGTGCGGAAGCCATCGAAGAAGTGCAGCACGGGAATGCGGGCGCGCAGCGTCACCGCATGGGCAATCGCCGCGAGATCCTGCGCTTCCTGGGCGTTGCCTGACGCGAGAAGTGCCATCCCCGTCATTCGTGCCGCCATCACATCGGAGTGATCTCCGAAGATGGAAAGCGCGTGGGTGGCCAACGTGCGCGCGGCCACGTGCAGCACGAAGGGAGTGAGCTCACCGGCAATCTTGAAGAGATTCGGGAGCATCAGGAGCAAGCCCTGCGACGCCGTGAAGGTCGTCGTCATCGCTCCAGTCATGAGGGCGCCATGCACCGCACCGGCGGCCCCGCCCTCCGATTGCATCTGGGCCACGTCGGGCACGCGGCCCCAGAGATTCGGCTTGTCGTCGGCGGACCAGGCATCGGCGTACTCGCCCATCGCCGAGGCTGGCGTGATGGGATAGATGGCGATGACTTCGCTGAGGCGATACGCCACCGAGGCTACGGCTTCGTTGGCGTCGAGCGTCTTGAACGTTACGGCGGTAGACACGGCGACTGCTCCTTGAACGGTCTGGTGTCCAAGGTAGGCTCCCACATCAGGGAACCGCTGTCAGGAATCGCGGAATCGTTCGCGGTGGATTCCTGTACGCGCCGTCAGAGGAACCCGCCGGGCGGCGTCAGCGCTCGCCGCTAAAGAGGAGCATGAGCGAGCGCTCTGACGCACCCTTCGTGAGCGAGAATGCACCGGTGGGTTCGTATCGCTGCCGCTCGTAGCGCAGCGCCACATTGAAGATCCCCATGCTCGTGCGTGGATACCACCGCAGCAGGACCGACGCGTTGGAGCCCTCGGAGTCCATGATGTAGCTCGACTCCACTCCAACGGCACGGTGCTTCACACGGGCCCCAATGAATGGTCCGGCGTACGCGGTGGCGCTGAGACCGGCGGCGTATCCAGCACGCCCGACGAGTTGGGTGCCGCCGGCGGTCAGTTTGCCCAGTTGCAGCCCATAGTGCATCGGCAGCCGAAGGACGGGCGATTGCCGCAGCGACCCAGTGCCGGTCGCGCCATAGAAACCGACGCCGGTCTCGAGGTAATCGCCGAGGCGCAGCGCGCCCTCCTGCTCCCCGAGATTCCACTGCCCGAGGAGGCTCCCGCGACTCACGAGCACGAGACCCCATCGCGTCGATCCGCCGGAGGGATCACCGGAGTCGGGAGCGTACTGCCATTGATCAATCCCGAAGGCGAACTCGTTGCGCGGCAGCGCGCGCGCCCGGGTCTCCGAGAACACCGCCTGCGCCGCGGCATCGCGTGCGATGAGCAGCGACAGCATCGCGCACAAGCTGATTCCGATTCGCATCATACGACGCATCACCGCCTGCATCTCGACTCCGCCCTGTTCAGTGCGTAAGGAACAACGCCGCCCCAGGTCCGGTCGGCAGGCGCAACCAGACCCAGATCACCAGCATCAGGCTCCACGCGAACATGTTGGCCACAGTGTACGGCAGCATGGTCGCCGAGAGCGTGCCAATGCCGGCTTTCGGATTGTACCGCTGAAAGAACAGTAGCACGAGGGGGAAATTTGCGGAGAGCGGCGTGATGATATTGGTCAGGCTGTCGCCAACACGATAGGCCGTCTGCGTTAATTCGGGGGAGTAGCCCAAGAGCATGAACATCGGCACCATGACGGTGCCGAGCATGGCCCATTTCGCCGAGGCGGAGCCCATGAAGAGGTCAATGGTTGCCGTGAGCAACACGAGCAGCAGCATGAGCGGAATCACTCCCAACTGCATCGCCTGAAGCACGGCGGCCCCCTTCACGGCGATCAGCACGCCCACATCGCTCCAAGAGAAGATGTTCACGAACTGCGCGATGAAGAACACCACCACCACGTAGCCCGCGACCACCTCCATGTTCTTGGTCATCCCCTTGTAGATGTCGCGATCGCTCGTGATTGTCCCGGCGACGATGCCGTACACGACGCCGGGCACCAAGCCAAAGACGAAAATCCAGAAGACCAGTCCGCGCAGAAAGAACGAGCCAAGAAATCCAGGGGCCTTCGCGTCGTTGAGAAAGCCGTCGGCGGGGACGAGTCCCCAGAGCACGAACGCGGCGAGAAGGGCCAGACTGGCGAAGGCCCAGCGCAGGCCGGAGCGTTCGCGCCCCGTGAGCGGCTCCGACTTCTCTGGCACCGCATCGCCGGTGTACTGCCCGAGGCGAGGCTCCACGACTTTTTCGGTGACGAGGGTCCCTGTCAGCGTGACCAGAAAGACCGAGGCCGCGAGAAAGTAGTAGCTCGCCATCGGCGTGACGACGTACCCCGGCTCAAGAATGCGCGCGGCATCTTGCGTGATGCCGGCAATGGTGACGTCGTTAGGCGAGAGAAGAATGTTCGCGGCGAATCCACCGGAGACACCGGAGAACGCCGCCGCGAGGCCGGCCAGCGGATGCCGTCCCACCGAATGAAACAGTGCCGCGGCCATCGGCAGAAGTAACACATAGCCCACGTCCCCCGCCGTGTGCGACGTCGCGCCGACAAACACAATGACCAGCGTCAACAACCGCGGTGGCGTCGCACCCACCACGACGCGCACGATGGCGCCAAGAAATCCTGCGTGCTCCGCCACCGACAGTCCAAGCAGGCAGACCAGCACCGGCCCGAAGGGCCCGAAGTTCATGAAGTTGGGGAGCAACCCAAGGACGATGCGCTGCAGACCGGCAACCGAGAGCAGGTTGGTGGCGCCAATCGCCTCACCGGTGGTGGGATGCTGGACCGTGACGCCAGCAGTCGAGAGCGCCCACGAGAGTACCACCACGAGGAGCGAGAGCACCACGAACAGCGTGGCCGGGTGCGGCAAGCGATTGCCGCCGCGCTCGACGGCATCAAGGGCGCGCAGCAGCCAGGTGCGTCGCTCCGTCCTCTCGCCACTCACAGGTCCACTCATCGGGCCACTCCGCGCGCACTATCCGCCAGCGCGCGCACGAAGGCGGCGCAACTCTCGCGCATCGCAGCAAACTCGGCAGAGCGCGCAAACGCGGCCTCATCCATGTAGCGGGCGCGATTGATCTCAATCTGCATGCTGTGGCGCCCCTCGCGCGGATTGCCAAAGGTGCGCACGAGATCGCCCCCCTGATACGGCTCGTTCATCTGCACGGAGTAGCCACGCGCGCGAAACCAGTCGCAGGCCCACGTCGTGTGCGCGGGATCCGCCGTCGTCCCGTGTCGATCGCTGATTACGAGATCGGGACGGGCGGCGCCATTGTCCACATTCATGGCGTTGCCACGTGACTTCATGGAGTGGCAGTCCACGTGAAACACGACGCCGCTCCGCGCATGCGCCGCGTTGAGTTCGCGACGCAGTGCGTCGCGATACGGCCGATAGTACGACGCGATACGCCCCTGCACCTCGGCGACCGTGAGCGCCCGATCGTACATCGGGACGTACGGGAGTGCGTTGCGCCTGATCAATCCCATGCCGCGCTTTGTGTAGTCCGTGGGCGTGAGCGCGACGGGCCAGGGCTCGCCAAGCAGTGTCTCGTCGATGTCATCCTCAGCGCGGTTCACATCCACGTAGGCGCGCGGGAAGGTCGCGGAGAGCAACGTGGCACCGGCTTCCGGCGCGTCGCTCCAGAGTTCTTCCACAAACGCATCCCACGTCGTCTGAATTGCCGCGAACGACGCGGCGGGCCGAAAGTCTGCCGGAAACTCCATCCCGCTGTGCGGCGACTCCACGACAATCGGCACCACCTCGCCCCGCGGTCCTGCAACGATCACCGCAGGGGACGCTTCACTCACGCGCGCTCCGACCGCCAGACAAGGAGCGCGCCGAGCGCCAGCAGCCCCGCCATCGCGAACGGAACGCGATGAGCGCCGAGCATCACGTAGCCCGCGAGATAGACGGACGACACCACGAGCGTGAACACGGCCACCGGCACGCCGGTGCGCATGAATTCCGCGAACGAGATCCGCACGCCCTCACGCTCCGCGAGGCCAAGCGTCGTGACATTGGCCGAGGCTCCAATGGGCGTGGCATTGCCGCCCAGGCAGGCTCCCAGCGAGAGCGCCCACCAAAGTACCTGGCTCTCACCCGGCAACTGCGGAATGAGTGCGCCGATGATCGGAATGCTCACGGCCACGAAGGGAATGTTGTCCATGAAGGCCGACAATACCGCGGAGACCCACGCCACAAGAAGCGCCGCAAAGAGCAGCGTGCCCGCATCGCTCAAGCCAAAGCTCGATTGCCCCGCGAGGATGGCGCTTTCCAGATAGCCTGCAAGCCGCGCCGTGAGTCCAGTGGCGACGGCGGCACCCACAAGAATGAAGAGCAGCGCAAAGAAGCTCAGCGTTGGCCACTCCACTTCCTTCTCCAGCACATGGAGGATGCCGTGCCGGCGCTCTTCGTGCGTGGGTCGATTGGCGCGCAGATAGCGCACGTCTTGCACGATGAGCGCCACCGTCGCGCCAATCATCGCCGGGACCGCCGTCGGCATGCCAGTGAAGCCATGCGTCACGAAGCCGACGAGCACGAGCACACAAATGCCTGTCATCCAGCGGAGCATGCCCGGATCGGTAATCTCCGGCCCGCGTCCGGGCTCATCGGCCTGCACCGGAAGCTTGGCACGCGGTCCCATCGCCTTCCGCAGTCGCCCCACCCCCCACACGTGCAGCCCCGTCATCATCACCATCGTGGGCAGTGCGAGCTCTTCAAGAAAGTCCATGAAGGTCAAGCCCGCCCCGGAGCCAATCATGATGTTCGGCGGATCGCCAATCAGCGTCGCCGTCCCGCCGATGTTCGCCGCCATCACCACCGGCAGAATCACCATGGAAATCGGTGCCCCGACCCGACGCGCAGAGGCGAGCGCAATCGGCGCCACGAAAATCACCGTCGTCACGTTGTCGAGAAACGCGGAGGCAAATGCGGTGAACCACCAGAGCACGGCCATCGCGCGCGCGGGATCGTGACCGAAGCGTTCAAGCAATCGCTCCACCGCCCACCCGAAGACGCCCGTTTCCTTCAGTACCCCCACGAGCGCCATCATCGCGGCGAGCAACAACAGGACGTTGAGGTCGATTGCCTGCGCCGCCGATTCCAACGGCAACAGGTGATACGGGGTCAGATAGGTGATGGCCCAGAGCAGCGCGACCGCGCACAGCACAACGAGCACGCGGTGCGCCGCTTCGATGACCAAGGTGCCGAACAGCGCAATCAAGAGCGCCGCGACGATGAGTTGCGAGACGGGGTCCGTCGTACTCGCGAAGGCGGTCTCGTGCACGTGGGGCGGGGTGAGGGGGGTCCGACGTTCTCAAGATACCGCACATTGGCGGCGGCGCGAGCCGTGGGGCCCTTCGTCGGGGCGGGAGGCCGCGCATCTAGAGTTCCAGCTGCCCGCCGAGCGCCGTGCGGCAGAAGCTCACCCGGTGATGCGGCGTGAGTCCACGCTCGCGGAGCGCCGCGATGTGGGCGGGGGTGCCGTAGCCGGCATTCGACTGCCAGGCGTAGTCGGCATACCGTGCGGCGAGTTGCGTCATCAGGCGGTCACGGACGACCTTGGCCACAATGCTCGCGCACGCAATCGTGTAGCAAGTCGCATCGCCCCCCACAATCGCGTGGTGGCGCACCGCCAGCGACTTGATTGGCTTGCCGTCCACGAGCACTTCGTCGGGAGTCACGCCTAGGCGCGCGATGGCGCGGCTCATGGCGCGCGCGGTGGCCTGGTAGATGTTCCAGCGCGCAATCTCGTGCACCGAGGACGCCGCGAGCGCGACGGACACCGCCTCGGCGCGAATCTTCAGCGCGAGTCGCTCGCGATCGCTCGCACTCAGCTTCTTGGAGTCGGTGACGCCGCTGATGGCGCGGCGGTCGTGCGGCATGATCACGGCACAAACGACAACGGGGCCCGCGAGGGGGCCCCGTCCGACTTCATCAACTCCTGCGATGGTACCCGCACCGGCGGCGCGCAGCGACTTCTCGATCGCGCTCCAGCCGCCAGCCACGGAACCGACTTACGCCTTGGCCTTGGCCTTCGCCTCGCCGGCGGCCGGCTGACGCACCTTCTTCTCGGCGATACGCGCGGCCTTGCCGGTCACGTCACGGAGATAGAAGAGCTTCGCGCGACGCACGCGGCCACGACGCACGACCTTGATGTCGGCGAGCATCGGGGAGTGAAGCGGGAAGATACGCTCAACGCCCACGCCGTTCGAGATCTTGCGGACCGTGAAGGTCGCAGAGACGCCCGCGCCCTGACGGGCGATGCAGACGCCTTCAAACGCCTGAAGGCGCTCCTTCTCGCCTTCCTTGACTCTGACGTTCACGCGGAGCGTGTCGCCGGCACGGAAAGCAGGGACTTCCTTCAGGTATTCCTTCTGGGTCTCGATGAACGGATGCATATGCTTCTCCGGGCGCGTGAGCGGCCCGCTGAGGTGGTCGTGTTGAGCCTTGTAAGCTACTGCGGCTGCGGGGGTTGTGCAACCCAGCCGGAACCGGACTTTCGGGGCCGACTCAGGCTTTAAACAGGGCCGCCGCCGCGGCGTTCCCGGGTCAGCCGCTCCCCTTCCTCTTTGCGCCACTTCTCGATCGCGGCGTGATTCCCGGAGAGCAGGACATCCGGCACCTTGTGCCCCCGATACTCCGCCGGCCGAGTGTAGCTGGGGGCCGAAAGCCCCCGGTCGTAGAACGAGTCCGTCCGAGCCGACTCAATGTCGCTCATCGCCCCCGGGAGGAGCCGCACAACGGCATCCACGATGGCCAGGGCCGCCGGCTCCCCGCCGCTCAGCACGAAATCACCCAGCGAGATCTCCTCGGTCGCGAGATGCTCGGCCACCCGCTGGTCGACGTCCTTATAGTGGCCGCAAAGCAGCGTCAGCTCGGTCCCGCCGGCAAAACGCTCGGCGTCGGCGTGCGAGAAGACCTTGCCGCGCGGCGAGAGGAGGACGATTGGCGCCGTCGCCCCCACCGATTCGACCGCATCGAAGAACGGCTGCGGCTTCATCACCATCCCGGGGCCGCCGCCGAAGGGCGAGTCGTCCACCGTCTTGTGCTTGTCGGTCGTGAAGGTGCGCAGGTCAATGCAGTTGTAGGTGACAAGCCCCGCCTCCGCCGCCCGCTTCGGAATGCTCAGCCCGAGCGGCCCCGTGAAAAAATCGGGGAAGATGGAGATGAGATTCACGCGCAACATCAGCGCTCCAACAGACCGTCGGGGAGCGCCACGCGGATGGCACGCGCCTCGCGGTCCACGTCGAGCACGAACTCCTCGACGAACGGCACGCTCACCAAGCCCGTCGGCGTACGTATCTCAAGCAGAAGTCCCTGCGGGAGTTCGTAGAACTCCACGACGTCGCCGAGCGCCGTATTGGTGGCGTCATCAATCATCTGCATCCCCACGAGCTCATGCGCGAAGACTTCGCCGGCATCGGGTTCGGAGAGCTCTTCCACGGGCACCATCAGATAGCGCCCGTTCCACTTCTCGGCTTCGGTTCGATCGCCGATGATATCGAAGGTGACGAGGAATCCGTCCTTGAAGGGACGGAGCCCGGTCACGGTGAGGGCACGTGGCTCCTTCGTGCGCGGATCAACGAAAAGTCCGCCCTCATGCGTGCCCTGAAAAACACGACGGCCGGGCGCGAGGATCGCGTCCGGCTCGTCGGTCAACGACTCCACGACCAGCTCCCCACGCACGCCATGCGGACGGCGAACCCGTCCTACGGACGCGCAATCGGGAAGCGTCACCGTGTGGCTTACTCCTTCACCGGGACAGCGTTCGCCGCGAGCTTCGTGGCGAGACGGGTCTCGTGACGGGCCTTCAACACGCCGGCCTTACGGAGCAACGAGCGCACCGTGTCGGACGGCTGGGCGCCGTTGTCGAGCCAGTAGTTCGCGCGCTCGGCGTTGAGCTGGAGGGCCTCGTCGCCGGTGCGGGGGGCATACTGCCCGAGGATCTCGATGAACTTGCCAGCGCGCGGGGCGCGGCCATCGGCCACGACGATACGGTACGTGGGCGACTTCTTGCGGCCCTGACGGCGGAGGCGGATACGAACGGCCATGCTGTGCTCCTTTTCGAACTACTGGTTCCGTGCTGCTCTTTGGCTCATCGCGCGGGCCGGCGTTTCCGGGGCGCACCAAAGGGACCTACAATTCCGATGAAGGTTGGAGGATGGAGGATGAAAGATACGGCACCAACGTTTTCATCCTTCAACCTTCTTCCTCTATCTGCTTTTCACTGCCATTCGTTTCATCATCTTCTGCATCTCCCGGAACTGCTCCAGGAGCCGATTCACTTCGCTGACCGGTCGCCCTGAGCCCTTCGCCACACGCGCACGCCGCGTGCCGTTGATCAACTCCGGCTTCTTGCGCTCCTCGGTGGTCATCGAGAGCACGATCGCCTCGAGGTGCTTCATCCGCTTCGGATCGACCTGACTGGCCTGCTTCAACATCTTCGAGTTCACGCCGGGGAGCATCTTCAGGATGTTCTGCATGCTGCCCAGCTTTTCCATCTGCTTCATGGCGGAGAGGAAGTCCTGGAGGTCCATGCCCTCCTTCTTGATCTTCTTCTCCATCCGCTTGGCTTCGTCGGCGTCGAACGCCGTCTGCGCCTTTTCGACCAGCGTGAGCACGTCGCCCTGCTGAAGGATTCGCCCGGCCATGCGGTCGGGATGGAACTCCTCGAGGGCATCGGGCTTTTCGCCGACACCGATGTACTTGATCGGCTTCTTGGTGACGCCATAGATGGAGAGCGCCGCGCCACCGCGCGCGTCGCCATCCATTTTCGTGAGAATCACGCCGGTGACGCCGAGCGCCGCGTCGAAACCCTGCGCAATGCGCACGGCATCCTGACCCGTCATGCCGTCGGCCACCAGCAAGATCTCATCGGGCTGCACCGCCTCCTTCACGCGGCGCAACTCGTTCATCATCTCATCGTCGATCTGCAAACGGCCGGCGGTGTCGATAATCACCACGCGGTCACGCTCACGACGAGCGAGTTCCAAACCGGCCTTCGCGATCTTCACCACATCGGTGGTGGTGCGATCGGCGTAGACCGGCACGTCCAACGAGCGACCAAGGGTCTCGAGCTGATCGATGGCCGCGGGACGATACACGTCGCC
>JANLTT010000052.1:0-3305 GCA_031363115.1 Gemmatimonas sp.
GGCATGCTCCAGAAGCGTGAAATGAAGGCCCAGGTGATGGACACCCTGGACCTCGAGCGCGAGCGCGGCATCACGATCAAGCTCAACGCCGTCCGCATGTCGTACGACGCCAAGGATGGCGTCACCTACGAGCTCAACCTGATCGACACCCCCGGGCACGTGGACTTCACCTACGAAGTCTCCCGCTCCCTCGCCGCCTGCGAAGGCGCGATTCTCGTGGTGGACGCGTCGCAGGGCATTCAGGCACAGACGCTTTCGAACCTGTTCCTCGCGATGGACGCGGGACTCGAGATCATCCCGATCCTCAACAAGATCGACCTCCCCGGCGCCGAGCCCGAGAAGCGGCGTCAGGAAGTGGTGGATCTGATTGGCTGCGCCCCCGAGGACATCCTGCTCGTGAGCGCCAAGGAAGGACTCGGCATTCCGGAGTTGCTCGAGAAGATCGTGGAGAAGGTCCCGCAGCCAAAGGGTCAAGTCGACGGACAGCTGCGCGCGCTCATCTATGACTCGTACTACGACAAGTATCGTGGTGCGATTCCGAGCGTGCGCGTCGTGGACGGCACCATCAAGAAGGGAATGAAGATCGCCTTCGGCGCGTCGGAATCTGTGTACGAAGTGCTCGAAGTCGGCTACAACCAGCTCCGTCAGGTGCCGGCCAAGCAACTGACGTCAGGTGAAGTCGGCTACGTGGTGGCGAGCGTGAAGTCGGTGCGCGAGACGCGCGCGGGCGACACGATCTTTGACTCCGAGAACAAGGCCACCGAAGCGCTGCCGGGTTATCAGGCGGTGCGTTCGTTCGTCTTTGCCGGCATCTTCCCGACCGATACGCAGCAGTACGAGGACCTGCGTGACGCCCTCGAGCGTCTGCAGCTCAACGATGCCTCGCTCAACTATCTCCCCGAGACCTCGACGGCGCTGGGCTTCGGCTTCCGCTGCGGCTTCCTCGGCCTGCTGCACATGGAGATCGTGAAGGAGCGGCTCGAGCGCGAGTTCGACCTCGACCTCGTCACGACGGTCCCGAGCGTGGAATACCACGTCAAGAAGACCGACGGCGAGGATGTGGTTGTCGAGAATCCGGCGCTCATGCCGCCGGCCGGCAACATCGACTACATCGAAGAGCCGTACGTGAAGGCCCGCATCATGGTCCCCACCGAGTACATCGGCCCCATCATGACGCTTGGCACCGATCGTCGCGGCGAGTACAAGGGGATGAACTACATCGACACCGCGCGCGTGGAGATCGATTGGGAGTTCCCGCTCGGCGAGATCATTCTCGACTTCTTCGACAAGCTCAAGTCCATCTCGCGCGGCTATGCCTCGCTCGATTACGAGCTGATTGGGTATCGCAAGAGCGACTTGCAGCGTCTCGACATGATGATCAACGGCGATCCCATTGACGCCTTCAGCGTGATTGTGCACGTGGACAAGGCGTACGAGTGGGGCCGCAAGGTCGCCGACAAGCTGAAGGACCTGATTCCGCGTCAGCTCTTTGAAGTCGCCATTCAGGCCGCGCTCGGCCAGAAGGTCATCGCGCGCTCGACGGTGAAGGCGCTGCGAAAGGACGTGCTCGCGAAGTGCTACGGCGGCGACATCAGCCGCAAGCGCAAGCTTCTCGAGAAGCAGAAGGAAGGCAAGAAGCGCATGAAGCAGGTGGGATCGGTGGAGATTCCGCAGGAAGCCTTCCTCGCGGTGCTGCAGGTCGACTAACGCTCGCCATGAGCGAAACAACGAAGCGCCCCGTCGCAGCTCGCGACGGGGCGCTTCGATTGTGCTGCCGGCCGTGCGTTACTGCTGACGCGCGACCGAGAGCGAATACTCACCCGTCTCGCGCGTGCCGAGTGCATGCACGCGGATGACATAGGTGCCTTCGCGCGGCACGATCACGTCGAGCTGTGAATCGGTATCACCGGCGCTGTCATCATCGACGGCCGTGTTCTCGAGACCGGTGCCGACCAGACGGCCCCACGTGAGGTACGCATCGAAGCGCGACGAGCGCAGCGTGATGCGCAGGCGCTCACCCGGCTGCGCGGTGACCGTGTACTGATGGAAGTACTGGCTCCCGTCGGTTTCGGGATCCGTCGCTTCGATGGTGGCCGTGATGGTCGCCCCGATGGCAATCGGGCGCGAGGTGATCTTCACGACCGGGAGTGCATTCAGTGCAATCGTGAAGGCGCCAGTGCTCGAGGCCTCCAGCGGACGGGCGTAGATGCGATACTGGCCATTCGCCGTGAAGGTGACCATCGCATCGGTGCCGCCGCCGCTGTCGTCATCGCTGGCGACGTCTTCCTCGCCGTTGGCGCCGACTTTCCGAACGCGCACGTAGGAGTCGAAGGCGCCGGAACGCACCGTCACGCGCACGCGCTCGCCGCGTCCGGTGAAGGTGTAGAGCTGGTAGGGCAGCGCGGGGTCCTCATCCTCGAGAATCGGGCTGGTTTCGGTGATGCTTCCCTCGAGCACCTGCCCCGCGGCAAGAGCAATCGCTACCACGGGAACCGCGGGTGGTGCGACCTCGACCTTCAGTTCGTACGCACCTACACCGTCCCTGGAGAGCGACTGCGCAACCACGAGGTACGTCCCCGCTTCAATCGCACGGAATCGCAAACGGGCATTGGTGTCGCCGCCACCGTCGTCATCCTGCACGACCAAATCCGTGAGCCCGCCGACGGTCTTGGCGACCCAGAGGAAGGAATCCACGTCGCCGGAGTTCATCGAGATGTTGAAGCGGTCTCCGGCCTTGGCCTCGAGCCGGTACGTATGAAAGGCACCGCGATCCCCAAACTTCGGATCCTGCGCGGTCAGCGATCCCGCCATCGCCTCGCCCATGCGGATGGGACGATGCTGCGCCTCCAGCGTGGTGGCTCCGGCCATGAGCACGAACCCAGCGGCCAGTCCCGATAATCCACGCATTGCCTGACGATCCATCGTGCACCTCATCCCGAAATGGGGTTCGTACGCGGACTCAACGCAGGAGGTACTGGTCCACCCCGCGCGCCGCGCGCGTCAACTTCTTTGCTGCCACTTCATCCCGAATCGCCCGGTTTGCCGCGATGCCAGCGGCATTCTTGTACCCGCGTGGATGATCAAGGTGCACCACCAACGCGCGATGCCGGAACTGGCGACCATGCACACCGGCATTCTCCAACCGCTCGCCGATCTCGCGATCCAACCCGCCCCACTCCAACCGCTCGTCGAAGCCGTTCACGCGCAGCAAATCCGCCGTCCACACCGAGGCGTTGTGCCCATTGAATGTCGCCCCCGTCGGGGTGATGGCATCGAGCGCCGTCGCGGCGCGGGTGCCCCAGCGA
>JANLTT010000059.1:0-9891 GCA_031363115.1 Gemmatimonas sp.
GGAAGGCATCGACACCCATGAGGTCGACGACCACGCCACCCTTGATCTTCTTGACGAGCACGCCTTCGACCGGCTGATCGGACTCGTACGCGACGCGGATACGCTCCCACACGCGCATGAAATCGGCCTTCTTCTTCGACAGGACGACCGAGCCCTCGGAATCTTCGAGGTGCTCAAGAAGGACTTCAACTTCATCACCCGGCTTGAGGTCGGGCATGTCCTTGAATTCTTCGAGCGGGATCGTGCCTTCGGACTTGAAGCCGATATCGAGAACAACGAGGTTCTCGCGGATCTCGAGAACGGTCGACTTCACGATCTCGCCCTCTTCGATGGAGGCGAGGGTCCCGTTGTACATCTCCATCATCGCTTCGAACTCGTCGGACGAAATCTCGTCCTCGTCGTAGAGCTCGGGGCGGCGGTTGGCCAGGGGGCGGAGCTGCGCGCGCTGGGCATCGCGCTTCTGGCGCGCGATTTCCTCAGGGGACAGCGTTTCTTCGGCGACGGTCATGGGTAGGACTCCACACGCGGAGGGTTCGGCTCGCCGCGGACGAGGCAGGGTGGTGTGTTGTTGCAGGTACGACCCGACGGATTTCGGGTAGCCTTCAAAATTAGCTGTTTAGGGGGGACGGGTCAATAGGTAGGGCGTTGGGGAGTAAGGGCTTAGGCCGGGGAGGGAATGGCGCGGGCGGCAATGATTTGTGTTGCCGACTCCCGCCCCGTTCGCGAAGTTGCGCCGAGTCTCGATCACGCAGCGAACCCGGCCATAGCCAGGCAGCTGGCCTGCACACGGGTTGGTAGGTACATTGTGGGTACACCCTCGCCCGGAGTTCACCCATGAAGGCCCGTCTCATCCGGATTGGAAACTCCCGCGGCGTCCGCCTCGCGAAGCCCCTCCTCGAGCAAGCTGGCCTGCAAGACGAAATCGAGATTCGCGTCGAAGGCGGTGCCATCATCCTCACGGCCGCGACCTCCCCGCGAGCGGGATGGGCCGCCGCAGCGGCGAAGCATGCCCCGAGCAAACTCCTCGAAGAGCCGTCGGCGACTCGCTTCGATGACGAAGAGTGGACGTGGTAGACACCGCGAAGGCGACGGTCCAGCGAGGTGAGGTCTACCTCGTGGAACTCAGCCCGACGCGCGGGAGCGAGATTCGCAAGACACGCCCCTGCGTTGTCGTCTCGCCCGACGAAATGAACGCGCACATGGAGACGTTCATCGTCGCGCCGCTCACCACAGGGAGCCACGCCTACCCGTTCCGCATCGCCTGTCGTTTCGACGGCAAGGACGGGCACCTCGTGCTCGATCAGCTTCGTACGGTTGATCGAGAGCGACTCGTCAGGCGGCTCGGAGCGCTCTCCGCGCCAACGCTCACGAAGGCACTCGGCGTACTGCGAGCGATGTTCGCGACCTAGCCCTGCCCCTGCGCCCCCTTCATCGCCTGCCGCGCCATCGCCACGATCCGCTCCACCTGCTCTTCCTGCGTCAGGAACGTCGTATCGATGAGCATCGCATCCGCCGCCTGCTGCGTCTGCGCTTCGTCCTTGAGATCGCGCTGCGCCAGCGCCTCTACCTCCGCCGCAATCTCTGAGTCATCCGGCGCCCGCTGCAGTCGCTGCACCAACCGGCGACGCGCGCGCTCCCAGGGGTCCGCAATCAAAAAGACCTTCACGCGCGCCTTCGGGAACACGGCCGTCCCCATATCGCGCCCATCCACCACCACGGAGTGCTCCTCCGCCGCGCGCTGACACTGCGCATTCACCCAGGCGCGCACGCCGGGCATCTTCGCCACAAGCGAGACATTCCGAGTCACGTCCTTTCCGCGCAGATCTTCCTCGAGATCCTCCCCACCGAGATGCGGATGAAAGGTCGTCTCGCCCGGCTCGAGCGTCACGGCACTCGCCGCCGCAAGCACCGCGGCCTCGTTCCAGGTCTCGGGCGCGGCATTCACGCGCAGCATCGCCGCCGTCGCCGCGCGATACAACGAGCCCGAGTCCACGTGCCGCAGCCCCAACTCGCGCGCGACCCACTTCGCCGTGGAGGACTTCCCAGACGCAGCCGGCCCATCAATGGCCACCACGAGGGGACGACGGCGCTCGAATGCGTCAGTCATGAGGTCAGTGCGCGAAGGTCATCCCAAAAACTCGGCCAGCTCACAACGCAGCACGAGGGGTCGTCAATCTCGAGTTCATTCCCGGCGATGGCGCCGAGCACACCGAAGGCCATTGCGATGCGATGATCCCCGTGCGTGAGCACGCGCCCCTTCAGCGGCTTCTCGCTGCCACGGATGATAAATCCATCGGGCAACTCCTCGGCGTCCACACCAATCGCGCGGAGATTGTCCACCACGACGGTGATGCGGTCACTCTCCTTCACGCGAAGCTCGCCCGCGCCAGTCACGCGCGTCTCGCCACTGGCGCGCGCAGCCACGCAGGCAATCAGAGGCAACTCGTCAATAAGCCCCGGCACTTCTGCCGGAGGAATCACGATGCCCCGCAAATCACCCGGCCCGCAGACCACCGTGGCGACGGGTTCCCCGCCCTGCACCATCGACTCCTCGTAGGTGATGCTCGCACCCATGCGTCGCAGCGCACGAAAGCCACCCACGCGCGCCGGGTTCACCCCGACATTCTCTGCGTGCACGGTGCCGCCGCTCACACCACCCATGGCCGCGAGGCCCGCGATGAACATCGCGGAAGACGGATCCCCAGCGATATCCATATCGCCGGCATCAAGGCGGCCACTCGGCAACAGTGAGACCACGAGCTCCTCGTTGCGGATATCCACGCCGCGCTCGCGGAGCATACGCTCGGTATGATCGCGCGTCTGCGCAGGCTCGTGGACTTCCACGGGCACATCGGCAACGAGCCCAGCGAAGAGCAGCGCGGTCTTCACCTGTGCACTGGCCACATCGGGGTGCCAGGTGATGCCCTTGAGCGTGCCGCCGCGAATCTTCAATGGGAGCCCGCCATTGAGCGGCAAGGTGAACTTGGCCCCCATCTTTCCCAGTGGGGAGGCGATGCGCCCCATCGGGCGACGGCTCAGGCTGGCGTCGCCAATCAACTCGGCCTCCACCGGCAACGCCGCGATGATTCCCGACATCAGGCGCGCAGTCGTGCCGCTGTTGCCGCAGTCGAGTTGGACCGCTGGCTGACGCAATCCGCGCAGCCCGACCCCCTCGATGATCACTTCGTCAGTGTCGAGCGAAGGGATGTGAGCGCCGAGCGCACGAAGCACGCCGGCGGTGGACTCGACATCGGCGGAGCGCAGGATGCTGCGCACGCGCGACCGTCCGCTCCCCAGCGCGGCGATCATCAGCGCGCGATGGGAGATGGACTTGTCGCCGGGGACGCGGAGTCTCTTCACGAGGCTGCCTGCACGCGTACGACCGCGTGCATCAACGCAACCACGCTTCGAGCGCCGTCGCGAGATCGGTCTTCTCGTCGCGATACTTCACGATGACCGGCGTCTGGAGCGAGATGCCCTGCGATTCGGCAAAGCCTCCCTTCACCGCGCGCGCACCAGGCACGACGACCGCACCGGCGGGAATCTCCAGCGGCTGATCCGCGCTCCCGCGAATCACGCGCTCGTTCACGAGATCAAACACGGGCGTCCCACGCGTCAGTACCACACCAGCGGCAAGCACCGCCTTCTCGCGCACCACCGTGCCTTCGTACACGCCGCAGTTGCCGCCAACGATCACATCATCCTCAATCACCACAGGCGAGGCATTCACCGGCTCGAGCACGCCGCCAATCTGCGCGGCCGCACTCAGATGCACCCGCGCACCGATCTGTGCGCACGAGCCCACAAGGGCGTGCGAGTCAATCATCGTCCCCGCACCAACCCAACTGCCGACATTCACATACATCGGCGGCATACAGACGACGCCGGGCGCGAGATACGCCCCGCGACGAATTGTCGAGCCACCAGGCACCACACGGATGCCATCCTCCACGGTGAGCGTGCGCGTCGGATACGTATGCTTGTCGAAGAACTGAAAGGGCGAGCCCTGCGGCGACATCGCCACCATCTTGCCGACGCGGAAGCCAATCAGGATGCCGCGCTTCACCCACGGAACCGCGCGCCACACACCGTCCGCTCCCTTCACCGCCGCGCGCACGGTGCCGGCCTCGAGCGCATCGAGCAGCATCGCGACCACACCTTCGGCATCGGCCGGAAGCTTGTCCGCAGCCAACGGGAACAGTTCTTCGATCTTGGCTTCGAGCTTCAGCGCAACCTCACTCACAGCGTGACTCCGGCAATGCGCAACGCGGCGGACATCCGCGCCTCGTGCTTGGTATCGAGCAGAACGAGGGGCAACCGCAACACATTCCTGAGCCGCCCCATCATCGCAAGCGCTGCCTTGATGGGAATCGGATTGCTCTCGATGAACGCCGCCTCCACGAGCGGCGCAAGCCGGTGATGAATCAGGCTCGCCGTCGCGAGATCACTCTTGGCAAGCGCGTCGGTGAGCTGCGCGCAAAGCTTCGGCACGGCGTTGGAGATGACGGAGATCACGCCATCACCACCGGCGGCCATCACGGCGAGGGTGAGGCCGTCATCACCGCTCAGCACAGCGAATCCTTCGGGGCGCCCACGCAGGATCTGGTCAATCTGCCCCGTGTTTCCCGACGCCTCCTTCATCGCCACGATGTTCGCGTGCTCAGCCAACTCGAGCGTCGTCTCGGCCGTCATGTTGCTCCCCGTGCGCCCCGGCACGTTGTACAGCACCACTGGCAACGGCGATGCATCGGCGACCGCGTGGAAATGGGCGATGATCCCGCGCTGCGGCGGCTTGTTGTACATCGGCGACACATGCAGGAGATGGGTCGCACCGGCCTTGCCGAGCACCTTGGAGGCTTCAATGGCCGCCGCCGTGTCGTTGGAGCCCGCACCGGCAATCACCGGGACGCGCCCCTTCGCCCGCTCGGCCACAATGCGCACGACGCGCTCACGTTCAGGAAGCGAGAGCGTCACTGCCTCGCCCGTCGAGCCAACAGGCACGAGGCCATGAATGCCCTCGGTGATCTGCCATTCCACAAGCGCGCCGAGTGCCTGCTCGTCAATCGAGCCATCGGCATTGAAGGGCGTGACGAGTGCCGTGATGGCCCCGCGCAGTGAGCGTTGCGTGTGTGGCATTAGACACCCTCTCCGAGGAAATCGTCCAACGTGAAGACGCCGCGCTTACCGGCCAGCCAGCGCGCGGCCTGCAGTGCACCGGCCGCGAAGACGCGCCGATCGCGCGCCTCGTGCACCAAACGCACCTGCTCAAAGGCGGCGTCAAAGATCAACTCATGCGTACCCGGCACGCTCCCCGTGCGGATGCTTGTCACCGGCACCGGCTTGCCTCGTCCCTGTTCCGCGAGCGTCGCCAGCAAACGCCCCGTGCCACTTGGGGCATCAAGCTTGAAGCGATGGTGCGTCTCCACGAGGTGCGCGTCGAAGCCCGCGCGCTCATGCGCAAAACGACGCGCCGCCTCGGCGACCACCTTCGCAAAGAGATGCACACCGAGGGCGAAGTTGGGGGCCCACAGCATTGCGCCGCTGGAGTTGCGCACATAGGACTCGACCTCCGCACGCTCGGCGTCCCATCCGGTCGTGCCGCTCACCACGGGCACACCAAGCTTCGCGCACTCGCGCACAAGGCGCGCGGCCTCGTGCGGAACGGTGAACTCAATCACCACTTCCGCACCGCCGAGCATCGCCGCCGTGATGCCTTGCGCCGTGTGCTCTTTGTCGAGCTGCGCGGTGACGCGGCAACCGTACTCCGGCGCGAGCGCCGCGAGCAGTCCGCCCATCTTTCCTACTCCGAGAATCGCAATGCGCGTCACGACGCCGCTCCGCTGAAGAATGCCGCGTGCAGGCGACGCATCGCCTCGTTCACCTGGTCGCCGTCCACGATCAACGTCAGGTTGATCCCCGTGGCGCTGAGCGAGACCATGTAGAGCCGCAGGTCGCCGAGCGCGTGGAGGGCCTGCGCCATCGTGACGGTGCTCTCGCCGAGCCCAGCACCAACGAGCGCGACAATGCCACGATTGCGCTCAACGGAGACATCACCGAAGGTCGCGAGCTGCGCGACGACCGCTTCGAGATGCTGGTCGTCGTCCACCGTCACCGAGACGCTCACTTCGGAGGTTGCGACGACATCCACCGAGGTGCGGTTGCGCTCAAACACCTCGAAGATGGCGCGCAACGCTCCCGGGGTCGCCAGCATGCGCGGGCTGCGAATCTTCACTACCACGGTGCGCGTCTTCCCCGCGATGGCGCGCACCGGCGTGCGTGGCGCATCGAAGGTGATTCGCGTGCCGGTGCCATCGGGCTTCCGCGAGTTGAAGATGAACACCGGAATGCCCTTCTTCACTGCCGGTGCGATGGTGCTCGGGTGCAGCACTTTCGCGCCGAAGTTCGCGAGTTCGGCGGCTTCGTCGAAGCGAATGTGGCCAATCAACTTCGCATCAGGGACCACACGCGGATCGGCGGTGAGCATGCCGTCCACATCCGTCCAGATCTCGATCGCCTCGGCTTCCATCGCCGCCCCGAAGAGCGACGCCGAGTAGTCGGAGCCGCCGCGGCCGAGCGTCGTCGTGACACCGGTGCGCGTCGCGCCGATGTAGCCGCCCATCACCGGAACGCTTCCCGCACGCACCAGCGGCGCGAGTTGCTCGCGACAGGCGATCGCAATCTCGTCCGCGAGTGGTTCAGCGCGGCCATGCTCGTCGTTGGTGATCATCACGCGGCGCGAGTCCACGAACACGGCCGGGAGTCCGGCGCGCACCATCGCGGCCGTCACGATCGGCGCCGAGAGCCGCTCACCCATTGACGCCACGGCATCGTGCGAACGCGCCGTGAGATGTCCGAGCACGGAGAGTGCCTCAGCAAGGTGCGCCAGTTCGTCGAACATCGCGCCCAATTCGGAGGAGACATCGTCCTCTGCAGGATGCCCACCGAGCAACACACTGATGGTGTCGAAGTGCCGTGTGCGCAGCTCCTCGAGAATCGCGAGGGCCACGATGAGCTCGCCCTTCGCCGCCTGCTCGGCGATCTCGATCAACCGATTCGTCGTCCCCGCAAGTGCGGAGACCACCACGATCGGATGGCGATCGAGTCGCCCACGGATGATGGCCGCCGTGCGCGCAATCGCGTCGGCATCGCCGACCGAGGTCCCGCCGAACTTGACGACGATCATCGCGTCACCGAACGCTTGGAGGAGTCCAACCGAGCCGTCCCGTCTTGGCGAGGACCTCGGCGTTGAGTACCGCACACCCCGCCGCGCCGCGAATGGTGTTGTGCCCCATTGCGACGAGCTTGAGGTGGAAGATCGAGTCCTCGCGCACGCGCCCGACGGTGACGGTCATGCCGTTGCCGGCGTTCACATCGCGCCGGGGCTGCGGACGCGCGGGATCATCCGTCACGACAAGCGGAAACTCCGGCGCGCTGGGCGCCCCCGCGACGATCGCTTCACCGCGCCAGGCGCGCATGGTGGCGATAGCGTCAGCGGCCGTGGGCTTGATACGGAACTTGGCGGACATCACGACGGTGTGGCCATGCTCGACCGGCACGCGATTCGCGTGCGCACTCACCACGAAACGCGCGTCCTCAACACGATTGCCAACAACCTTGCCGAGCATCTTCTGCATTTCGCGCTCGAGCTTGGGCTCTTCGTCGCCGATGTAGGGGATGACGTTGCCGAGAATGTCGAGCGAAGGGACGCCCGGGTAACCGGCACCGCTCACGGCCTGCATGGTGGCCATGAAGAGCTCGGTGAGCTCGTACTTGGCATGCAGCGGGGCGAGTGCCATCGCGGCGACGGTCGCGGCGCAGTTGGCGTTGGTGATGACGCCACCAGTCCAGCCGTGGGCCTTCTGCGCATCAAGCAGCGCGTAATGGCTCGCATTGACCTCGGGGATGACGAGGGGGACGTCCTCGTGCATGCGGAAGGTCTTGGTGTTGCTAAGCACGAAGCGGCCGGCCTTGGCGAAGGCGGGTTCCACATCCGCGGCCGCCGCAGCGTCCATCGCACTGAAGACGATCGTGCTCTTCACCGACTCCGGATCGCATGTCGTGACGATGAGATCCTTGACCTCATCGGGCATGGTGCCTTCGATCCACTTCGTCGCGTCCGCGTAGCGCTTGCCCGCCGAGCGATCGGAGGCGGCGACTTCGGCGAGGCGGAACCAGGGATGGCCGGCGAGCAGACGGATGAAGGTCTGGCCGACTGCTCCGGTGGCACCGAGGACTGCGACGGGGAGACGGGTGGACACTTATGGATCTCTTAACTGCAGATGTGAGATGTGAGTTGTAAGATGTGAGCGAACTGCCACTGCAAACTACCAACTACCCACTTCCATCTTCTGTTGTCGTTCAGGGCTACGCGAGCAGCTGCTGAATCAACGTGATGTACGCATCCACGCTCGCCCGCAGCTCAGCTTCCTCAATGAACTCATCCGGCGTATGCGCCACGTGAATCGATCCCGGGCCAAACAACAGCGGCTTGCCCCAGTTGCCCAGCAGCGGGATATCGCTCGTGTACGCCATCGGCGAGGTCTTGAAGCCGGGCACGGTGTGAAAGTGCTGCGCCGGAATGAACGAGCCGTACTCCAACTCGGCGCGCCCCTTGGCCCACGGATCGAGAATCTTCTTCACGTCCTTCACATCCCCCACCAAGCGAATCATCATCTCGGCTTCGCAGGCGCCGGGGACGATGTTGGCTTCCGTGCCGCCCTTGATCAGTCCGACATTCACTGTGCTCGGGCCGAGGATCTCATCAACCGGTAGCGGGAGTTGCTGCAGTTCTTGAAGCATCGCCAGCATCGGCGTGATGGCCGACTCGCCGAGGTGCAGATACGCCGAGTGCGCTTCCTTGCCCTTCGTGCGGACAATCACGCGCTGTGCGCCCTTGCAGCCGGAGGCGAGGAGGCTCTCCGTCGGTTCACCATTGATCAACCACTTGCTGGTGGCGGGGAGCTGATTCGCCATGCGTGCGCCGTCGGAGCCACGCTCCTCGCCAACCACAAAGAGCACATCGACGCGCTGTTCACCCATCGCGACAAGGCGGTCGGCGGCGACCATCATCGCGGCAGCGATCCCTTTGGCGTCGCAGGCGCCGCGGCCGTAGAGACGGCCATTCTCGCGCTTCGGCGGCACGTACGGCGGCACCGTGTCGAGATGCGTCGAGAGGGTGACCCCTCCTCCCTTTCGCGAGGCCCAGACATTGCCGCGGCCGGGGGTGACTTCCTGCACCGTCACATTCCAGTCGCGCGAGACCAGCCAGCGCGCGACGAAATCAACGGCAGCCCCCTCATCCCGCGTCGTGGAATGGATGGCGAGCAGTTCAGCGGCGAGTGCGACCACATCGACGGGTGAAGACATGGGATGAAACTTACTGCCACAGCCCCCACGCTTGCAGAGCAAATCGACCGAAAATGCCCGTGGGTCGCACCATTCGCGTCGCGCACGTCTTGCCTACGGGTCGCGGCTCGCCTAACCTTCCCCTCACGCGGGAATAGCTCAGTTGGTAGAGCACAACCTTGCCAAGGTTGGGGTCGCGGGTTCGAGTCCCGTTTCCCGCTCTGAACGCGATGGAGCAGGACAAACGGGAGCGGCCTTGGCCGCTCCCGTTTGCGTTGGTGGATGTGGGGTCCGTGGCGCGTTGGGTTCCAACGGTGATGCAGTGTCCGCCGGGGTGGCGAAATTGGCGAGACGCGAGGGACTTAAAATCCCTTGGGGGGCAACCCCCGTGCGGGTTCGATTCCCGCCCCCGGCACTTTGGGGTAGCAACCCTCGTAACCGCACGTGGACCATCCACCGGACGAGGAACCCCAGATGCAGTTCGCCCGCCATGCCCGCGCTCTCGCCGTCGCCCTGACGCTCCCTCTTGCCGCCTGTGTCGAAACC
>JANLTT010000131.1:0-6100 GCA_031363115.1 Gemmatimonas sp.
GGGGGGGGGGTTGGGCTCGGGGCGATGTTTGCCTCCCAACCTCCGGTCCGCGTCGCGCGGGGGGCACGCCGGGGGGGTGGGGGGTGGGGGGCGGCGGCAAGGCCCGCGGCCCCCCCGCAGTGCGTCGAGGAGCGCAAGCAACCGGTTTCGCGCCTCAAGGGCATGCACGGGGAGTACCAACAGGTCTCCCGGTTGCGTGTGCTCGAGCAGTGTGCGTGCGGCACTCACTTCATCAAGCACCGTCAGGAGCTGATCGGGATGGGCGCCTTGCCGTAGCAGCTCGTCGGTCATGAGGGCGGGAATCGAGCCGGGCTCGCGGCCGCGCAAATAACTCACCAAATCCTTCAGAACGACGAGTGCGGGCCGCGCCTTCCATGCCGTGCGTGTGAGCGCGCGAATGGCTTCGTCGTCACGATCGCCGGCCTGCCCGAGCAACAGGAGCAGACGCCCCGAGTCCATGGCGCGCGCGGCGTCGAGGAGCGCGCCCAACCCATGTGGATTGTGGGCGTAATCGATGATGATCGACACGCCCCCCACCGTGAGCCGCATCAATCGCCCGGCGTTGTCGCGCGGATCGTCTCCAAAGGTGCGTAGCGTCGTGGCGATGACGTCGTCGGAGAGTCCGAGCGCCCGCGCCGCCGTCGCAGCGGCGAGCACATTGGCCATGTTGAAGCGCGCGATGCCCTTCGCGGTGATGGGAATATCACCCACCGCCGGAAGCCACACGGGCCACGGTGATTCCAGCGAGAAGGTGACGCGGCGCTCGGGCGGCAGCGCCTTGGCCGCCGCCGAGAGGCGCGCGGTGGCGCGCACGGGGTCCAGCAGCGGATCATCGCCATTGAGCACAAGCGTACCCTCGCCACGTAATACAAGCGCAAGACTCGTCTTCAGCTCGGCGATGTCCTCGAGCGCATGCATGCCATATTCGCCAAAGTGATCCGCGGCGACATTCGTGACGACGACGACATCCGCGTGCGGCGACACGATGCCGCGTCGCAGCATCCCGCCGCGCGCGCTTTCCAGCACCGCCGCGGTGACCCGCGCGTCCTCGAGGACGCGTCGCGCCCCGCCGGGGCCGGACCAATCGCCGTGTTCGACTTCCTCGGTGCCGATGAACACGCCATCGGTGCAGGAGAACCCCACCAGATGTCCGGATGCGCGCAACATCGCGGCAATCAGGCGCGTGGTCGTCGTCTTGCCATTGGAACCGGTGACGAGCACGATCGGAATCGCGCGGTCGGGAATCGCTGCGGCGTCGGCCGGCGGCGTGACCGCTTCCTCGGCGATCATCTCGCGCAGCCGCACCAGCGCGCGTGGCTGATCAAGTTGCAACCGCTCCGGCTCGAGTTCGGAGGCGTCGTAGCGAATGAGGTACTCCTCCGCCGCCGCCTCGAGGCACCACTCGTTGAGCGCGGTCGCGGACATCAGTGCCGCTGGCGGGGCGGAGAAGGCGAGTGTCGTGCCCGTTGTGTGCCGTCGCATCGTCAGCGCGGTGTCGGGCCAGCCAACCGCCGCGCACATCCACGTGACTCGACCGGCCCAGCCGCGCAGCAGCTCGCTGTTGTGTCCATGTGGCAACGGCACCTCAAGCGTGACGCCGGGAGCGTCCAGCCAGAGGCTCGGCCCGAGGAGTCGGCGCGAGTCGGTGAAGAGCGGCGCGGAGCCCACGCCCGACGTGCTCAGGGTGTCCGGCGTCAGTCGTCGAGCTCGCGCGCGAGCCGCACGCCGCGTTCATCACGCACCAGTGAGGCGAGATCGCCGAGCACGGGCTCAGCGGCGGTGGGCGCGTCCGGGAGTCGGGGCACGGCAAACTCCGCCGTCACCGGACGCTGCGAGCCGTCAGGACGGAACTGGATGATCTGCTTCCAGCTGCGGGTGACTTGATCGCCGAAGACCAGCACGAGATCGCCGGCGCGCGCCATGCGGAGCGCGGCCTCGACGGCTTCCTGCTCATCGGGAATCTGCTCGATCTGTGTGTCCGGTACGCCGGCCTCGCGCAGCGCCGCCGCCATGATGCGCGGCACTTCATCGCCATCGCGGCCACGGAGCCCGTCGTCGCGACGGCAGATATAGTGGTCGAACTTGCCGGCCGCGGTGCGCGCGATCTCCACGAGGTCTTCATCGCGGCGATCGCCGGGGCCGGCGAGCACGACGATGCGTCGACCGAAGACGTCCAGGCGCAGCGCGAGCTGACACATCGCATCGACGGCATGCGCGTTGTGCCCGTAGTCGAGAATGACCTTGAACGGATGCTCGTTGAAGACGTTCGCGCGCCCCGGAGCCTGGAAGAACGTCGTATCGAAGGTGCGGAGCCCTTGGCGAATGGTTTCGAGCTTGTGGCCCATCGAGAAGGCCATCGCCGCCGCGACCATCGCGTTCTGCACGTTGTGGAGCGCGCGCCCTTCGATTGTCGCCGGAATCAAGTGCGTCCACAGCAGTGGAATGTGCGCGCCCTTGTCGTAAATCGTGATCATCTGTCCATTCACGCCGCTCTCGAGCGAGACGGCGCGCCCGCCCGCGCGGATGTGCTCACGCACGATGGCGTGGCCTGGATTGGTGGTCACGTAGCAGAGATGTTTGGCCTCGGTGTAGGCTGCCATGCGCAGCACCAGGGGGTCGTCGGCGTTGAGGACCGCCGTATCGCGCGCAACCTCCACAACGATTCGCTTCACTTCAGCGAGTGCCTCGAGCGAGTCGATTCCCTTCATGCCGAGGTGGTCGGACTTCACGTTGAGCACCGCGCCGACATCCACATAGGGCGTGCCCATGCCTGCGCGCAACAAGCCGCCTCGCGCCACCTCGAGCACGGCGACGTCAATTGTTGGGTCGGAGAGCACCAGACGAGTCGCCACCGGGCCTGTCATGTCTCCCTCGACCGTGCGCATGCCATCGATGTACACGCCATCGGTGGTGGTCAGCCCAGGGGTCTGCCCCGCCATCTTGCAGATATGCGCCAGCATGCGCGAGGTGGTCGTCTTGCCGTTCGTCCCGGTGATCGCGGCAATCGGTACGGTGGCCGGCGAACCCGTGGGGAAGAGCATGTCAATCACGGGGCCCGCGACATCGCGCGGCCGCCCTTCGCTCGGCGCACTGTGCATGCGGAAGCCAGGGGCGGCATTCACTTCGCAGATCGCGCCGCCATGCTTGCGATACGACTCCGTAATGTTCGGCGTCAGGAAGTCCACGCCGCCGACATCGAGTCCGATCGCCTTGATGGCACGAATCGCCATCTCGATGTTGTCGGGATGGATGATGTCGGTCACATCCGTGGCCGTACCACCGGTCGAGAGATTTCCGGTCGAGCGCAAAAAGACCATCTCGCCAGCCGGCGGAACGCTCGACGCCGTGTACCCCTTCGCGGCAAGTAGGCGCTCCGCCTGCTCATCGAGCGCGAGACGCGTCAGCACCTTCTCGTGCCCGACGCCGCGGCGCGGATCGGCATTCACGGTGTCAATCAACTCAGCCACCGTGTGCTCGCCATCGCCCACCACGTGGCCCGGCGTGCGCTTCGTGGCCGCGACGAGTTCGCCATTCACCACCAGCAGGCGATGATCGTCGCCGACCTGGAAGCTCTCGACAATCACGGAGCGCGAGACTTCCTGTGCCGCCCTGAACGCCTCGCGCACCTGCGCGTCTTCGGTGAGGTGAATCGCCACGGCGCGTCCATGATTGCCGTTGTACGGCTTCACGACCACCGGGTAGCCGATCCGCTTCGCGGCACGCACCGCATTCTCCTCGCCCTGCACGAGTTCCTGCTTGGGAACCGGCAGGCCGAGCTGGCCGAGAATCTTGTTGGTCTCTTCCTTGTCGCTGGCGAGTTCCACGGCGATATGCGGCGTGCGCCCCGTGATGGTCGCCTGAATGCGTTGCTGATACTTGCCGTGCCCAAGCTGCACGAGCGACTGGCTGTTGAGGCGCATCCACGGAATGCCACGACGCTCGGCGGCTTGCACGATGGATGCCGTGCTGGGGCCGAGGGCCCGACGCTGCGCAAATTTAATGAAGGTGTCGCGTTCGTTCTCGAAGGCCCATTCGTCGGGCACGATACCGCTCGGACGCACATCGAGGGGAAGCAACGAGGCCACGAGCCGCATCGCGAGTTCACCGGCCTCGAGTCCTTCATCCTTTTGCTCGTACTCGTAGACCACATGGTAGACGCCATCGGTGCCCGCGCCGCGCGTCTTGCCGAACGTCACGGGAATGCCGGCGATGTTCTGCAGTTCAATCGCGACATGCTCGAGCACGTGGCCGAGCCAGGTCCCCTCGTCTTCGGTCATGCGGCGAATGAATCCGCCGGGCTCGCCATACGAGCATCCATGCTCGCGCAGCCCCGGCAGGGCGCCCAGCAGGCCGTCAATGAAGGGTGCACCGAGGCGACTGGTCGGCCATTGCTCCAGCGCGCCCAAATCGAGCGTGAGGCGGATGACCGGGAAGTGCGCGTAGAGCGAGGGGCCGACGTATACCGAGCGTTCGAGGATTCGCATGGGGGGAAGGTCGCTCTAACTCTTGTTCACCGCGAGGGTCCCGGCAGAGGCCTCTCGCGTCTGGAGGTTGAAGGTCGCCCCACGAATCAGCACATGGAGGGTAAGGCCGAGCATCGCCACGGGATCGTCGGCGCCGGCACGGTCCATGGACGAGTACTTGAGCCGAGACGAATCCACGATCGTCACGGTACCGCTCCCCTCGACCTCGACGGTCTGATCCGGGGAGATGAACGCGGCGGTGTCCTCGTCAATGCCGAGGCCAATGAGGAACGGGTTAAAGGCCAGTGCCGTGATGAGCCGCCCCAACCGTCCGCGCTGCGTGAAGTGCTGGTCGATCACCACGCGATTGGTGAGGCCGAGTCCCGGCGCGAGCGTGACCGACCCGGCATGCGGCGTGCGATTGTCGTCGCCGAACGCAATCATGTGCTCGCTCAGAAAGCTCGCCCCCGCACTCGTGCCAGCCACGTGGCCACCATTGGCGTTGTGCTCGCGCAGCGCCTTTGCCACGGCGGTGCCGCCGAGCATGGTGGCGAGCCGCATCTGGTTGCCGCCCGTGAGGAAAACGCCGTCGCAGGCCTTGATGGCCGCCACGCGCCCGGGTTCGTCGCCATCGCGCCGTGTGTCGAAGTCCATCACGTCGACTTCCGCGGCGCCAATGTCGCGGAAAATCTCACGATACCGATCGCCCGTGTCATTGAGTTTCGAAGCGGTCGGCACGACGACGATCTTGGAGTCGCGCCCGCCGCAGAGCTGCACGAATCGCTCGAGGATGGTTGGGTTGTTCTCCTTGTCCTCACCGCCGCCAATCGGAATGATCCAACCGCGAGTCGCGCCATCGGGAGTCATCGACGGGCTCATACTGCACTCAGCGCGGAGGTTTCGAAGGTGCCGCGCACAATCGCGGCGCCCTGGCGAACATGCCACTGTCCCATAGCCATCACGTCCTGGATCCCTCCAGAGGAATCAAGCACCACGAGGTCGGCATCGGCGCCAATGGCAATCTCGCCCTTTCGTGGCAGTCGCAGCAGCCGCGCCGGATTGCGCGTGAAGGCAGGGAGCACGCGTTCGAGCGGTGCGCCGGACTTCAGCAGTTGGCGCAGCGTGAGTGCGAGGGCGCCTGGCGCGCCGACATCCATGCTCGACACGCGACCGTCGTCATCAAAGGTAGGGAGGCAGCCACCGCCATCGGAGCTCACGGATACTCGCTCGGCGGGCGCTCCAGCATCGAGAAACCGCAACAGGGCATCCTCGGCGCTCCACGCGTCTTCGCCATCGGCCACGGGGAAGGCGGTGATGTCCACGTGCGAGCCACCGAGGGCCAACGCGATGGCTTCCTCGAACAGCGCCTTCCTGCGATTCACATGCGTCGGATTGAACACGCGCGGCGGCAACTCGGAATGCGCGAGCGCATCGCGAATGGGCTCGAGCCCGCGAGCGCCATCGCCCACGTGCAAGTGCACGAGTCCGGCCTTGCCCGTCATCAGGCCGCCGACATGCGCCTCGCTCGCGAGCTTCAGCAACTCGTCGCGCGTGGGCTGGCTTGAGCGGTGATCGCTGATGGCGGTCTTCACCCCGATGATGCACTCGACATGCGCGATGTCGCCGCGCACCGTGCC
>JANLTT010000138.1:0-19407 GCA_031363115.1 Gemmatimonas sp.
ATTGGCGACGAGCGATGGATGCAGTATTTGGTGGATGAGCCCTTGCTCCTGACCCAACCGCTGACGCGGTTCGGGAGCAAGCTCACCGTCGGGCTCGCCGAGTCCGAGTGGAAGTCCTGGATGGAAGCGGAGCGAAAGGCATGATCGTGATGTGGGTCGGATTCCTGTTGTTCGTTGGCGTGATTCTCGCGCTCGACCTCGGGGTGTTCAATAAGACGGCGCATGCTCCCTCGCTGAAGGAGGCGTTGCTCTTCACGGCCGGTACGGTCGGGTTGGCGCTCGCCTTCACGGCGTTCGTGTACTTCGCGTACGACGGGCACTGGCTTGGGCTTGGCAGTCATCTCGACGTGGTGGATGGCCAGATCAACAACGGCCGCCTCGCTGCAGTGAAGTTCCTCACCGGGTATGTGGTGGAACTCTCGCTCAGCATGGACAACGTGTTCGTGATTGCGCTGATCTTCGAGCACCTGCGGGTGCCGCTCGTCTATCAGCATCGCGTGCTTTTCTGGGGCATCCTCGGCGCGCTCGCAATGCGCGGGGCGATGATTGGGATTGGTGCGCAGCTTGTGGCGCGCTACCACTGGGTCCTCTACCTCTTTGGCGCCTTCCTTGTGTTCACGGCAATCAAGATGCTGTGGAGCTCGCAGGAGGAAACGGAAGAGGAGATGGAAAGCGTCGTGGTGCGGTGGCTCCGGAAGCATTTCCCGGTGACCGACCGCTACCACGAACAGCAGTTCATCGTGGACTTGAACGGGCGGAAGTTTCTGACCCCGCTCGCGGTGGCCTTGGTGCTGGTGGAGACGACCGACCTGATTTTCGCGGTGGACTCGATTCCGGCGATTTTTGCCATCACGGCGGACCCGTTCCTGGTCTTCACCTCGAATGTCTTTGCGATTCTTTGCCTGCGGTCGCTCTACTTCGGCCTGGCCGGGCTGATTCAGAAGTTCCGCTACCTGAAGGTGTCGCTGGCCCTCGTGCTTGGGCTGGTTGGCGTGAAGATGCTGGCGATGAAGTGGATCAAGGCCTGGTTGGGGGATGACACCAACTTCTGGCTGCTCGGTCTGATTTTCTTGATTCTGATTGGCGGTGGTGTCGCGAGCTGGCTCGCGGATCAGCGGGACCTGAAGAAGGCGGCGACGTAGACCGACGGTCGGTTCAATCGCGAGAAAATTGCATGAGGAAACGGGGAGAACCTTCTGGTTCTCCCCGTTTCTCATTGCCGAGTTCGTGAAAATGCGCAGAACCCAAATTCTTGTAAGTCATTGCTCTTCGTTGTTCTGAAAAATAGAATAAGGTATGGCTAAGGCACTCAAGACCCATCCATTCGATCTCGTGCTTGCCGTCCGGCTGCTCCAGCCGGTGACCACGCTCGCGCCACTCGCCGAGGAGCTCGGCGTGTCGCCAAGTCAGGTGCACGCGGCCTTGGGGCGCCTCGACACCGCCGGCCTGCTTCGCCCAGACAGCAGATCCACCAATGTCCGTGCCCTCGGAGAATTCATCATCGGCGGCGTCCGATATGCCTTTCCCGTGGTGCGTGGGCCGCTGACGGAGGGGGTCCCCACGGCCTACTCAACGGCACCGCTCGCCGCCGTGGTCGATGCCCTCGATGTCTTGGTCTGGCCTGCACCGCAGGCCGCGAGCCGAGTCCGCGGCTTTGGAATCACCCCGCTCTACTCGCGGGCGCCCGTGCTCGTGGAGCGCTCGCCAGAGACGTACAAGATTGTCAGCATTATTGATGCCTTCCGGCTCGGCGACGCACGAATTCGCAGTATGGCGCGCGCCGAGCTTGAGCGTGCCCTCGGCCGTCGGCTCAGCGACGCGGGGTGAGCTGCGCGAGCGTGGTGTCGCGGAGCGCCGTTACCGGGGCGAAGCGGGCGCACCCCTCGAGATGATCGTTGACGAGTCCCATCGCCTGGAAGAAGGCATAGCAGGTGGTCGGGCCCACAAAGCGCCAACCGCGCCGCTTCAGCTCCTTCGAGAGCGCAATGGACTCCTCGCTTGTGGCGCGCACGTCCGCGCGTGTCCGCACTCGACCGAGTGATGCCGGGGCGTAGCCCCAGACAAAGTTCGTGAGCGAGCCCTCGCGGTCGCGGAGTTCCAGGAGCGCCTGCGCATTCGAGATGGTCGCCTCAATCTTGCCGCGGTGTCGCACGATACCGGCATCGCCGAGCAGCCGCGTGATGTCACGCGCACCGAAACGCGCCACGCGATCCGGATTGAACCCCGCAAAAGCCGCCCGGAAGTTCTCGCTCTTGCGCAGAATGGTCAGCCAGCTCAGGCCCGCTTGGAATCCTTCGAGTGCAATTTTCTCGAAGAGCCGAACTTCATCTGTGACCGGCACTCCCCACTCACGGTCGTGGTACTCCACATATTCAGGCGAATTTCCACACCACCAACAGCGCACTATAGCGTCATCACCACGCCTCAATCCATCTATCAAAGAATTCGTCATGCAAAACCACGCAAAGTGAAGAACTTCTGTACCTCTTCGTGTACCTCCAAGACCTCCAGCCAACCCGGCCGAAGCGCCAGTCGCACCACAATCGCTCCGTCCCCTGACGTTACGCAAAAGGCATCGGTGAAATCGCACCGAGCCACCGCGGTCTCGGGAATCTCAAATCCCGGAATCGCGCTGAATTGAATCGAGTGCTCGGGTCCAAGGTCCGGGCGCGGCTCCAGCCAGGTCACCCCGCGAAACATCGCGATCTCGTTCCCGTGCGAAGTGAAGGGGGAATCGCGGAGCGGAATGAGCGATTCGCCGGGAATGAAGTCGGCCACCACGCACGAGACTTCAAAGGCCGGCTCAATCTCCGCGCGGTCCACGTGCGCCCGCACCATGCCGCCGTCGCGCAGCCGCACGCGGAGTTCCCCTTCGGCCACCTCCCACCCCGCCCATCCGCCGCGCAAGCGACGCAGGGCTTCGATGGAATCGATATCCGCCACGAAGGTGTAGCTGCGCAGTCCGCTCATAGGGCGCGAAATCTAAGACGCGATCAGAACATCACGAGAAGCACGCCAATCACTACCACAATCGCGACCGCATCGAGCGCGAGCCCCGCGCGCGCCATCTCACGCACCGTCAACTCCCCCGAGCCAAAGACAATGGCGTTCGGTGGCGTGGCCATCGGCAGCGCAAAGCCAACCGACGCGCTCATCCCGATCAACAACATCAGCAAGAGCGGCGGCTGGCCGAGTGCGGCACCCAATGCCACGGCGATGGGCATGCCCATCGAGGCAGTCGCGGCGTTTGACGCCAGCTCCGACACAATCACCGTCCCGACAGCAATGCCGAGAAACACGAGCGGGATGGGAAGCCCATTCAGCGCACCCATCCACTCGCCGATGCGCGAGGCCAGGCCACTCGACTCCATCGCCGCCGCGAGGGAGAGCCCGCCGCCAAACAGCAACAACACATCCCACGGAATTGCACGCGCCTCGCGCCATGTGAGCAGAGGTCGCGAGCCAGCGCCCTGTGAAGGCAACACAAAGAGCGCCATGCCACCAATGACAGCGATGCCAGCATCCGTCAGCCCGGGCACGAGCGAGGTCAGACCGAAAATGGTCAGGTCGCCGATTGCCTTGGGCTCGCGAAAGAACCACGCGAGCGCGGTGAGTGCGAACACCACGACCACGCGCCGCTCACCACCGGCAAACGGGCCGAGCCCCGCACGCCGTTCATCGAGCGCGCGCAGCCCTTCCGCACCCATCTGCAGTCGTTCGCGATGAAATACGAAGACAAGTAGCGCCCAGCAAGCGGGCAACAGAATGAGCGCCGCAGGAAGTCCAAACTTCAGATACGTGAAGAAATCGAGCGTGACGCCGAGCAACTCCTTCGCGGCACCCGCCATGATCAAGTTGGGTGGCGTGCCGATCAGCGTCGCCATGCCGCCGATGCTCGCTGCGAAGGCGACGCCCAGCAGCAGGGCCACGCGCTGACTGCGCGCCGCCTCGCCCTCCCCGTACAACGAGCCAATCGCCAGCGCGATGGGATACATCATCGCCGCGGTCGCGGTGTTCGAGATCCACATCGAAATGAACGCCGTCGCCAGCATTACACCGAGCACCAGTCGCCGGGAGTCGGTCCCCACGCGCGCAATCACCCCGAGTGCGATGCGCACATGGGCCTGCCAATGCTCCAGCGCCGCGGCCAACATGAAGCCGCCGAGGTAGAGGTACACCACCTCATTGGCGAAGTGCGAGGCGGCTTCCTTCGTCGAGGCGACGCCGAGCAACGGAAAGAGGGCAATCGGCAACAGCGCGGTCACGGCCAGCGGGAGGCACTCACTAATCCACCAGATCGCCATCCACGCGGCCACGGCGAGGACATTCAGCGCGGCGGGTTCGAGCCCACCGGGCGCCAGAATTCGCAGGGCGAGAAACGCCGCGGGACCCGCCAGCAGCGGAACCGGACGAAGTCCGGTGAGTGAGGGAGCGGCGGAAGCGGCGTCGGTCATCGCGGCAAGATTGACCGTCCAGAGGGTATGGGGCAAGCGGTGCAGTGAATCCTTGCCGTAGCTTGATGCGTTCTGACTGAGCGGGACTTCCCCCCGCTCCCCGATCTCCCTCCTCCTTTCGTACCGCGTGCTCCCTCTGCTCGCCCTACTCACTGCGGTCGCCCTCGACACCGTCCCCCAAGCGGATACGGGACGCTACGCGTCGCCGGCCCTCCAGCAGCTGGTGAGCGAGGCCGCCGAAGTGAATCGCCGCGTGCCCCCGATGCTTGGCGGCTACCGCGCGAAGCTGGAGTCGGAGATTTCCATTGGAAACCGGCGCTCCGAGGGGATGGAGATGTCCGTGCAGCTCGAGCAGATCGCGAGTACGCTCACATGGGACCGCACCGGCGAGTACAAGCAGGTGGTCACCGGGTACCGGTCGCAGTCGATTGGGACAACCTTTGCGACCCTCGGATTCTTCCGCGTCGGGTGGGCCATTCCCTCGCTCTATGGCAATCGTCTCGCGCTGCTCTTTGGACGCGACACCACGGAAGAGGTCCGCCGCCGTCGCGATCGGCGCGGGGGCGATCCGCTCTACGCCGTGCATCCGCTCGCCGACGATCGCGACACGTATTATCGCTACACGGGCGGCGACACCGTCATCACCATGCGGGTGAACGGGCGCGAGATTCCCATTGTGCGGGTCGAAGTGCAGCTGCGCGAGGATGTCCCGAATCGCAGCGTAATCTTCATCGGCGAACTCGATCTCGACGCCACCCGCAAGCAGCTCGTGCGCATGCGCGGCTACTTCGCCGTCGTCGGTGGTCCAAAGCCCAAGTTCGATTTGCTCAGCGAAGCGCGCCTGCAAGGCATCGCTTTCGTGGAGGCGGTCAATGCCGAAGTGAATGGCGAGTTCTGGCTGCCGGCGTACCAACGCTTCGAAGCGCACGCGACCTCCAACGCCGTGGGTGACGGCCGCGCCGTCTTTCGCATCCTCACGCGCTACCGCGACCGCGAGTTCTTTGCCGCGCCGCCGGGGGTAGTGATCGGCGCCCCGGATGACACCCTCAGCGTGCGTCCCTTTCGACTCGCCATCGAACATCCCGATACGATCTCCGCCTTCACCGATTGGCGCAGCGACCTCGGTGCGGCCAACGCCGAAGTGAGCGCGGAAGATTTCAACGACGTCGCGCCCGACCGATGGAGCACCGACGGAGCGCCGCGCTTCTCCATTGAAACAGAGCGTTTGCTTGATGTCGTGCGCACGGATCGCGTGCAGGGCCTCTTCACTGGCCTCGGTGTGGTATATCGCTTTCGCGATGCCGTTCCGGGGCTCACGCTTCGTTCCGCGGCGGGATATGCCTGGAGCGAGCGCACCGTGCGTGGACGCGCCGTGGTCGAATACCGCCGCGGACGCACCCTGACCGCGCTGCGTGCCGTGCGATCGCTCGACCTCACGAACGATTTCCGCAATCCGTATGACTCCGGCTCCACCACCGGCATGCTCTTCGGGCGCGATGACTACGACTACGTTGACCGCACCTCGCTCTCGCTGCACCTCGCCCGCTTCCTGAAAGAGCAGGCGGGCTCGTGGCGCCTCGAAACGGGTGTCGCGCGCGATCGCGCAGTGCAGGCCCAGCTCGCCGAGAGTCCACTTGGCTTCGGGTCCGCATTCCGCGCGAATCGTCCCGCCGCGGATGGCCAGTACCTGCGCACCGCGGCGATTCTCGAATGGCATCCGGATGTCACCCTCGAGTTTCTGCGTCCCGGTGTGGGCGCGCGCCTCAGTTACGAGCGCGGTGATGGCGAGCTGCAATACCAACGCGCCGAAGGCCGCTTCACGGCGCGCGCCAACCGCGGCCCACTCGCCTTCGGTGCACGACTCGATGTCGGCGTCGCCGATCCGACTGCGCCGCCACAACAATTCTTCGAGCTCGGCGCCAATCAGAATCTCCCTGGGTACGGTTACAAGGAATTCGCCGGCGACCAAGCTGCGGTGCTGCGCGGGCAGGTGCTCTGGCGCTTTGGCATCTTCGGTGCGCCGATGCGCGTGACGCAGCGCCTCTGGCTTCCGCCGGCAGCGCCTGGCCTCGCCCTCGCCGTGCAGGCGGGGTATACCCGCGCGAGCACGGCCGCGGCCGCGAACACGGTCACCTTGCTTGGCTCCACCACCACCGGCCATGTTCGATCATCGGCATCGCTCACCGTGCGCTTCTTTGGACAGGCGGTTGGGCTGGGCGTGGCGCGTCCGTTGGACTATCCTGGGAAATGGCGATGGGTCTTCGAGTTCGGGCAGCGGCTGTAGCGCTCGCCCTCGTGGCGCTTGGAACGATGGAGGCCTGCGAGGGTCCGCCGGAGGCGCACGCGGCTCGCACCCCCTTCGAGCAGCTCGCGGCGGACTCCGCCCTCGGTGACTCGGCCGCGCTCGCTGCGCTTCCCCCCGCCCTCTCCTCGTGGCTCGATGTGCGCGGGCTGCTCACTCCAGACGTGCGGGCCTCGTTGGAGCTCGCCGAGTGCGAGCAGATGGAGTCGCCCGATCCATCACTGACGCGCCGCCGGTTGCGGTTACGCATGGAGTCCTCGGAGGCGCTCGTGCTCTATGCCGTGGCCGATGCCGACACGGGCACGCTTGAGCGCGTGGAATTCGTGAGGCGCCGTGCCAATGAGGGACAGCGGGGCATCGTCTGGGAGCGCGAGCATGATCGCACGCTCTCGACCTGGTGGCGTGAGACGCCGTGGGGGCTCTCGCGCCGAGTGGAGCGCGGGGAGATTCCGCGCGGCGGACCGGTGCCCCGGGCCATGCGGGCGCTCGGCCGACAGCTCCTGACCATGCCCTGCGAAGGCCGCGCCGCCGACAGCGCCGAGATCACGCCGTAACGCGTCGCGGCGAGCGATTAGAACTCGCCGATGAATCCAATCTCTGGTTCGAGCCGCTGATCGAAGCGTGAACTCACGGCGTTCTGCGCATGGGCAATGAGCGCCCGCACATCCGCCGCGGTCGCCTGCCCGAGATTCACCATGATGTTCGCATGCATGTGCGAGATCTGCGCGTCGCCGATGCGATGCCCCTTGAGTCCGCACTGATCCACGAGGCGCCCGGCGCCGACTCCTTCGATCTTCTTGAAGATCGAGCCCGCGCTGGGATGGAACTCCAACCAGGGATGCCGCGCGCCACGCCAGCTCAGGTTCTCCTGCAGGATGCGCTGCAGGGTGTCCTGCTCCGCGCGCACGAGCTGGAACTCCACGGCGAGCGCAATCTCGCCGCTGCCGTGCAATCGCGAGATATCGTAGCCGAATTGCATCGCCGCGCGCTCTACGGTCTGGCGCGCACCATCGGGCATCAGAAGCTCGACCGCGGTGACGACTTCCTCGATGAACATCGTCCGGGCGCGCTCAGGAGCGGGCGACAGAAAGTGCAGGTTCTGCCAGACGGCTCCGCCGACGGTGCTCGGAATCCCGATGTAATGCTCGAGCCCCGACCAGCCTGCGGCCACGGTGCGGCGAATGAGCTCGGCAATCGTCGCGCCGCTCTCGGCGCGCACGCGGCCATCGGTGCCGATGGTGATGCCGTCTGCGCGATTCCGTACCACCAGTCCGCGAAAGCCCCGATCCCCCACGAGGATGTTCGCGCCAAGTCCGAGCACGAAAACGGGGATGCTGGCGCGGCGCGCCGCTTGGACAGCCGTAGCGAGTTCGTCTGCCGTGGTGGCATCGTACAGCACGTCCGCGGGACCACCGATGCGGAACGTGGTGTACGGAGCGAGCGGCACGTCACACCGCAGGCGGTCGGCGCCGAGCGCCGGTGCCAGCGTGGCGGCGATCTGCGCCGACGTCAGCGAGACCTTCTTCGAACTGGATGCTTGCATAGGATGCGCGTAATCAATCGTTACGGACGACGACTCGCCAGCGGCCTCGGGCTGCTGATTGCCGTGGCCACTCTCGGCACCCCCGCCCTCGCGCAGGGTGCGACGGCCCGCGCCACGCATCGCGCGGAGCTCGAGCGGACCATCCAGCGCCGCGTGCTCGGCAACGGGCTTGAGGTGATTATTGCCCCGAGCCGCGGGGTGCCAATTGCCACGGTCGAGCTTGTGGTCAAGAACGGCGCCTTCACGCAGCCCCCGGAATACGCGGGGCTCGCGCATCTGTTTGAGCACATGTTCTTCAAGGCGAATGAGAGCTACCCCGAGCCCGATGCCTTCGTGGATCGCGCGGCGGACTTGGGCGCCCTGTTCAATGCGACGACCCGCGAGGAGTTGGTCAGCTACTACCTCACCGTGGTCAACGACTCCGTGGAGGGGGGACTCCGCTTTCTCAGCGCCGCGCTCCGCGGGGCGCAATTCCGCGCCGACGAACTCGCGCGCGAGAAGGAAGTCGTGCTCGGCGAGTACGATCGCGCCGAGTCGTCGCCGTGGTTCCGCTTGGATGAAACGATTGGGCGGCAGCTCTGGGGGTCGTTCTGGAGCCGCAAGAACACGATTGGCGATCGCAGCGTCATTCGCAGCGTGACGCCGGAGCAGATGCGCACGATTCGCGATCTTTACTATGTCCCCAACAACTCCGCGCTGATCATTGCCGGTGATGTTGATCCCGCCGCGATGTTCGCGCTCGCGGAGCGCGTGCTGGGCGATTGGCCGCGCGGTGCCGATCCTTTTGCGCGGTCGCCGGTCCCAGCGGTGCCGCCGATCCCGGCGAACCGCGGCATCATTGTCGAAGAAGATGTGAATGCCGTGACCGTGCAGATCCAGTGGCACGGCCCGAGTGCGTCGCGCGATGAAGCGGCGACCTTTGCAGCGGATGTCTACTCCGACGTACTCAACCAGCCGGCTTCGCGCTTTCAGGAGAAGTTGGTGGAGAGCGGGCTCTGGCAGGGCGTGGTGGTGAACTATTACACGCTCAATCACGTCGGGCCGATCACCGTGAGTGGACAGACCACGCCCGAGCGGTTGCGCGAGGCGCTGGTGGTATTGCATGCCGAACTGCGCGCCACGCTAGAGCCCGGCTATTTCAAGGAAGAAGAGCTCGAGTCCATGAAGGCCAATCGTGCGGTGACCACGGCGTTCGGGCAGGAGCGCGCGTCCGAGAACGCGCACACGATCGGCTTTTGGTGGAGTGTCGTTGGGCTCGAGTACCACCTCCGCTACATCGACGAGATGGCCAAGCAGACGCCGGCCGACCTGCAGCGCTATGCGAGGCAGTTCATCATCGGGCGTCCGCACATCACCGGGGTAATGCTGCCGCGCGGTGCGACGCGCGCGCTCAATCTCACCGAAGCCGAGCTCGCCGGAATTGGAGGTGCGCGATGAACCGCTCCCTGTTCATTGCCTCACTGAGCGCGGCCCTCGTGTTGCAGGCCGGAAGGGTGGATGCGCAGAAGCCCGTCGAGAGCTCAAACGCCGGTCAAGTGAGCGCGAGGGCCGCAACGCCGACGTCGTCCGTGACGAGCAACACGACGCGCTTTGAGGTCGCCGGCGTGCGCGTGATTCATCGCAAAACAGAAAACAATCTGTTCGTCGCCAATCTCTACCTGCTCGGCGGCACGCGACTCGCCACGCCGGAGACGGCGGGGCTCGAAGCCATGTTGCTCGATCTCACCGATCGCGGCACGCAGAAGTATCCCGGGGAGCAGCTGCGCCGCGCGATGGCGCGCACGGGCAGTGAAATCGGCGTGATTCCGCATGAGGACTGGACCGTCTTCGGGCTCCGCACGACGGGCGAGCGGCTCGATTCCGCGTGGAGCATTTACGCGGACCGACTGTTGCATCCAACGCTCTCCGCGGCCGACTTTGCCTTCGTGCGCGACAATCGCGTCTCCGCGGTCCGGCAGCGCGTCGATAGTCCGGAAGCGCTGCTCGAGTATCTCGCCGATAGCGTGGCCTTTGCCGGACATCCCTACGGACTTTCGGCGGTTGGCACTGAGCGCTCACTCTCGAGCATCACGCGCGAACAGGTGGTGGCCTTCCACCGCGAACAACTCGTCACCTCGCGCATGTTGCTGGTGGTGGTCGGTGATGTGACACGTGAGCGCCTCGAGGCCATGGTGCGCAGTTCCATCGGCACGCTGCCGCGCGGCACGTACACGTGGAGTGCGCCATCCGTGGGCGAGACGCGTCCGGGCTCGGCGGTGCATCTCGAGCCGCGTCGCATTCCGACCAACTACATCCTTGGGTGGTGGGAAGGACCGCCGGCCGATCATCCCGACGTGCCCGCCTTACGCGTGGCGTCGGCCATTCTTTCCGGACGGATGTTCGGCGAGATTCGCTCGCGGCGGAATCTCACCTACGCGGTCGAAGCACGCTTCCGGGATCGGGCCATTACGTCGGGGGGGCTCTACGTCAGCACCACGCGCCCCGATACAACGCTGGCCTTGATGCGCACCGAGTTGCGCAACATGCAGCTCTACACGATTCCGACGAAGAGCCTGCGCCCGCTCATTCAGCAGTTCCTCACGGAGTACTTCCTCGACAACGAGACCTCCGGCGCCCAGGCGGACTTCCTGGCCCGCGCGGAGCTGTATCGTGGCGATTTCCGCGCGGCGGATCGCTTTGTGGCCGACCTTCGCGCCGTGACCGGCGAGGATGTGCAGCGCGTGGCGCGACAGTACATGAAGTCCGTCCGCTTTGCCTACGTGGGGAATCCCTCGCAGGTGAACCGCTTCCGGCTGATGTCCTTCTAGCGCACCTGAACTCGTGACGCGCGCGGTGCTACTTCGCGCGCGCCGCGAGCACGTCTCGCACCCCGTCGAGCGATCCACCCACGGCGCGCAAGGCGACCAGCGCGTGATAGATGAGGTCCGCGGTCTCTTCGGTCGCGCGCGCGGCGTCGCCATCGGCGCAGGCGGTGACGAGTTCACTCGCCTCTTCACCGATCTTCTTGAGGCGCAGGTTGCGGTCTCCAAGAAGCTTCTGCGTGTAACCCGTGCCAAGCGGGGCATCGGCCCGCATGCGTTCGGCCACCGTGGCATCGAGCGCGCTCAGCGCATCGCTCCGCGTAATCTCGCCAAAGCAGCTGGCGCTTCCGGTGTGGCAGGCCGGGCCCGCGGGCTCAACCATCGCGAGCACCGCATCGGCGTCGCAATCGGGAATCAGCGCGCGCACGCGCAGCACATTCCCGCTGGTCGCCCCCTTGTGCCACGGACCGCGGCTGCGCGAGAAGAGATGCAACTCACCACTCGCGACCGTGCGTTCAATGGCCTCGCGATCGGCAAAGGCAATCATGAGCACCGCCCCCGTGTGCGCATCCTGCGCAATCACGGAGACGAGGCCGTTGCCCTTGGTGAAGTCGAGCGCGGAGACGTCAATCATTGAAATGGTCACGGATGGTGTCCGCCAGTGCGGCATTGGTAGCGAGAGCGGTGCCGTTGAATGCGGTGGCAACGCCGGAAAGGTCGGTGAACACGCCACCGGCCTCCTCAATGATGGGCTGGAAGCAGGCGGCGTCCCACGGGTTCACGATGGGATCAACCATCGCTTCCGCGCGCCCGGTGGCAACCAGCAGATACCCGTAGCAATCGCCCCACCCTCGGGCGATCTGCGCTTCGGCCGCGAGGACCTGCCACCCGTCACGCAGTGCATTGCGCGAGAAGGTGCGGTCGTCGGTGATGAGCACCGTGGCCCCCGCGAGCGTGGAGGTGTCGCTCACATGCGCGCGCGCACCATTCCACCAACAGCCCGAGCTCGGTGCGGCGACCACGAGCTCCTCGACCGCGGGAAAGTACGCGGCGCCCACGAGGACCTCCTTGCCGCGCACGAGTGCCACGAGCGAGCCCCAGAGCGGCACGCCGCGCACAAAGCTCTTGGTTCCATCAATGGGATCAATCACCCAGGTACGTCCGCTCGTGCCGACCTTCTCGCCGAATTCCTCGCCGAGAATGCCGTCATCGGGAAAACGCTGGGCAAGCCACGAGCGCGCGGCCTCTTCGGCTTCGCGGTCCGCGATCGTCACGGGCGATCCGTCGTTCTTCGTCTCGATGGTCAGCACCGTCCGGTAGTGCTTGAGCGCCACCGCCCCGATATGACGCGCAAGCGCTTCGGCGGCTTCAATCAACACGCGGCTCATGCGGCCACCTCGCGTACGGGGAGATTGGCGGCGCGCATGGCCTCCTTCAGCGCGCGCACGGTGGTCGTGCCGTCGTGCAGGATCCCCGCGACCAGCGCCGCGTCAGCACCGCCTTCGGCAATCGCCGCGCGCACGTGGTCGGCCGTCCCGGCGCCGCCGGAGGCAATCACCGGCACCGAGACCGCTGCGGAGATGGTGCGCGTCAGGTCGAGGTCATAGCCAATCCGCGCCCCATCGCGGTCAATGCTCGTGAGGAGAATCTCCCCAGCGCCGCGCTGCGCGCACTCCACGGCCCACTCGACGGCGTCGAGTGCCGTCGGTGTACGCCCACCCGCGACGTACACGCGCCAGCGATCTCCATCGCGCTTGGCATCAATGCTCGCCACGATGCACTGCGCGCCAAACCGCTCGGCGCCTTCCGTGATGAGCTCCGGACGCCGCACGGCCGCGGAGTTCACGCCGACCTTGTCCGCGCCGGCGCGCAAGGCGGCCGACATCGACTCCACGGAATCGATGCCCCCGCCAATCGTCAGCGGAATGAAGAGACGCTCCGCGGTACGCCGCGCGAGCTCGAGCGTCGTGCCCCGGCCCTGGTGCGTCGCCGTGATGTCGAGGAAGACAATCTCGTCGGCACCCTCGGCTTCGTAGCGCGTCGCCAGCTCAACGGGATCGCCGACATCGCGCAGCCCGACGAACTGCGTGCCCTTCACGACGCGTCCATTGTCCACGTCAAGACAGACAATCAACCGCCGCGTCAGGCTCACTCCACCTCCAACGCGATGGCACCCTTCGTGCTGAACACGGCGCCGCTGTCGCGCGCCGCATCGCGCAGCGCAAAGCCAAGGGCCTTGAATGCCGCTTCCACCACGTGGTGACGATCCTCGCCGCGAATGACCAGGAGGTGCAGCGTGAACTTCCCGGAGTCGCAGAACGAACGCATCCAGTGTTCGTAGAGCGAACTGGGAATCGGGCCTTCGTAAAAGGGGCGCCCACCGACATCGAGCACCGCCTGCACGAGCGCCTCGTCCATCGGCACCGTACGGTCGCCGTAGCGCGCGGCGGTGGCTGGCATGACCTTCGCGATCGCCGGCCCTACGGTCAGCGCAACATCCTCAATGAGATGGTGCCGCAAGTCGCCGCGCGCATGAATGGTGAGATCGATGCCGCTGTACTTCGCCAACGCGGTCATCATGTGATCGAGAAAGGGAATGGAGGTGTCCACCTGCGCCCGGCCCTCGCCGAGCTTGGCCTCCACGCGAATCTGCGTCTCCTTCGTGGCGCGCTCGACCACCACCGGCTTCGCTGCAGTGCTCATTCCCCAAACTCCTCGGCGACGACGCGCGCATCGAGCGCGTCCGTGTAAAGCGCCATCCCCAGCACCACGGCATCCACGCCGCAGTCTTCAAGAGCGCGCAGGTCATTCATCGAGCCCACGCCGCCGGAGGCAATCACCGGCCACGGGGAGACATCCTTCACATCCATCATCAGGGGGAGATCGGTGCCCTGCATCTTCCCTTCTTGCTGCACGGCGGTGACGAGCAATCCGGCCAGCGGGAGATCGCGGAGTTCCTGAATGAGATCAAGGACATCACGCGCCGTCTCCTTCGCCCAGCCACGCGTCACCACGATGCGGCCGCGCACATCGGCGGCGAGCACCAGCTTGCCCGGCACACGCTCCGCCTGCTCCTCGAGCCAACGTACGTCCTCGACGCCGCGCGTGCCAATCACCACATGCTCGGCGCCATCCTCAAGCAACGCATCAATGGCCTCGTCGTCGCGCACGCCACCGCCAACTTGCGCCGGCACGGTGGACTGCAGGAGCAACTCGCGAATGAGATCGCGATTGCTTCCGCGACCCGTGGCGGCATCGAGATCCACGATGTGCAGCTTCGGGAATCCCGCCGCCACCCAGCGCCGCGCCACTTCGAGCGGATCATCGAGGCGCACTGCCTCCTTTGCATAGTCGCCGCCCACGAGCTGCACGCAGCGGCCGTCGCGAAGGTCAATTGCCGGAATCGCGAGCATCAGCGGGTTACCAGGGTTGAGGCAGAAAGAGAAGCGGCACGCGCCGACGCAAGAAAGGCCTCGACGAATCGCACACCCGGCGCACTGCTCTTCTCCGGATGGAACTGCACGCCGACGCACGCGCCCACGCGCACCGCGGCAGGAAAGCGATCGCCATCGTGCGTGGACCACGCCGTCACGGCGAGCGCATCCAATGGACGGCACGCAAAGCTGTTGGCGTAGTATGCGATATCAAGCCCGCTCTCGCTGAACAATGCATCGCTCGTGTCCTCGAGCCGGTTCCAGCCGATCTGCGGGAGACGGTGCGCGTTGATCTTGGTGACGCGCCCGGGAATGACGCCGAGCCCGAGGCCTTCCCCCTCGTCGCTGCCGTCGAACATCAGCTGCATGCCGAGGCAAATGCCGAGTGTGGGGAGCCCGCCGAGGATGGCATGGCGCATCGCATCGCGCCCAGCGGCGAGCCGCGTAGCGGCCGGGGCGAAGGCCCCAACGCCAGGGAGCACGAGCACGTCGGTGTCCACCACCGAAGCGTGCGGATCGGTGTCAACGCGCACCGTACGATCGGCTCCCGCGAGCGTCTTCACCAACGAGTGCAGATTCCCCGCCCCGTAGTCGAACACCGTCACCCGCATCATGCCCAGATCTCCTCGGCGGCATCCACCACGCGCTGCAGTTGTTCCCACGGTGCAAGCCCAATGCGCAGGCCCTCGCCGATCCCGTTGAGATTGCTGAAGGCCCGCACGCCGATGCCGCGCAGGCGGAACTGCTCCGCGACCGCCGCCGAGGAATCCGCAAGCTGCAGGAAGACGAAGTTGCCCTCGGAGGCCCAGACGCGCACCGCATCGCGTCCCTGCAGAGCGAGGTGCAGGCGATCGCGCATGCGACGCGCCTCGCGAACCGTTTTGGCAAACCACTCAGCGTCATCGCGCAGCGCGTGCACCGCGGCCACCTCGCTCAGCGAGGTGACCTTGTACGGGCCACGCGCCTTGGTGACGGCGGCGACGAGCGCTTCCCCACCGACGCCATAGCCAATGCGCAGTCCGGCAAGTCCCCACGCCTTCGAGAACGTACGCGTGACGAGCACGTTCTCACGCTTGGCTGCTTCGGTGCGAAGGTCGTGTGCGTCGGTGAACTCGCCGTACGCTTCATCGAGGAGCACGATGCCAGGGGCCTGATCGAAGAGGCGAATCAACTCGTCTCGCGAGGTGACCGTGCCCGTGGGGTTGTTGGGCGAACACACATAGATGAAGGGCGCCTGCGTCGCGAGGAGCGCATCCACGTTCATGGCGCCCGCCTCGGTGAGTGGGATGCCAACGGGCACCAGTCCACGGAGTCGCGCGAAATTGGGGACCATCGAGAACGACGGGTCCGCATGTGCGATGCGGCTTCCCGGCTCGATGAGCGCGCTCATCGCGGCATCAATGACATCATCGCTTCCGCAGCCGACCACAATGTTGGTGCGCGCCACGCCGAGCTGGTCGGCGAGTGTCGCGCCGAGGGTACCGACGCTGACGTCGGGATAGTTGCGCAGCGCATCAAGGGACGCGCGTTGCACGGCGGCCAGTGCCGACGGCGGCGTTCCCCACATGTTGGTGTTGTCACGAAGGTCGAGCGTGACGCCATCAAGCGGCGAGGGGGCGTAGAGCGGCACGCGCGTGAGATCGCGCAGCGCAGGGGGCGTACGAGTCGTCATGCGTCGCTCCACTGCCGCGCGGTGGCGGCGTGTGCGGGAAGTCCTTCGGCGGTGGCGAAGATGTCTACATCTCCCGAGAGCGAGCGTGCCGTATCACGACCGATCTTTTGCCAGGTGGTCCATCGCACAAAGTCGAGCGTCGAAAGTCCGGACCAAATCCGCGAGAGTCCACCGGTGGGGAGCACGTGATTCGCGCCACTCATGTAGTCGCCGAAGGCCACGCTTGCCGTTTCCCCAACAAAGATGGTGCCCGCGCTGCGGAGTTGGGCGAGGGTCGCGTCCTGCGTCTCCGGCGCCACTGCGAGGAGCAGATGCTCGGCGGCCCACTGATTGGCGAACGCAACGGCTTCGTCGCGCGAACCCACGGTGAGCAACGCGCCGCGCGCCGCGAAGGCCGCGCGAATCACGTCCGCGCGCGGTTCGGAGTCCACGCGCGCGGCAAGCTCGCGTGCGACGGCATCCAGCAGCGCGGCAGACTCCGTCACGAGTACCACCGCGGCGACGGGATCGTGCTCCGCCTGCGCGAGCATCTCGCGGGCAACCACCACCGGTGAGGCCGAGGCATCGGCCAGCACGAGGAGCTCGCTTGGGCCGGCGGGAGAATCAATGCCAACCATGCCGGAGACTTGGAGTTTGGCTTCCGCCACCCACGCATTGCCGGGGCCGACAATGCGATCCACTGCCGGGATGCTTGCCGTGCCGTAGGCCATCGCGCCAATCGCGCCGGCACCGCCGACGGCAAAGACGCGATCCACTCCGGCAATCACCGCTGCCGCCAGTAGCACCGCGCTGGGCGAGCCCGAGGAATCGGGAGGCGAACAGACAATCACTTCGCGCACGCCGGCCACGCGGGCCGGAATGGCGCCCATGAGCAGGGAGCTCGGATACGTCGCGCGGCCACCGGGCGCGTACACGCCCACACGCGCCAGCGGATCCGGGCGCCGACCAATCACCGCGCCATCCACCGTGGTGACTTCACGCGCCGTCGGGCGAAACGCCTCGTGCACCGTGCGAATGTTCTCCGCTGCACGCTCCAGCGCGCGGCGGAGCGAAGGATCCAGTGAAGCAAGTGCGGCATCCCACTGGGCACGCGGCACTTCCACCGCAGTGAGTGCAACGCCGTCGAACTCGCGCGCGAAGGCAATCAATGCCGCGTCACCCTCGGTGCGCACGCGGGTCAGGATGCGCGCGGTGCCATCGCGGACCGTGACATCACCGGAGGTGGTGCGATCAAAGAGCGCCGCGCGCGCCGCGGCGTCGAGGGACGCCACGGAGCCGCGTGCGGCGAAGGTGAGCGCGCTCATGCCAGCAACCGCTCGATGCGCGTGACCAAAATGCCTTCGGCGCCGAGTGCCTTGAGCGCATTGATGGTGCGATAGATCCCCGAGGCCGGGCAGACGGCGTGCACCGCGACCTTCGAGCCGCCATTCATGACATCAATGACCGTGGGCCCCGAGATGCCTGGGAGAATGCGCTTCACTTCATCGAGGCGATCACGCGGCACATTGGCCATCAGGTAGCGCTGGCCGCGTGCGGCGAGCACCGAGGAGAGGGCATCCACGAGTTCGCGCAGCGTTTGATTGCGTTCGCCGGTCGGGGCGTGGCCGCTGTCGGGCCCCGCGACGATGAGCCGCGCCGTGGATTCGACCACCGTGGCAATCTCGCGTAGTCCATTCACGCGCAGGGTCGAGCCGGTCGAGGTGAGATCCACGATGACATCGGCGATGCCGAGGTGCGGCGTGATCTCGACCGCGCCGGAGACCGGGACGAGGGTGATGCGCTTGCCAGCCGCGGCGAAATACTTCTCGGCGAGTCGTGGAAAGACGGAGGCGACGCGGGCGCCATCGGGGATGTCGGCGACGCTCCGGACTCCGGAATCCTCTCGTGCCGCGACGACCAAGCGGCAGCGGCCGAAGCCGAGGTCGAGACGCGACTCGAGGGAGCGCCCGGACTCCGAGACGAGGTCCCAGCCGGTGATTCCGGCGTCGGCGGCGCCATCGGCGACGAACTCGGGGATGTCCTGGGCGCGCACGAAAATGGCCTCGAATTCCCCGCCCAAGGAGGCCACGAGGGCGCGTTCGGAGGAAGCGCGCACCTCAAGGCCGGCATCGGAGAGCAGGGAGCGGGCCTCGTCGTGGAGACGACCCTTATTGGGAATGGCGAGACGGAGCATGGCAGCGAGTGGGCAGGGAGAGATAGGCAAACAAAAAGACCCGTCCGAAGGTTCGGACGGGTCTTGGATTCGGGCAGGTGCCGTGGGGAGCCTAGAGGCTCCCGACCACGCACATCCGCTCCCCAAGACCCGTCGGGCCGTGGTGGTGGACATGATGGTGGTGGGCGGGGCGTAGCATGATGGGGGGAAGGCTAGTCCGGTTGGTGGGGGGCGTCAACCGGCGGCGGGGCCGGGATGCACCGAAAAAAGGCGGGGAACCGAATGGATTGGGCGCGGGTTCAAGTTGCACGCGGCGTCCTTTGTGATATTTTTCACAACCTGCGGAGCGACTCCGCATCCGTCCGTCCCCTCACATTTTTTGTTCGGCCCTGGAGGCCACAAGTAATGCTGTTCAATCGTCTGGCGCTTGTTGCAAGTGTTGTCACCTTCGCCGCCTGCGGCGGCTCTGATTCTGCGCCGGCGGCTGAGTCCATGCCGGCCCCGATGGCTGAGGCCGCTCCGGCCCCGGCTGCGACCGGTGCGGTGACGCTTGTTCCGGCCACCGGCAAGGTGCATGAAGTGCGCATGGTCGGTGACGACAAGGGCTTTCGCTTTGAGCCGGCCAACCTGACCATCAAGTCGGGCGACGCCGTCAAGTTCATCGCCATCTCCGGCTTCCCGCACAACGTCGCGTTCTCCGCGACGGGCCTGGCCGCAGAAGTGAAGTCGCAGCTCGATGCGAACTTCGGCACGTTCCGCATGGCCGAACTCACCTCGAACATGTACATGGTTGCCAACGAGTCCGCGACGATTTCGTTCGCGAACATCCCGGCTGGCAAGTACGAGTTCAACTGCACGCCGCACCTCGCGATGGGCATGAAGGGCGTCGTCACGGTCGAGTAATCTCGCCGCGCGCTTCGGCGCGCTGCGCGGTTGCATTGAACGAAGCGGGTGGTGGGGGGGCCCCCCCCCCCCCCCCCCCGAGCGATGGGCGGCGGCCCGGCCACCAACACACAAAACAAAAACCGGCCCGCCCCCCCCCCCCCCCC
>JANLTT010000154.1:0-12009 GCA_031363115.1 Gemmatimonas sp.
CCGCGCTGCGACCGACGCTCGAGGACTTCGTCGTCGAGATGCCCCGAGGCGCGCAGGTGATCTATCCGAAGGATCTGGCGCCGATGTGCATGCTCGCCGACATCGGTCCCGGGGTCCGAGTGTTGGAGATCCACAGCACGGTCGGGGTAGGCACCAGTGTGCACATCACGCTCCCGAGCACTCGGCACATGACGCCAGTTAATCAGCCAGTCATCGCCGCCCCAGTCGAGACGCGCGGGAAGGAAACGATTCTCATCGCCGAGGACGAGGCCGCTATCCGGAGGGTCGCGACCCGCGTGCTTCAGCGGGCCGGCTACACGGTGGTGCAGGCCGCCTCCGGTGAGGAGGCGCTCGAGCAACTCACCGCGCACGCGGGCGAGATTTCGATGCTGATGACCGACATGGTGATGCCCGGCATGACGGGACTCGAGCTCGCCCACGAGGTGCGGCGCCGCTATCCGACGCTCAAGGTGCTCTTTGCCTCCGGCTACTCGCGCGACGCGGCCGACAACAGCTTCTCGGAGTTCGACGGCTGGAATTTCATCGCCAAGCCATACGGGGTGCAGGAACTCGCGGCTGAGGTGCGAAGGATTCTCGACAGCTGAACTGCATTTTCAACAGGAAGCCACGAAGGGCTCCGATCCCAAAGCGAGATCGGAGCCCTTCGCGCCTTCCTGTAGAAGGCTGTTGTATTGAACTACGACTTACTCGTCGTCCACCATCGGAGCCAACAGCGTCGCATCCGCTTCGGCCGGAGCCGAGAGGAACGATTCCGGCAGCGCACCGAACCCAGCGAACTCCGTCACCGGAGCCGCCGGCGCGTCAATGTCCATGTCCACATCCGAGTACCGGTACATACCGGTGCCGGCGGGGATCAGGTGACCGATGATGATGTTCTCCTTGAGGCCGAGGAGGTTGTCCTTGGCGCCACGGATCGCGGCATCGGTCAGTACGCGGGTCGTTTCCTGGAAGGAAGCGGCCGAGATGAACGACTGCGTCGTCAACGACGCCTTCGTGATACCGAGGAGCAAGGGCTCCGAGGACGCCGGCTTGGCCTTCTTCTTCTTGGCCTTGTCGTTCGCCTCGCGGAACACCGGCTTGTCCACATGCTCGCCCTCGAGGAACTCCGTGTCCCCCGCGTCGGCAATGCGAACCTTCTGGAGCATCTGGCGCACGATCACGCCGATGTGCTTGTCATTGATCTTCACGCCCTGCAGGCGGTACACCTCCTGCACTTCATTGAGGAGGTATTCCTGCACCGCGCGCGGGCCCTTGATGCGCAGAATGTCGTGCGGATTCACCGGGCCCTCGGACAGACGGTCACCGGCACGCACGCGGTCGCCCTCGTGCACGCGGAGATGCTTGCCCGACGCGACTTCGTACAACTGCGGCTGCTGCGACTCATCAATCGAATTCGTCGAGTCGAGCGGCTGCACGAAGATTTCGCGCTTGCCACGCTTGATGTCACCGAAGCGGACCACACCGTCGATCTCGGAGATCGTGGCCGGATCCTTCGGCTTACGCGCTTCGAAGAGTTCCGCCACGCGCGGCAAGCCGCCCGTGATGTCGCGGGTCTTGTAGGCTTCGCGCGAGATCTTGGCGATCGTCTGGCCGGCCGCGACTTCCGAGCCGTCCTCGACGATCAGCTGCGCACCCACCGGGATCACGAAGTCGCGGACCTTCTTCTCCTTCCCGCCCTTCGACTGCCAGATCTCGATGTGCGGATGCAGCTTCTTCTCGCGGTCCTCGATGACCACGCGCTGACGCAGGCCGGTGAGCTCGTCGAGCTCCTCGGACACCGTCTCGTCCTCGGAGAGGTCAACGAAGCGCAACGTGCCCGAGATGTCGGCGATGATCGGATTCGTGTAGGGATCCCACGTGAAGATCACCTGCTCCTTCGACACCTGCGCACCATCCAACACCGTGAGGATGGCGCCAAGGGGGACCTGCAGGCGGGCCATGATCGGCGCCGTCTTGTCCTTGGTCGCGCGGATGTAGAGCTCGCCTTCGTACGACGTCACGATCTCCTGGCCATCCGGGTTCGTGACCTTCACCAGGCGCTCGCCGAACTCCACATAGCCGGCCACCTTCGACTTGCGGGCCGTCTGCTCGGCGATACGAGCCGCCGTGCCGCCGATGTGGAACGTACGCAGCGTGAGCTGCGTGCCGGGCTCGCCGATTGACTGTGCCGAGATGATGCCGACGGCCTCGCCGATGTCCACCATCTGCATGGTGGCCAGGTTGCGACCGTAGCACATCCGGCAGAGCCCGCGCTTCGCTTCGCACGTGAGCACGGAACGGATCTTCACCGTCTCGATGCCCGCGTCCTCGATCGACGCCGCCGACTCTTCATTGATCATCTGACCCGCTTCAACGATGAGCATCGGACGGCCCGCTTCATCGAGGAGCTGCGGGTCCATCACGTCATCCGCAGCCACCGTCCCGACAATTCGCTCCGCCAACGGCTCGATGATGTCTTCGCCTTCCTTCAGCGCGCCGATCACGAGGCCCATCACGGTGCCGCAATCCTCCTCGGTCACCACCACGTCCTGCGCGACGTCGCACAGACGACGCGTGAGGTAACCCGCGTCGGCCGTCTTCAACGCCGTGTCCGCGAGACCCTTGCGAGCGCCGTGGGTCGACGAGAAGTACTCGAGCACCGAGAGCCCTTCGCGGAAGTTCGACTTGATCGGATTTTCGATGATTTCGCCGATGCCGCCGGTGAGCTTCTTCTGCGGCTTCGCCATCAGGCCGCGCATGCCGGCGAGCTGACGGATCTGGTCGCGTGAACCACGCGAGCCGGAGTCGAACATCATGAACACCGGGTTGAATCCGCCCTGCGATTCGCGCATGCGCTTGATCATCGCGTCCGCGATGTCGTTGTTCGCGTGCGTCCAGGTGTCGATGACCTTATTGTAGCGTTCGCCGTTCGTGATGTTGCCGGTCTGGTACGCCTTCTGGAAGCGGGCCACGCGCGTGGTTGCCTCTTCGAGCAGCGTCTCCTTCTCGGCCGGAATCTCGAGGTCCTCGATGGCGATGGAGACACCACCGCGCGTCGCGTTACGGAACCCGAATTCCTTCAGACGGTCGAGGAACGCGACCGTGCTGGCGAGCCCCGCCTTGCGGTAGGACTCGAACACCAGTTCGCCCAGCTTCTTCTTCTTCATGTCGTGGTTCTGGAACGGCAGCTCCGGCGGCACAATCCCGTCGAAGAGCACGCGGCCAGCGGTCGTCGTGACCCACGCCGTGCCACCCTCTGGCGTACGGCCGAGATAACGGACCGGCGTCTGCACCATGAGCTGGTTCAGGCCAAGCGCCATCTCGACTTCCGCCGACGAACCGAACGAGCGGAGCTTCTGCTGCGCCTTCTCGTCCTTCACGAGCGCGTCGAACCCGGCCGGCTGCTTCGTCGCGAAGTAGCAGCCCAGCAGGATGTCCTGCGACGGCTCCGCCACCGGGCGGCCGTCGGACGGCTTCAAGATGTTGTTCGACGACAGCATCAGCACGCGGGCTTCGAGCTGCGCCTCGTACGACAGCGGTACGTGCACGGCCATCTGGTCACCGTCGAAGTCGGCGTTGAACGCCGCGCAGACGAGCGGGTGAATACGAATGGCCTTGCCCTCGACCAGCACCGGCTCGAACGCCTGGATGCCCAGGCGGTGAAGCGTCGGGGCGCGGTTGAGGAGCACCGGATGGTCGCGAATGATCTCTTCGAGAATCTCGAACACCTCGGACGACTCGCGCTCCACGATCTTCTTGGCGCGCTTCACCGTTTCGGCGATGCCCTTCTCGACGAGCTTATGGATGATGAACGGCTTGAACAGCTCCAGCGCCATCGCCTTCGGCAGACCGCACTGGTGGAGCTTGAGCTCGGGGCCCACGACGATCACCGAACGACCGGAGTAGTCCACGCGCTTGCCGAGCAGGTTCTGACGGAACCGGCCCTGCTTGCCCTTCAGCATGTCGGACAGCGACTTGAGCGGACGCTTGCCACGGCCACGAATGGCCTTGGAGCGGCGCCCGTTGTCGAACAGCGCGTCCACCGACTCCTGCAGCATACGCTTCTCGTTGCGCAGGATGACTTCCGGCGCGCGATGCGAGATGAGCTTGGTGAGGCGGTTGTTGCGGTTGATGACGCGACGGTAGAGATCGTTGAGGTCGGACGTGGCGAAGCGCCCGCCGTCGAGCGGCACGAGCGGCCGCAGGTCGGGGGGAATCACCGGCACGACATCGAGGATCATCCACTCCGGCTTGTTGCGAATGCCTGAGTGGTCGCCCGAGTTACGGAAGGCGTCCACGATCTTGAGGCGCTTGAGCTGCGACTTCTTCTTGTGCTGCGACTGCTCGGTACCGACGGTGCCGCGCAGTTCCTCGGCGACCGCATCGATATCGAGACGGCGGAGCAGCTCACGGACGGCCGGCGCACCGATGTCCGCGAGGAAGGCTTGGTCGCCCTCTTCCTTCGCCTTCATGCGGAGCTGGAGGAACTGCTCCTCGTCGAGGAGGTCGTTCATCTTGACCTCCTGCGCGCCCGCGTCGATGACGACGTAATTGCTGTAGTAGATCACCTTCTCGAGATCACGGAGCGTGAGGTCGAGGAGGTTGCCCATCGGGGACGGCAGGGTCTTGAAGAACCAGATGTGCGCCACCGGCACGGCCAGTTCGATATGGCCCATGCGGTCGCGCCGCACCTTGCTCAGCGTGACTTCGACGCCGCAGCGGTCGCAGATCACGCCGCGATAGCGGATCCGCTTGTACTTGCCGCAATGGCATTCCCAGTCCTTCACGGGGCCGAAGATCCGCTCGCAGAACAGGCCGTCCTTCTCGGGCTTGAACGAGCGGTAGTTGATCGTTTCGGGCTTGGTCACCTCGCCCCACGACCACCACGAACGCAGGCCGGCCATCTCCAGCCGCTCGCGCTCCTTGGGATCCTTGGGGCCACGAATCTCCTCGGGGGAGGCGATTCGGATCTGGATATAGTCGAACGCTGACGCGCTCTTCTCTCGGACACTACGGAAATCGATCATGTATTACTCCTCGCTGCCAATGCCGAAGGGGGACGAGATGCCGGCGTGACCGCCCTCGGCATGCGAATCCATCGTGACGTGGATGCCCAGCGCCTGCAGTTCCTTCACGAGCACGTTGAACGACTCCGGCGTGCCCGGCTCCGGCAGGTTCTGACCCTTCACGATCGCCTCGTAGACGCGGCTACGGCCGCTCACGTCGTCCGACTTGACCGTCAGGATTTCCTGGAGCGTGTGCGCGGCGCCGTACGCCTCGAGCGCCCACACTTCCATTTCGCCGAAGCGCTGACCGCCGAACTGCGCCTTGCCCGCCAGCGGCTGCTGCGTGACGAGGCTGTACGGTCCGATGCTCCGGGCGTGAATCTTGTCATCCACCAAGTGGCTGAGCTTGAGCATGTAGACCTGGCCGACCGTCACCGGGTTGGTGAACGTCTCGCCCGTGCGGCCGTCGCGCAGGCGAATCTTGCCGCCCGGCTGCATGCCACCCGCAATCAACAGCTCCTTCGCCGCCGCATCCACGTCGGCATCGCTCTTCTTCCCGAGCATCGCGGCCAGCGCCGGACGCCCCATTGCCTCGAGCAGCGCGGCGTCGTCCATCTCCCCGCGGCTCTTCAGCTCCTTGAGGGCCTTCTTGAAGTCGGCCTTCAACGAGACCGACACGTCGGTCTCCACTTCACCCTCGTGGTACGCGATGGCATGGACCGTGGCCGCACGTTCGCGGGCCGCCAGTTCCTTCGCCGCCGCCACCAGGAAGTCGAACGTGCGTCCGAAGACGGCCTTGGCGTTCGCGCTCAGGCCACGACCATTGAGGTCGTTCACGCTCGCGTCCGCCATCAGTTCAACCCTGTCCGCATGCGCCACATCAGGACGCAGCTCGTCGAGCACGGCCTTGAGCTCTTCCGGCGTGACGCCCGCCGTCGGCGTCTCGAGCGCCAGCGCGCCCTTCACCCACTCGAGCCCCGCCAACCGCAGGCAGAGTCCGATTTCCTTTTCGGTTGCACCCTGGAAGACCGGGGTCTTCGCGTAGAAGCCGAGGATCTTCGCCGCCCACCCAAGGTGGGTTTCGAGGATCTGTCCGACGTTCATACGCGACGGAACGCCCAGCGGGTTGAGTACGATGTCCACCGGCGTGCCGTTCGGGAGGAACGGCATGTCCTCCTCTGGCACGATGCGGGCCACGATACCCTTGTTGCCGTGACGGCCGGCCATCTTGTCGCCCACCGAGATCTTGCGCTTCTCGGCGAGATAGACCTTCACCAGCTGGATGACGCCCGGGGGCAGCTCATCCGGCTTGAGGATCTGGTCGATGCGCATTTCGGCGCGCTCTTCGATCTTGCCCTTCACTTCATCGGCCGCGTCGATGATCCGACGGACCTCTTCGTTGGTCTTTTTGTTCTCGACGCGGAACGTCTTGAGGTCGAGCGTCGCGAGGCGCAGGTCGCGGAGGATCTCGTTGGTGAGCGTCGTCCCCGCAGGGATCGCCTCTTCCACCGTGCCGCTCTGCAGCGCCAACGACACCTTCTGCCCAATCAGCAACACCTTGATCTCTTCGTCACGGACGTCGTTGACGCGCACCTTTTCCTCACCCTCGAGGCGGCGCACGTCGCCGATCCGCTCGCCGCGATCCTTCTCGACGACCTGGTCCTCAACGCGTGAGAAAATCTTCACGTCGATGACCACGCCCTCGACGCCCGGCGGCACCTTGAGCGACGAATCCTTCACGTCCTTTGCCTTCTCGCCGAAGATGGCGGTCAGCAGCTTCTCTTCCGGCGACAGCTCCGTCTCGCCCTTCGGCGTGATCTTGCCAACGAGGATGTCACCCGGACGCACGTGCGCGCCGATGCGGACAATGCCGCGCTCGTCGAGGTCCACGAGCGACTCTTCCGAGACGTTCGGGATTTCACGCGTGATTTCTTCCTGTCCACGCTTCGTGTCGCGGACATGCAGCTCGTGCTCCTGGATGTGGATCGACGAATAGACGTCGTCTTTCACCAGGCGCTCGCTCAACACGATCGCGTCTTCGAAGTTGTGGCCGTACCAGGGCATGAACGCCACGGTCACGTTCGAGCCCAGCGCGAGCTGGCCGAACTGTGTTCCGGCGCCATCCGCCAGCACTTCGCCTTCCTTGACCTTCTGGCCGGCGCGAACAACGGGACGCTGGTTGAGCGCCGTGTCCTGGTTCGTGCGGCGATACTTGCGGAGCTTGTAGCGGTCCTGCGAGTTCAAGCGCTGCAGCGGCGCGTCGGCATCCTTCGCGCCCTTGCCGGCGCCGGCATCGACGATGATCTCGTCGGCCGTCACGCGCGTCACGACGCCCGCCCGCGCGGCAATCACCGTCGCGCCGGAGTCGATGGCCACCTTCTCTTCCAACCCAGTGCCCACGAGCGGCGTCTGCGGATTGAGAAGCGGGACGGCCTGGCGCTGCATGTTGGAACCCATCAGCGCGCGATTCGCGTCGTCGTGCTCAAGGAACGGAATGAGCGCGGCGGCAATCGAGACGAGCTGTTCCGGCGCGACGTCCATGTAATCGACGCGCGACGGCGGCAGGAGGGGCACGTCACCCTGCTGACGGCAGAGCACGAGATCCTCGATGAACGTGCCATCCTCGTTGAGGCGCGCATTGGCCTGCGCGATCACGGCCTCTTCCTCGCGGTTCGCGTCCAGCCAGGCGATTTCCTTCGTCACCTTGCTGTTCTTGACCACGCGGTACGGGGTCTCCACAAAGCCCAGGTCGTTCACGCGCGCAAAGCACGCGAGCGACGTGATCAGGCCGATGTTCGGACCTTCGGGCGTTTCGATCGGGCACATGCGCCCGTACTGCGAGTAGTGCACGTCACGGACTTCGAAGCCCGCGCGCTCACGCGTCAAGCCGCCAGGTCCGAGGGCCGAGAGACGACGCTTGTGCGTCAGTTCGGCGAGCGGGTTGGTCTGGTCCATGAACTGCGAGAGCTGCGACGACCCGAAGAACGCCTGGATGACCGCCGAAACGGTACGGGCATTCACGAGATCGTCGAGCGAGATCTTCTCGCTGTCCTGATTGATGCTCATGCGCTCCTTGACCAAGCGCGCCATGCGCGAGAGGCCAACGGAGAACTGGTTGGCGATGAGCTCGCCGACCGAGCGGATACGACGGTTGCCCAGGTGGTCGATGTCGTCCACATGGCCGCGGCCTTCGTGGAGTTCCACGAGGTAGCGGATGATCGCGATGAAGTCCTCGGTGCTGAGGACCGTGTGGTTCGCGGGCTTATTGAGGTGCAGGCGCTGGTTGATCTTGTAGCGCCCCACGCGGCCCAAGTCATAGCGCTTTGGCGAGAAGAACAGACGCTCGAGCGCCTGCTTCGCGGTCTCCTTGTTCGGGGCATCGCCCGGACGGAGCAACGAATAGATCTGCTTGAGCGCTTCGTCCTCGGACTTGGTCGGGTCCTTGGCGAGCGTGTTGCGGACGAGCGTGGACTCGGCGCGGCCAGAGGCCACGAAGCACGAGACCTTCATGAGCTCGAGCTTCCGCAGCTTCTTCACCATCGTGATGTTCAGCGACTGCCCCGTCTCGGCGACGACTTCGCCGGTGCCCGGATCCACGACGTCCATGGCGATCGTGCGGGGCGAGGTACGCTCGCCGCGCTCGAAGGCATCGAGTTCGTCGCGGAGATCCACGGCCTGGTAGGAGGCAAAGACCTTCACCTTGTCGATCTTCTGGCGGCGGAGGCGGTTGTACACCTCTTCCGTCAGTTCATCGCCCTGCTTGACGAGCAGCACGGCCTCGAGGCGCTCGCGCTCCGCGCGGGCCTTCTTGGTCTTGAGCTTCGGGGCGTCCGGATCGGTCGCCTCACCGGCGAGCTCAATGTCCTCGGCGATGATCGCGCCGATGACTTCGCGGTCACGGCCTTCCTTGCGCTTCGTGATGTCGAGCTCGCGCTCGCCGAAGAAGAGGCGGTAGATGTCCGCGTTGTTCCCGTAGCCGAAGGCGCGGAGGAGCGCCGTGGCCGGGAACTTCTTCTTCTTGTCGATGTGGACGAAGATCACGTCGTGGATGTCCACGGTGAACTCGACCCATGAGCCGCGGAACGGGATGATGCGCGACGAGATCAGGCGCTGCCCGTTCGGGTGCGTGCTCTCCTCGAACACCACACCCGGCGAGCGGTGCAGCTGCGAGACGATGACGCGCTCGGCGCCATTGATGACGAAGGTGCCCAACCGCGTGAGCAGCGGCAGCTCACCGAGGTAGACTTCCTTCTCGATCTGGTTCTTGAGGCGCTTCTTCCCGTCGACCGGGTTCTCCTCATAGACCGTCAACACCAGCGTCGCCTTGAGCGGCGCCGAGTAGGTCATGTCGCGCTCGATGCACTCCTCGACCGAGTACTTCGGTTCGCCGAGGGTGTAGCGCTTGAAGTCCAGCGAGAAATTCTCGTGGACATCGGTGATGGGGAAGAGATCCTTGAAGACGCGCTCAAGTCCGACGTCCTCGCGGTCATGCGCCGCGGCGTCGAGCTGGAGGAGCGACTGGAAGGCCTGCGTCTGGATGTCGAGCAGGTGCGGCATCTGCATGCCGTGCTCGAGCTTTCCGAAGGAGATCTGATTGATCATGGCGACCCGGGCTGCGCCCGTAGACAGGCGAAAACCGCCGCGCCGCCGGACGGAGGAGCCGTCCGGAGCGAGGCGAGAGGAGCTTCAGATGTGTGGCGGGTGAAACAGAGACAGCATGTCAGGACCAGGTAAGGGTGAGAGGACGCGAGGGCTGCCGACGGGAGACCCGTCGGCAGCCACTCGAGCCTTTCGCCCTTACTTGATCTCGACGACCGCGCCTTCGGCCTCGAGCTTGGCCTTGACCGCGGCGGCCTCATCCTTCGAGACGCCACCCTTGACGGTCTGCGGCGCGCCATCAACCATGTCCTTGGCTTCCTTCAGGCCAAGACCGGTGAGTTCGCGGACAACCTTGATGACCTGAATCTTCTTGCCGCCGGCTTCCTTGAGGATGACGTCGAATTCCGTCTGCTCCTCAACGACCGCGGCAGCGGCACCACCACCTGCGCCACCAGCGGCGACGGCAGCGATGGTCACGTTGAACTTGCTCTTGAACGCTTCGATCAGGTCCGCGAGCTCGATGACCGACATGTTGCCGATCGCCTCGAGGATCTCGTCCTTAGAAAGGGTCGCGTTAGCCATTGTTCTCTTCTCCAAAAGTGTTCCCCCAGGTAGACCTGGGGCGTTTGTGATCAGGCAGACGCCTGGGGGATTTAGTTCGAACCTTCGAGCTGCGTCTTACGGGCTTCCATGGCGAGCGCGAACATCGAGAGCACGCTGTTGAACGTGCCAACGAGGATCGAGAGCGCCTCTTCACGCGTCGGAAGCGACGCGAGCTTCTTGACCGTGTCCGCATCGATCGTGACGCCCTCATAGAGGCCGCCCTTCACGCTGGGCTTCGCATCATTCTCCTTCGCGAAATCGGTCAGGAGCTTGGCGGCCGCGACGGCATCCTTCGTCACGACAACGCCCGTAGGACCCTTCAACGTCTGGCCGATCATGCCGGCCTCGTTCACCGCACGCAGCGCGAGGGTGTTCTTGATGACGACATACTCAACGCCGGCCTTGCGGAAGCGGCGGCGAAGTTCCGTCATCCGCTTCACGTTGAGACCCGTGAAGTCGGTGTAGTAGACCGCGTCGGCGCCCGCGAGCTTGGCCTTCAGCTCGGCGACGAGCTGTTCCTTATCGGATCGCTTCATCGTGGGTTACCGGTACGGGTTGGTATCGATGCGCACGCCGGGGCCCATGGTCGAGCTCACGGCGACGGTACGGACATACACGCCCTTCGCGGCGGCAGGCTTGGACCGGATGATCTGGTCCATGAACGCCGAGAAGTTGGACTCGAGCGCGTCGAGTCCGAACGAGACCTTGCCGATCGCAGCCTGGACGTTGCCGGCCTTGTCGACGCGGAACTCGATCTTGCCGGCCTTCGTTTCCTTGACCGCGCGCGCCACGTCGAACGTGACGGTGCCGGCCTTCGGATTCGGCATGAGACCACGGGGGCCGAGCACACGGCCCAGCTGACCGACCTGTCCCATCTGGTCGGGGGTGGCGATCATGACGTCGAAGTCGGTCCAGCCTTCCTTGATCTTCGCAATGAATTCCGTGCCGACGAAATCGGCGCCCGCGGCCTCCGCTTCCTTCGCCTTGTCGCCGACGGCGATGACGAGAACGCGGACCGTGGTGCCGGTGCCGGCCGGAAGAACGACCGTGCCACGCACGACCTGGTCGGCATGACGCGGATCAACGCCGAGGCGGACCGCGACCTCGACCGATTCATCGAACTTCGCGAACGCGGCCGTCTTGACGGCCTCGAGCGCGGTCTTCGGGGTGTGCTGCGCGGCCGTGTCGATCTTGGCGATCGCGGCGCGGTACTTCTTTCCGTGCGTCTTCATCCCTTCACCTCCACACCCATCGAACGCGCGGCGCCGGCGATCATCGCCATGGCGGACTCGAGCGAATCGGTATTGAGGTCAGGCATTTTGAGCTCAGCGATCTTCCGGACCTGCGCCTTGCTGATCGAGCCGACCTTGTTGCGGTTCGGCTGACCAGAACCCTTCTCGATCCCGGCCTCGCGCTTGACGAGGAACGCCGCAGGCGGCGTCTTCAGGATGAACGTGAAGGACTTGTCGGCAAAAATCGTGATCTCGACCGGGAGAATTGCATCCTGACCCTGCGTCTTGGAGTTGAACTCCTTGCAGAACGCCATGATGTTGATTCCCTGCGGACCGAGCGCGGTGCCGACCGGCGGGGCCGGATTCGCCTTACCTGCAGGAATCTGCAGTTTGACGAAACCAGTCACCTTCTTGGCCATTACTTCCTCACTTGGAACGTGGAGCGGCCGCGGGCGACGGCCGAGGGGCCGGGCTGGCGCAGCACGCTGACTCCCACGGTGTGTTTAGCGTCGTTGTGGTATCCGACGGTGCGCTCCTCGGCGTGAACTCCGCCCGCCCCGCGCAAGGGC
>JANLTT010000164.1:0-25332 GCA_031363115.1 Gemmatimonas sp.
GGGGGGGCCCGGGGTGGTGGCGCGGCCCCCCGCTGCCCTGACCGCGCGTTCGTAGCGCCGCGTACTTCGCGACGCTTGGTTCGCGACGCCTACTTCGCGCCGAGCACCACGGCGCCCGTGACGTTCAAGTTGAGGTTGAACGGACCGAAGTCCTCGTGGTTCTCCGCAATGTGCAACAGCGCGAGTGACACCGTCCGGGTCCCGGTGAGGGTGCCCGTCAACGTGCCGGCGTATGCGCCCGTGCGCGCGAAGGTCAAACCACTTCCCGCTGCGGGGGTCACCGCGGCCTGGAAGGTATCCGTCTCCCCCGAGAGGGCGTTGGCGTTGGCTGCGTCAAGGAACTCCACCGTGATCGCGGTCGCCACGCCCTGCGCGATGCTCAGTGTGCCAGACTGCACACCCGTCGAGCTGATGGTGATCGGCGACTGACCGGCAATGGAAATGCGCATCGTCTCAACTTCCGGCTCGGCGGGACTGTTGTTCTTGGAGCAGGCCGCGGCCGAAAAGGCCAAGGCGGCGAGCACGAGGGCAGCGGCACGGCGGGAAGAACGAACAAGCGACATCATGAATCAACTCCGTGGTGTTAATGAAATAGTTGTGCTGCGAAATGGCACCCGCGACCCAATGTCACGGGTGAAGGAACATCAGAACTGGACCCGGTACAGCAGCGAGACGTTGCGCCCCGCCTCGGGGATGATCTCTTTCGTGCGCGAGAGATGCTCGCGAATCTCGGCGTCGAAGAGGTTGTCCGCACGCAGGGAGATGCTGTGCAGGCGCGAACCCAGCACGAGACGCCACCCGACGTGCACATCTGCGGTGGCGAATGCGGGCGTCTCGGTCTCGAAGTCGCCAAGCAGCGTTTGCCGTGCTGCCATGCGCACGCCGCCCCCATACGACCAGGTCGGGGTCTCGTGCCGCATGCCGATGCGTCCGTTGAGCGGTGGCATCAGCGGGAGATACTGTGACTCCACGACATCCGGCGCACCATCCAAGCCGGGAATCGTGTCGCGCGAGCCGCTAATGGTGCCACGCACGTAGCTCGCCGTGGCCTCCAGCACCACGTGCTCCACGAGCGTGATCTCCATCTCGCCCTCGGCCCCCACCAACGTTGCGTCCTCGTTGGTGAACTGGAACTTCCATCGCTGCCCCACGCGGCCCAGCTCTCCCGTGTTGCGCGGGAAGAGATAGCCATCCATCTGGTTTGCGAAGACGGCAACCTCCGCACGCACGCGCTCGCGGTCGAGGCGGGCGAAGAGATCGAGCCCGTAACCGACTTCCTGATTGTTGCGCGGATCGCCGACGTCATACGAATACGCGGCAAGGTGCGGCCCGTCGGAATAGAGCTCGTTGAAATCCGGCGTGCGATACGACCGACTCAGGCTCGCACCGAAGCGCACGCCGTTCTCCAATGAGTAGAGCGCACCCAACGAGCCCGAGAGCGATCCGAACCACCGCGGCTCGGTCGGAATGGTGTCGTTCTGCACGATGATGTTGCGGTCGCGCAGGGGAATGAAGCGCGCGACGTCATACCGAAGGCCGGCCTGTGCGGTGAGCGGTCCGGTGCCGAACTCCTCCACCGCGAAGACGGCGAGCGACCAATCCGCGGTCGGCGTGGCGCGAATCGCGCCACCCGGCGTGACATCGCGATACTGCCCGCGAAAGCCGAGCACGCCGCCGGTGGCCGGCCCCGCGTGCGCGTGCCGCGCCACGACTTCCATGGCCGTCATCAACTGCTGAAAGCTTGTCGCCACGCTGCCTGACTTCTCGACCTCGTCGTGGTTGTAGGCAGTGAAGGCGAGATTCGCCTTGACGCTTTCGAAGTAGCCGTCCGTTGGATGCCAGTCCACTTCACTGCGCGCCATGTGCCGGCGCATAACGACGTCCACGCCATTGGGATGCGCGCCCACGAAGCCTCCGGGAATGCCGTAGTCGTTCCCGAAGTAGCGATACGACAGACCGGCATAGCCCCAATCACCGACCTTCGATGCCCCGACCGCCGCGCCGACGGTGTTGAGTTGCGTGTTGGCGAGCGTGCCGACCGGCGTGCGCAGGTCACCCGCCGTACGCACACTTCCCTCGGTCCGCACCGAGAACCCCGCGAGCGGAAACTCAGCGTAGCCGCCGAGCGTCGCGCCGTTGTTCACCGACGCAAGCTGCGTGCTCGCCGCGCCGTGTACATGGTCGAGCGCAATCGTCGGGATCTCCTGACGAATCACGTTCACGACGCCGCCAAGCGCACTCGATCCATACATGAGCGACATCGGGCCGCGCACGACCTCAACCTTGCGCGCCGTGAGCGGATCCACGGCCACGGCATGATCCATCGACGTACTGGAGAGATCACCAGTGCGCAGGCCGTCCTCGAGAATCAACACGCGATCGCCACTGAGACCCCGCACCACCGGGCGCGCCGTCGCCGGGCCCATCGTCACCATCGAGACGCCGGGAGTCCCCGCCACGGTGGATCCCACCGTTCCGTCGAGTCGTCGATCCAGCTTGGCATCACTGAGCACATTCACCGGACTGATCGCCGTGGACGCGCCGCGTTCGGACACCTGGCCCGTCACCACCGTGGCGTTCAGCTGCAGTGGTGATGCACGCATCGCAAAGACCAGCGGCTCCATCATCCCCGCCCGCACGACCACCGACCGACTGAGCGACTGGTAGCCGATGCGGTGCACCGTCACCTGATACGTCCCCGCCGGCACCATCCCGAAGGTGAAGGTGCCATCTTCGTGCGCCCGCGCTTCGCGATGCAGCTCCACGAGTCGCAGGATTGCCGCCGGGAGGGCCGTGCCGCTGGCCGCGTCGGTCACGCGACCGGACAGCGTCACGCTCCCCTGCGCCGCCGCGGCAAACGAGGTGATGGACAGCACCACGGCGACGAGCGCCGTGCGTAACGCCAGATGCGGGCGTTTCATTGAAATTCCGGTTCAGTGGGTCGGTGGGGCGCGCCATCGTGGCGCCCGCAGGGTCCGTCAGTCGCGCCGCTCAATGGGGCGCGATCGTCACCTGCGCGACTTATGCGCGCGGTGGGGCGCGGGACGTGTTGCCGGACAGGAAGACCAGTGCAGGAGCGCCTTCGAGGACGCTCATTGGCAGGGCCTCCGCGCGCAGGCCGGTCGGCTGCGACGTTGCGACGGCACCCATCGGGAGGGCGCGCAGCAAGGAAATCGCCTGGCAGAACTGGCAGTCCCCAGCACCGTGCGACACAGGGCAGTCGCTCTGCTGGGCATCCTCAACATGCAGAATGACCGTTCCCGAGTGGTCCTCGCCAGCGTCGAGCACTGGGACAGCGCCCACGACAAAGACTTGGAGCACCAGCAGCATCCCGGCCAGGACGCGCGCCACCAAACCCCGCCCACGGAGGGCAGTGTTGAACGCGGTGCGGCGGCTGGAGGAGTGCATGGCGAAAAGTGTATCAGGTCGTGGGAACCCTCACAACCCCAACAGGGGCCAACGGGTTCCCTCCCAATGGGTTAGGGAGGTCATTCCGCCCTGCCCAAGCCGCCCAGAGTGACTAGATTTTACTCGTATGACGCGTCAGGAAGCCCTCGACTATCATTCCCGCGGACGCCCCGGGAAGATTGCGGTCGTCCCCACCAAGCCGCTCGCCAATCAACGCGACCTCGCCCTCGCTTACTCCCCCGGAGTGGCCGAGCCCTGCCTCGAGATCCAGGCGAACCCCGACGACGCCTACAAATACACCGCGAAGGGGAACCTCGTTGCCGTCGTCACCAACGGCACCGCCGTCCTCGGACTCGGCAACATCGGCGCGTTGGCCGGCAAGCCAGTCATGGAAGGCAAGGCCAATCTCTTCAAGCAGTTCGCTGACATCGACGTCTTCGACATCGAAGTGGGCTCGGAGAATGCGGAAGAGGTCATCAAGTTCTGCCAGCTCCTCGAGCCCACCGTCGGCGGCATCAATCTTGAGGACATCAAGGCTCCCGACTGTTTCCATATCGAGGAGACGCTGCGGAAGACGATGAAGATTCCCGTCTTCCATGATGACCAGCATGGCACGGCCATCATCTCCGGTGCGGCGCTGCTCAACGCGCTTGAAGTGAGCGGCAAGGACATCGCCGCGATCAAGGTCGTGTTCTCTGGGGCGGGTGCCGCGGCGATTTCCACCGCGGAGCACTATGTGCGCCTCGGCGTGAAGCGCGAGCACATCATGATGTGCGACAGCAAAGGCGTCGTCCACACCGAGCGCACCGACTACATCGACCCGTACAAGGCGCGCTTTCAGCTGAAGACCGACAAGCGCAAGCTCGCGGACGCGATGGTCGGAGCCGATGTCTTCGTCGGTCTTTCCGTGGCCGGTGCGGTCACGGGCGAGATGGTCGCCGCGATGGCGAAGGCGCCGATCATCTTTGCGCTTGCGAATCCGGTGCCGGAGATTCTCCCCGACGAAGTGCTCGCCGTGCGGAACGATGCCATCATCGCCACTGGACGCTCGGATTATCCGAATCAGGTCAACAACGTCCTCGGGTTCCCCTTCATTTTCCGTGGCGCACTCGACTCGCGCGCCACGACAATCAATGAAGAGATGAAGATGGCCGCGACGCGCGCCCTCGCGCAGCTCGCCAAGGAGGACGTCCCTGAAAGCCTCAGCGCCCTCTACGGGCTCTCGGGCGTGAAGTTTGGCCCCGAATATCTGATTCCCTTCCCGTTCGATCCCCGCGTGCTGCTCCGTGTGGCACCGGCCGTCGCATGGGCGGCGGTCGCGAGTGGCGTGGCGCGCGAGTTCATCGAACTCGATGAATACCGCACGCAGCTCGAGTCGCGACTGGGTCGCGCACGCGGTCTGATGCGCGGACTCGCCGGTCGGGCGAGCATGGCACCGAAGCGCGTCGTGTTCCCCGAGGGTGAAGACCCCAAGGTGCTGCGCGCGGCGCAGATTCTCGTCGCCGAGGAAATCGCCCACCCGATTCTTCTCGGGCGTCAGGACAGGGTGCGCGCGACCGCCGAGGAACTCGGCATTTCACTCGATGGCATCGTGATCGAGGAGCCCGGCACGAGCCAGCATCGTGACAAGTACGCGCAGTATCTGTGGGAGCGTCGTCAGCGAAAGGGCCTCTCGCTCACCGAAGCGGGCCAGCGCGTGACGCGCGCCACGACCTTTGGTTCCGTGATGGTCGCGATGGGTGATGCCGATGCGCTGCTCGGCGGACTCGGCAAGCATTATCCCGAGACCATTCGTCCCGCGCTCGAAGTGATTGGCGCTGACGATCGCCACGGGCTCGTGAGCGGGCTCTACATGCTCGTGTTCGAGAAGCACATCATCTTCGTGGCCGATACGACGGTGAACATCAATCCGACGGCCGAACAGCTCGCGCAGATCGGCTGGTCGGCATCCGCGGTGGCGCGCACCTTCGGCATCGAGCCGCGCGTGGCGATGCTCTCGTTCTCCAACTTCGGATCGGTGCGCCATCCCGATGCGAAGAAGATGGCCGAGGCCGTGCGCATCCTCCGTGAGCGCGATCCGTCGTTGACGGTGGACGGCGAAATGCAGGCCGATACGGCGCTCAGCGCGGAGATTCTTGCCAAGCGCTATCCCTTTGCCGCACTGAAGGAAGCGGCCAACGTGCTTATCTTCCCGGACCTCAGCTCGGGAAACATCTCGTACAAGTTGCTCGCGCAGTTGGGCGGGGCCACGGCGATTGGCCCCATCCTCGTCGGCATGCAGCACCCGGTGCATGTGCTGGACCAGGATGCCGATGTGCAGGAAATCGTCAACATGGCTGCGGTGGCCGTCATTGATGCACAGACGCGCCCCCAGACGACCGCTTCTTAACGCGTTACCCTCCCCTATCATGTCTTCGACCTCTTCGATCAACGTGCGCGAGAGCGCGACCGGCCTCGGCGCTCAGGGGCTCAAGCCCACAGGCACCATGCGCTGGAACCTCGAGGCCCCCGAGCTCGTGCAGACCGCAATCAAGCGCAGTGAGGGCGAACTCGCCCACATGGGACCCTTCGTGGCCGTCACCACGCCCCATACCGGCCGCTCGCCGAATGACAAGTTCGTCGTGAAGGAGCCCTCGTCCGAGGCGGACGTGGACTGGGGCAAGGTCAATCAGCCGATCAGCGAGGCGCACTTCGAGCTGCTTCAGGCGGACGTGCAGGCGTACCTGAACGGACAGGAGCAGCTGTTCATTCAGGATCTCTACTGCGGCGCTGACACCAAGTACCGGCTCTCCTGCCGCTACGTGACGCCGAATGCGTGGCACGCGAACTTCGTGCGCAACATGTTCATTCGCCCGGACGTGAGCGAGCTCGCGCGCTTCGCGCCGAACTTCAGCATCCTGCACGCACCGGAGTTCCAGGCCGATCCGGCCAAGCATGGCACGCGCACGAGCACCTTCATCGTGCTCAACCTCGCCAAGCGCACGATTCTCATTGGCGGCACGCGCTACGCCGGCGAACTCAAGAAGTCGATGTTCACCGTGATGAACTATCTCCTCCCGAAGCAGGGCGTGCTCTCGATGCACTGCTCCGCGAACATCGGGGCGGATGGCGACACCGCACTCTTCTTCGGTCTCTCCGGCACCGGCAAGACCACCCTCTCGGCTGATCCCGAGCGCGGCTTGATTGGTGATGACGAACACGGCTGGAGCGAGGAGGGCACCTTCAACTTTGAGGGCGGCTGCTACGCGAAAGTGATCAACCTCTCGAAGGAGCAGGAGCCCGACATCTTCCGCACCACGGAAATGTTCGGCACGATCCTCGAAAACGTCGTGCTGGAGGCGGGCACCAAGAAGGTCGAGTTCGCGAATCAGAGCATCACCGAGAACACGCGCGCCTCGTACCCGCTGCACTACATCAGGAACCACGTGCCGAGCGGCCGCGGCAATCATCCGAAGCATGTCGTGTTCCTCACGGCCGATGCCTTCGGCGTGCTGCCCCCAATCGCCAAGCTCACCCCTGAGCAGGCGATGTACTATTTTCTCTCGGGCTACACGGCGAAGCTCGCGGGCACTGAGCGTGGCGTGACCGAACCGCAGGCGACGTTCAGCGCCTGCTTCGGCGCCGTCTTCCTCGTCTGGCACCCGACGAAGTACGCCGAGATGCTCGGCGAGCTCCTGAAAAAGCACAAGGCGCAGGTCTGGCTCGTGAACACCGGCTGGAGCGGCGGCGCGTACGGCGTCGGCTCGCGCATGAAGCTCCCCTACACCCGCGCGATGGTGCGCGCCCTGCTTGGTCACAAGCTCGACAACGTCGAAACCGTGACCGACCCGATCTTCGGGTTGCACCTCCCGACGGCGATCGAGGGCGTTCCCGCGGAAATCCTCAACCCGCGCAACACCTGGAAGGACGGCGCCGCGTACGACACCGAGGCGACGAAGCTCGCGGGGATGTTCGTGGAGAACATCAAGAAGTTTGGGGCTGAGGTGTCGCCGGCGATCTTGGGTGCCGGACCGAAGGGCTGACTCTAGGATGTAGGATGTAGGATGGAGGATGAAAGAGAACGGCGGTGCTTGGGCGGATTTCGTGTCCCCAGCGCCGCCGTTCTGTCTTAACTTTCATCCTTCATCCTTCATCCTCCATCAGCCCCTTGCCCACCCTCCGCGACCCCCTCTGGAACAACATCCGCGTGGACGGCCCCTACTTGGCCCTCCTCGACGCGCCCGCGTTCCAGCGGCTGCGCTACGTACGGCAGCTCGGGCTCGCGCACCTCGTGTATCCCGGCGCGACACACTCGCGTTTTGAGCATGCGCTCGGCGCGTATCATCTCGCACAACAGACCGTGCGGGTGCTGATGGATGCAGGGGCAGGCGATGCCGTGAGCGCGGAAGAGCAGCGGATCGTGGCGGCGGCGGCGTTGTTGCACGACATCGGTCACTATCCCTTCTCGCATGCGCTCGAGGAGATCGGCGTTCCGCACCACGAACTGGTGGCCGGGCCGCTCCTCACCGAAGGAATCATCGGCGAGATCCTGCGCGCCGAGTTCGCGGCGGATGCGCCGGAGCGTGTCCTCGCCCTCGTGCGCGGCGAGAGCCATTCGCCGCTGCAGGGGCTGATCTCCGGCAGCATCGACCTCGACAAAATCGACTATCTCAAGCGCGACGCGATGATGTCGGGCGTGGCCTATGGGGAAATCGACGTCGATCGTCTGCGCCACGCCTTGGTGCTCGTCACCGATCCCACCACGGGTCGTCACGGCATCGGCCTTCGCGAGAAGGGACTCAGCGCGCTCGAGTCGCTGCTCTTCGCGAAGTATCAGATGTATCGCAACGTCTATTGGCACCACGCGGTGCGCAGTGCGACGGCGATGTACAAGCGACTCGTCGAGGACGCACTCACCGACGGCACGCTCGCGGAGTCGGAACTCGCGGGCTTCACCGACGAAGGCATTCTCCACGCGCTGGAGCGCAATGGCGCGCGACCGCTGCTCGACGCAATCCGGCATCGCCGCCTCTACAAGCGCGCCCTCGAAGTCCCCGCGCACGCGCTCACCGAGTACGACCTCGAGTGGCTCGCGGACGATCGCACCCGCACGCGCCGCGCCGAGGACGCCCTGGCCAAGTCGGTGGGTCTCAAGCCCGGCGAACTCCTGCTCGACTACCCGCGCAAGGAACGAATGCTCGGCCTCGACCTCCCGCTCCTCGCGCGCGATGGCACCGTGCGCCGCCTGACAGATGAGGGCATCGCCGGCACGCTGAATCTCCCAATCCTCGGCGAGCAACTCTACCAGAGCGCCCGCTGGTTGCGCGTGTTCACGACGACGCGTCTCGAACTGGATGTCGCCGTCGTGCTCGCCTCTCTGCGCGGGACGGCGTAGCAAAGCGTTTTCACAGGAAGGCGCGAAGGAAGCCGCGCGCGCCCAGGGTACCCGAGGCCGTCGAGATGCAGGTGGGAGGGCGCGAGCCCGAGCCGCCAAAAAGGGCCCCCACGAGGCGCGAAGCGCCAAGTAGCGGGCCCGTTTGGCGTCTCGGGCGACCGCCCGACCGCGCACCAATACTTAAGTAGTCGGCGGCGCCTTAGTCTTACCGTGCGCTTCAGCCAGCATCCGTCCAATGCCGCGATAAAACGAAGCGTCCGCCCCGCGCCCTTCTTCGGCCATGGACAGCGCACACCGCTCCAACGCGTACAGGATGTTGCCGAGGTACAGCTCGGCAACGCCCGCAACCGTACCCGGCTTTTCCGCGGACTCAGGCATCGAGTGAGAGGACCTGGATGACGATCGCGGTGATGTTGTCGAGTCCGCCACGCCCGTTAGCTTCGGCAATCAACGAGTCGACGATGCGTCCAGGGCCCGAGCGGGCGAGGAGCAACGCCTGCAACCGGCGGTCATCCACCATGCCCGTCAGGCCATCGGAGGCGAGGAGGAAGACATCGCCGACGCGCGCCTGGCCGGTGTAGATGTCGGCTTCCACCTGATCACTCGCGCCCACGCAGCGCGTAATCACGTTGCTGTAGGGATGGTACCGCGCCTGCTCGGGCGTCAGCAGCCCGGCGTCCACCTGCTCCTGGACGTAGGAGTGGTCCTTCGTGATCTGCGTGAGGCCACCATCGCGAAGGAGATAGACTCGGGAGTCACCGATCTGTCCGATCAGGTATCCCTTGTCGGAGAGCACCATCACCGAGGCGGTGGTCCCCATCCCCTGCTTGTCCGTTTCCGCGAGCATACGCTCGAAGATTGCCCGGTTGGCGTCCTGCATCGCCTTGGAGACGAGCGTGTTGGCGCCCTCCTCCACGGCCGAGGTGAGCGCGAGTAGGTGACGGGCGATGATCTGCACGGCCATTTCGCTGGCGACTTCGCCCGCGGCATGTCCGCCCATTCCATCGGCCACAACAAAAACCCCGCGGCGTTCATCCGCCTCGGCGAAGAAGTTGTCTTCGTTGCCCTGTCGGATCATCCCGACGTCTGTGCTTGCTCCAACGGCAATCTGCATGCGGCTCACCCGAGGGTGGTGAGAAGGAGCGCGAGGAGACCAACGCCAGTGCCCGCGACCGTGACAAAGAAGGCGATCACGGCGCCGCACCCGGCCTTCTTGGCCTCGGGTTCGGGCGTGGTCGGCTGCTTCGCCAACGACGGGGTCTTGGCTGGCTGGCCACGACGGAAGGACTCAATGTCCACCGCCGCAATCGCGCGAGTCGAACCGCCCTCAGCAGCGGCCTGCGCTGCGGGGCGGAAGGTCATCTTGATGCCGCCGAACCGGAGGTCCGGGGATCCTTCAAGCTTTTGTTCGCCCTGCACGCGCCGACCGCCGACATAGGTGCCGTTCGTGGACCCTTGGTCCACGATCCACCAACCGTCGCCGCGCTTCTGAAGCTTGGCATGCGAGTCCGAGATGGATTCATCCCGAATCGCGATGTCATTGTGTTCGCCACGGCCGATGTTCGTCAGCGCGGCATGCAGGTCGAACTTCATCCCTTTGAGCGGGCCCTCGGCCTTGATCTCAAGCGTGGCGAGCGGCGAGCGTCCCTTGGGGGCCGGAGGCGCCTCGGCCTTTGGTGCCTCAGGGGCGGCAACCGCCGCTCTGGGCGCCTCTGGTGCCGCAACGGCTGCCTGGGGTGCCTCCAGGATCGGCGCCGCCTGAGGCACCGCCTGAGGCGCCGCTTGGGGCGCTGGTGGCGCAACGACGGGTGCGGGCTTCGGGGCCGGCGGGGGCGCCATCATGGTCAGGTCCAACGGTCCGACGGCGGGGGCCGGCGGGGCGGCGGGGGCAGCCTTCGCCACATCCGCGTAGAACCGAAACTCCTCGGTGCCCATCTTGATCACGTCGCCGCGGCCGAGCAGCTGCGACGTCGAGATCCGCGCGCCATTCACCCAGACGCCATTCGTGCTGTGATCCGTCAGCACGTAGCCATTCGCGGCCGGCGCGATGCTGGCGTGCTTCCGCGAGACTTCGTTGGACGCGAGCACGATGTCATTGCCCACTTCGCGCCCAAACGTCACCCCGGCATCCGACACCGGGTACTCGCGACCGTCCACGAGGGAGACGAGGCGTCCACCGGTGGCGGTCGTGGGCTTCTTCGGCGAGCCGGAGGACTTCCCCGCCGCCGCGATCATCGCGGCAACGTCGGCCGCGTTCACAAAGGCCGTGCGCCCCTCCTTCTCGTCGTCCGCGAGCCGGAGTTCGTTGCCAGCCATCTCGATGCGATCGCCGTGGAGAATCGGGCTCGGCTCATTTCCGAGTTGCACGCCGTTCACCAGCACGACGGAGTCCGACGTGCCGCGCCGAATCACCACACCCTTCGCGCCAACCGAGATCACCGCCCGTGCGGATGGGTCGCCAGCAGGGAGACGCACATCGGCGCCGTCAAAGGCGCCAATGGTCGCATCGCCCGTGCGGAGCGGGAATTGCTGGTCCTGAAGCTGGAGGTAAGGCATCCGAGAGGGGAAAACTACGGGAGGGTTGGAGGGTCGGCAAGCGTACGCCGCCAGCCTTACGAGGCGGCCGCGAGTTCTCCCACTTGCAATCGGTAGAGCCGCGCATACAAACCGTCCGCCCCGAGGAGCGCGCGATGCGTGCCGCGTTCCCGGATTTCCCCGTGGTGCATGACCAAAATCTCGGTCGCCCGCGTGATCGTGGAGAGGCGATGTGCCACGGCAATCGTCGTCCGTCCCCGCATCAGCACATCGAGCCCGCGCTGGATTTCTGCCTCGATTTCGCTGTCCACGGCGCTCGTCGCCTCATCGAGTAAGAGGAGGGCGGGGTCCGCGGCGATGGCCCGCGCAAAACTGAGCAACTGCCGCTCGCCAACGCTCACCGACGTGCCCCGCTCCCCCAAGCGATGCCGATATCCCTCCGGCAACTTGGCAATCACACGGTCGGCGCCGACGCGCGCCGCGGCCGCCTCCACCTCCGCGTCCGAGAGCGGCGCGGAGAGCCGGATGTTCGTCGCGATATCCTCAGCGAAGAGAAAAATGTCCTGCTGCACGTAGCCGACTGAGCGACGCAGCTCGTCCGTGGGAATCGTGCGAATATCCACGCCGTCAAGAAGAATCCGCCCGCGTTGCGGCTCGTAAAAGCGCAAGAGGAGATTGACCACCGTGGTCTTGCCCGCCCCGGTGTGCCCGACCAGCGCGAGCGTCTCCCCCGGGCGCACCGTGAAGCTCACCCCGCGCAACACCCACTCCGGCGCGCTGGCCGCGGCCGACGCGCTCGCGGCCGTCGCGCCCGAGGGCAAGTGCGCGAGATCGTAGGCAAACCAGACGTCCTCAAAGGTGACCGTCACCCCGCTCTGGCTGCGCACCCGTCGCGCATCGCCCATCGCGTGTTGGTCATCGCCGAGCACCGCGGCGGCTCCGCCCGGAGCCACCGGCGTGTCGAGCAGGGCGAAGATCCGCTCGGAGCTGGCCATCGCCTGCTGCAACGTGTTGTACTTGTCGGAGAGATCCTGCAGGGGCTGATAGAATCGCCGCGCCAACTGCAGAAAGGCCGCGACCGTCCCCACCGTCAGGGCGCCCCCCTCGACGCGAGGGGCGGCCGCGACAATCAGCGCCGCCAAGGCCACCGTGGTGAGAATCTCGATTGCCGGGAAGTACATCGCGTACACCGTCACGCTCCGCAGGTGCGCATCAAGATGCGCGCGGTCAATTGCCTTGAAGCGCGCCGACTCGTCCGCCTCGCGCCCAAAGAGCTGCACGACGCGCATTCCCGCGATCCGCTCCTGCAGGAACGCGTTGATGCGCGCGATCTTCGTGCGAATTTCGCGATACGAATCGCGCACCCGCACGCGGAAGACACTCGAGACCCAGAGAATGCCCGGCACCACGAGGTACGCGGCAATCGCCAGGCGCCAATCGACCGTGACCATCAACACGGTGATGGCGACGAGCGTGAACAAATCGCCAATGCCGGCCACGACTCCCGAGGTGAACAGCTCGTTCAGCGACTCCACATCGTTGGTCACGCGTGTGACCAAACGCCCCACGGGATTCCGGTCGAAGAAGGTCACGGGGAGGCGCTGCAAATGCGCAAAGAGTTCGCGACGCAAATCATGCATCACACGCTGGCCGAGCACACCGGTGGCAAGGGTCTCGAGATACGAGCCGATGATCTGCGTCACGAGCGCGGCGAGCAACAGCAACGTCGAACTGACCACGAGCGCGCTGTCCTTGCTCGGGATGGCCACGTCAATCACCCGACGCGTCATCAGCGGTCCCACGAGTTGCAGCGCGCCTTGAATCATCAGGAGCACGAGCGCTCCCACCACGAGCCCGCCGTACGGACGCACGTAGGCGAAGAGGCGGCGGGCGAGGCGCGTGTCGAACGCCTTGCCGAGTGCCTCTTCGTCGTGTTGAATAGTTGATGGTGCCGTCACGAGGTGCGCTTCACGCGCGGACGGTCGGTTGGAACGAAGCGACGGGACGTGACATTCGATGGGCGTGTGGGAGAGCGCAAACTCGCATGCGGGGATGGGCGTGCGCCACCCCCTGCTCTCTTGTCACCACGGCGCGCGCGCCCGCGTAGTTTTCGGTACCGTCTCCCCTTGCCGATATGACTGCTCCGATCGACCCAGCTTTCCGCGCCCTCGCTGACGCTCTCGCCGGCGAGTACACCCTCGAGTCCGAACTCGGACGCGGGGGTATGGGCGTCGTGTTCAAGGTGCGCGATGTCGTGCTCGACCGCTCGGTGGCATTAAAGGTGTTGCCGCCGCGCCTCTCCGAGGACGCCGACTTGCGCACCCGATTCCTGCGCGAGGCCCGCACGGCGGCCCAGCTCTCGCATCCGGACATCGTGCCCGTCTATCGCGCCGACGAGCGCGCAGGCTTTGCCTTTTTTGTGATGCAGCTGGTGGACGGCGAGACCCTCGGCGAACGCGTGCGGGATCGCGGGCCCCTGCCTATCGCCGAAGTCGTGCGCCATCTGCGCGAAGTCGCCTGGGCGCTTGCCTACGCGCACGCGCGCGGCGTCGTGCATCGCGACGTGAAGCCCGACAACATCATGATTGAGCGCGGCACCGGGCGCGCGATGGTCACCGACTTCGGCATCGCACGCAACGTGACCTCGGCCGGCATGACCTCCGAGGGCCACGTCGTCGGGACCGCGCACTTCATGAGTCCAGAACAGGCACAAGGAACGCCGGTCGATGGACGCTCCGATCTCTACGCACTCGGTGTGGTCGGCTTCTTTCTCCTTAGCGGCCGCCTCCCCTTCGAGGGCGAAGCGGCCGCCGCGGTCCTCGTCGCGCTGCTCACGCGCCCGGCGCCCTCACTGCGATCCGTGGCGCCACGAGTCCCGGCGCCGCTCGCCGACGTGATTGACCGCTGCCTCATGAAGGATCCGGCCGCACGCTACGCCACGGGTGAAGCCCTCGCGGATGCGTTGGGCTCAGCGCTCGCCACTGCCGAGGCCTCGATGCCGGCTGCCGTGAGCGGCCCGCAGCTCGCCATCTCCGAGCAACAGGCGGAAGCCGTCTGGAAGCGCGCCGCGCAACTGCAGGCCGAGGCCGCCGCGCGCCTGGAGCGCGAAGCGCGCAATGCCGCGCAGCGCGCACTCACCGCCGAAGGCATCGTGGCCGACGAGCCCACGAACGCGTTGCCCACGCGCAGCTACCGCGTGCGCGATGTCGAAGCGGCCGCGGTGGAAGCGGGTATCTCGCAGCGCTTTGTGGCGCTCGCGATGTCGGAACTGCCAAATGGCGGCGGAACGCTCGCGCCGCTGGATGAGAACGACGCCACGGAGCGCGCCGGCGCGGCGCTCCTCGGGCAGGTGCAACGCTCGCTCTCCGTCTCCCGCATCGTGCGCTCTCCGGCCCGTGATGTCCTGAAGTCCATTGGGCGGACCCTGCAGGCCATTCCGTATCGCATGACGCTCCGAGAACAGCTTGGGCCGCACCCACTGGACGGCGGCATTCTCGTGTTCAATCTGCCCGCAATGGACGCCTCGGGGCAGGTCGGCTTCCCCTTCATGTGGCTCGTCTACGGACTCGGCGCGAAGGAGGTCCGCGTCACGCTGCGTCCTCTCGACGCCGGTGCCACGGAGGTGACGGTCGTCGCCGACCTACGCCCCGGTATCGCCGCCAATGTGTGGGGTTACGCCATCGGCTCGGGCCTCGCCTCAGGGGGCATGGGCGCCGGCGCCGCGATTGTCGGAGCCAAGGCCTTCGCCTTCGCTGGCGCACTGATTGCCGCGCCCGGCGTCATCACGGCGCTCGCCACGTGGGGACTCGCGGTCGGCGCCTCGCGCGCCTTCTACCGTTGGGAAGGGCGCACAGCGACGAAGGAACTCCAGGATATGCTCGCCGCCATCGATGGCACACTGCGCTCGCGCTCCATTTTCGATGAAGACCCGCCAACCCCGCAGCCCCCGCGCATCAGCGGTGACGATGGCGGATTCATCGCCGGCATCGCATGAAAGACCGCGTCATTGTTCGCGGCGCACGGCAACACAATCTCCACGATGTCTCCGTAGAGTTTCCCCGGCGCGCCATCACTGTCATCACCGGTCCCTCGGGCTCCGGCAAGTCGTCGCTCGCCTTCGATACCATCTACGCCGAAGGACAGCGCCGCTACGTCGAGTCCCTCTCGGCGTACGCGCGCCAGTTTCTCGAGCGCATGCCGAAGCCCGACGTGGACAGCATCGACGGGTTATCGCCCGCGGTCGCCATTGAGCAGAAGAACCCCACGCGCACCTCACGCTCCACCGTCGGCACCGCCACCGAAGTCACCGACTACCTCCGCCTGCTCTGGGCGCGGGTCGGTCACACGATTTGCCCCATCTGCGGTCGCGATCTCAAGCCCGACTCCCCCGAGACTGCATCGGTTGAAGTGATGCAGTTGCCGGAAGGCACACGCTTGCACGTGAGTTTTCCGTTCGTGCGCTCCTCCAAGCTCACCCACGCGCGCATCATGGAGCATCTGCGCGCCAAGGGCTTCGTGCGCGTGATCGCGGACGGCGTGGTGTTGCACCTCGATGAGATCACCGGCACCAAGCCGAATCTCATGAAAGTGAAGGAACTGCTCGTCGTGACTGATCGCCTGGTGGTCGCGCCCGACATTCGCGTCCGCCTCACCGATGCGCTCGAAACGGCATTTCGCGAGGGCGATGGTGACGCCGTCGTGGTGGCCGCCGCTCCCGAGGGGGCGAAGGCCATCAAGCCGCCGCGCTACACCACGGCCTTTCGTTGCCCCAACGACGGCCACGTGGCCCCCGCGCCATCGCCGCAGCTCTTCTCGTTCAACAATCCGCGTGGCGCCTGCGAGACCTGCAACGGCTTCGGTGCCACACTCGAGTACGACGAAGCGCTGATTGTCCCCTACCCCGAGCGTTCGCTCCGCGATGGCGCGCTCGACCCGTGGACGAAGCCGCGCTACGACACCAAGCGTCTCGCCCTCGCCGAGTTCGCAAAGAAGGAAGGCATTCCCTTCGACGCGCCGTGGAACACGCTCGCCCCCGCACAGCGCGAGAAGCTCCTGCGCGGTAAAGCCAAGGGCTATGTCGGCATGTTTCCCTTTCTCGACGCGCTCGAGCCCAAGAAGTACAAGCAGTACATCCGCGTCTTTCTTCGCCAATACCAGACGGCGCAGACCTGCGCCGCCTGCAACGGCGCGCGCCTCAAGCCCGACGCCCTCAACGTGATGGTCGCCGGACGCACCATCGCCGAGATCTCGGCGATGCCGGTGAGTCTTCTCAAGGCCTGGATTGACGGACTCGAGCTCGGCACGCAGGAGCAAGCGATTGCCTCGCACATCCTGCGTGAGGCGCGCGACCGCATCACCTTCCTCTGCGAAGTCGGGCTCACCTATCTCTCGCTCGACCGCGCCACGCGCACCCTCTCTGGCGGAGAAGCGCAGCGCATCGGCCTCTCCAACTCGCTTGGCGCACGTCTCGTGGACACGTTGTATGTGCTCGACGAACCAAGCATCGGGCTGCATCCGCGCGATCTCGGGCGCTTGCTCAACCTCTTGAAGCGCCTGCGCGATGGCGGCAACACCGTACTGATGGTGGAGCACGACCTCGAAGCCATTCGCTTGAGCGATTGGATGCTTGAGCTCGGCCCCGAGAGCGGCGAGAAGGGCGGCAACGTGGTATTCAGCGGCCCCACGAGCCGCGCCAGCGAAAGTCCGCTCACCGGGCAGTTCCTGACCGGTGCGCGCATTATCGCCGTGCCCACGAAGCGTCGGCGCGTCGGCCCGCAGTGGCTCACCCTCTCCGGCGCGCGCGAGCACAACCTGCGTGACGTCACCATCAAGATTCCGCTCGGCGCACTCACGGCCGTCACCGGCGTGTCGGGGAGCGGCAAGAGCACGCTCGTGCACGACGTGCTCTTCCGCGCGCTTGAGCGGCAACTCACCGGCGAGCACACCGCGCGTCAGCACCTCGGTGAACGCGTTGGTGAGTACGACACCATCACCGGCTTCGAAGCGCTCGATGAAGTCGTGCTCGTGGACCAGGAGCCCATCGGCAAGTCGCCGCGATCGAATCCCGTCACGTACGTGAAGGCCTTCGATGAAATCCGTCGCATCTTTGCCGATGTGCCGCTCGCGCGTCAGCGCCGCTACACGGCCGGCACTTTCTCGTTCAACGTCGCAGGCGGACGCTGCGAGACCTGTGAGGGCGCGGGCGCGCTGGAAATCGAAATGGTCTTCATGGCCGATGTCTTTGTGCCGTGCGAGAGCTGCGGCGGGACGCGCTACAAGCCCGAGGTCCTCGACGTCACCTACTTCGGCCGGCGCATCACCGATGTGCTGGAAATGACGGTGGACGAGGCGATTCGCTTCTTCCCGCGCGAGGAGAAGCTCGGCCAGGCGCTCTGGCAGATTCAGCAGGTTGGCTTGGGCTACCTCCGACTCGGCCAGCCCGCGACGACGCTCTCGGGCGGCGAGTCGCAGCGCCTCAAGATCGCGCGCGAGCTGGCCTTTGCCGCCAAGAAGGGCGGACGCAAGCTCTACATCCTCGACGAGCCGACCACCGGCCTCCACCCGCGTGACGTCGAAGTGCTCTGCGGCGTGCTCGACCGACTCGTGGAGAATGGCCACACCGTCGTGGTCATCGAGCACGACCTCGACGTCATCAAACGCGCCGACTGGGTCGTGGATCTTGGTCCCGATGGCGGCGATGGCGGAGGCACTCTGGTCGCGATGGGGCGCCCGGAGGAGGTCGCTCGTGTTGAGGCATCGCACACGGGACGGTACCTCAAGCCGTTGCTTGTGGTATAACTCAGTACGCAGGTTTGTTCGTCACATTGACCGGAGCACCGTATGGCCATCACGAAGCGTCAGGTGAAGCGCACCGCAGAAAAGGCCGTGAAGAGCGCGAAGAGCGCCACACGCACCGCCGTGAAGGGCGCGAAGAGCGCGCAGAAGGATGTCGCGAAGTCCACGCGCACCGCCGTCAAGAAGAGCAAGACCGTGGCGTCGCGTGCGGGCAGCGCGTTGCGTGAGGCGGCCGCAACGGCCGGCGCCGCAGTGCAGAAGGCCGCCAAGAACAAGAACGTGCAGCGTGCTGCGGCCGCCGTGGTCGCCGCCGGTGTCGTGGTTGCGGCCACGGTCGCCGCACGCAAGAAGCGCTAGTCGCTGTTCACTACTCGTGTCGGATCGCGTCGATCGGCGACAACCTCGCCGCTCGGCGCGCCGGGTAGAGCCCGAAGACCAGCCCGATCAACACCGAGATCACCACTGCGAAGCTGACCGTCGGCAACGTCACCGCGGCGTAGACCTCCGCCTTCGTTTGCAGGCGCATGATGGCCGCCGTCCCGAACGCAATCGCCAGCCCCAGCAGCACGCCGATACTCGCGCCGAAGCTCGTGATGGCCACCGACTCCGCGAGGAACTGCACGAGAATGTCGCGGTCGCGCGCCCCCATCGCCTTCCGAATGCCAATCTCGCGTGTGCGCTCGGCCACCGAGGCGAGCAACACATTCATGATGCCCACGCCGCCGACGAGCAGTGAGACGCCTGTGATTGCCGCCATCAGCAGCTTGAAGATCCGCATCGCCTGCGCGACCTGCTCGACGAGACCCGCTTGGCTACTCACGTTCACCGCTTCCTTCCACTTCTTCCCAAAGCGGCCCTCGGCCCAGCGCTCGGTGTGCACCATCGCCGAGTCCACATCCTCGATGCGGCGCGCGATGAGCCGCACGCTGAGCACCGTGCGCTCACCGAGCGCGCGGGTGACGTCGCCAATCGGCACGTAGGCCCCAAGGAGCTCTTCGCGTTCGGCGGGGGCTAGGACGCCAATCACCGCGTGCGCGTTGCCGCGAAAGGTGACCGTCCGCCCGAGGGCATCGGCCGGCTTCGTGGTATCGCCCGCGACGACCCCAGCGGCGCGGGACGAGAGCACCACCACGGCGGTGTCCGTTGCGGTGACCCAGCGACCATTCGCGACCACCAGCGAGTCCTGCATCGCGAGATCGGCGTCCACGCCGCGCACGAGAAAGCCACGGGGCTCCAGCGAATCGCCAATGAAGACCAGCTGCGGCCCCTGTGCCGAGACGGCGGCGCGCTCGAGCTCCGGCACCGCCGCCAAAATCTCCTTCCCGTCAGCCGCCGAAAGACGGACATAGTCCTCCTTCCGCACGAACATGCCGTCCACCCGCGTGGAGGTGGAGGGCGTGACGGTGATCGTCATGAGGTCGCGCGAAACGAGCCGTTCCCGGGCGTAGCGCTCCACCCCATCGCCGAGGGAGAGCACGGAGACCATCGCCCCGACTCCCATCACGACACCGAGGGTGGAGAGGACGGTCCGGAGGGGATTGGCGCGGAGGGCCTCGACGCCGACCAACAGGGAGTTCTGCATGGGGGCAATACGCGGGGCGCCCACGTTCCGTTTCCGGCTCTTGAACGCGGGGGGTGCGCTCGATTACCTTTCTAGGCTCATTCCGGCGTAGCTCAGTTGGTAGAGCAGGTGACTGTTAATCACCGGGTCACAGGTTCGAGTCCTGTCGCCGGAGCTGCACGAATCTTGTCTAAACACGAAGCCCGCGATGCCTTTGGCGTCGCGGGCTTCGTGGCGTTTGAGCTCTCGTCGCCCAACGGGAGAGCCGCAGAAGGAACAGCCGCCCCCCGCAACGCGTTCGCCCCACATGACCACTCGTGACCTCTCCGCCGCTGGCGCCTTTGTGATCCTCGGCGCGGCCGGCGGTATCGGCAGCGCCATCGCCCGCTCGCTCGCTGCCGATGGCGCGCGCCTCGTCCTCGCCGGCCGCACTCTCGATCGGCTCCAGCCCCTCGCCACGGAACTCGGTGCGAGCGCCCACGCCGTGGACGCCGCCGAATTCGCCGCCGTCGAGGCACTCGTCGCGCAGGCCGCGGTTGACCACGGCAAGGTCGCGGGCATCGTGAACGCGGTCGGCTCCATTCTGCTCAAGCCCGCGCACCTTACGAGCGAGCAGGAACTCGCCGAAACACTGCGCCTCAATGTGCAGACCGCCTTTGCCGCGGTGCGCGCCGCCGGCCGCACGATGACCGCCGGCGGCAGCGTCCTGCTCTTCGCCAGCTCCGCCTCCGAAGTCGGCCTCCCCAATCACGAGGCCATTGCCGCCGCCAAGGGCGCCGTCGGTGGCTTGGTGCGCAGCGCCGCCGCGACCTACGCCGCGAGGCATCTCCGCGTGAACGCCATCGCGCCGGGGCTCGTGGACACGCCCCTCGCCTCGCGCATCACCGGCAACCCGAAGTCGCTCGAGGTCTCGGTTGCGATGCATCCCGCGGGACGCATTGGCCGGGCGGACGATGTCGTGCCGGCGGCGCGCTGGTTGCTCGATCCCGCGAGCGATTGGGTGACCGGGCAGGTCATCACGATTGACGGCGGCATGTCAAAGGTGCGCGGCGGGCGCTGAGCGCTGTCTCACGGTGGGCGCGCTAGAATTCAGCCATGCCCACCCACATCGCCCTCCTCCGCGCCGTGAATGTTGGTGGCACGGGCAAACTCCCGATGGCCGAGTTGCGCGCGCGATGCACCGCGCTCGGCTTCGCGAACGTCCGTACCTATATCGCGTCCGGCAACGTCGTCCTCGAGAGCAAGCTCGCGGCGCCCAAGGTGCAGGCAATGCTCGAAGCCCTCGTCAAAGAGATGCTTGGGAAGCCGGCGGCCGTGATCATCCGGTCGCCCGCGGAACTCGCCGCGATTGAAGCCGCGAATCCGTACAAGGACGCTCCCGGGAATCGCGTGATCGTCGTTTTTCTTGAGAAGGCGCCGCCGAAGGACGCGCTCAAGGGCTGGAAGATTCCGGGTGATGAACAGCTCACCCTGATTGGCCGCGAACTCTTCATTCATTTCCCGAGCGGACAGGGAATCTCCAAGCTCAAGGTGCCGTTTCAAGACATCGGCACCGGCCGCAACCTCAATACGGTGAGCACGCTGCTCGCCATGGCGTCCGATAAGTCCTAGCAGCCCCTAGAGAATCCCCGGAATCAGCCAGCTGGTCCGCGCGCGATACGCCGCCCACTCAGCGTGCCGCGAGAGACTCTTCTCCTTCATCACCAAGCTCGGCGCGAACACCAACGACCAGACCGCCGCCAGCACGACCCACGGCAGCCAGTGCTGCACGAGCATCGCGAAGCTCGCATAGATCATCATCTCGCCCAAATAGTTTGGGTGCCGCACATAGCGAAACATTCCATCGGTGATCAGCCCGGGCTTCGCGCGCAACGTGAAGGTCTTTTGCGCGTCGGCGGCAATCATGATGGCCGTCCCCGTCAGGTTGATCAACACGCAGAGCGCGAGCCAATAGGGCTCCGCCAGCGGATACGTGGGCGTAGGCCGCGTGAACATCAGCCAGCCGAACGCTGAGTACCAACCGAGCACGCCAATCAACGAGGCGAGCCCGCCGCCGATGGTGGCCCGCACCTGCCAGCGGGGATCGGGAAAGGCGTAATCCTTGAGCAGCCAGACCAGCCCATAGCCGCCGTGGAGCGCGAGATAGGTCCACGCCGCCGTCGAACCGTTCCCCGTCCAGGCGGCGAGCCCCAACAGGAAGGGGAGCATCGTCCCCTTCTGCAGGTTCACGACGGTCGCAAAGAGCCAGGGCCGCGGACCGCCGAACAGGTCCACGGAGAGATGGTTCACCAGCTTGGCGAGGCGCTCAGCCAGCATGGGTCCTGCGGCGCGGTGCGTGCATGGAATCAGAAACTATCGCCAGATGCGTTCTCCACCAGCCGCGGCCATATTTCGGCATGACCACTCCGATTGTCGGCGTCATCATGGGCTCGAAGACCGACTACGAGACCCTCGCCCCTGCCTGCGAGCTCCTCGCGCACTTTGGCATCCCCTTCGAGGCGAAGGTCGTCTCGGCGCACCGCACCCCCGATGAAATGTTCGCCTATGCCGAACAAGCGGAAGCGCGCGGGCTGCTGGTGATCATCGCCGGCGCGGGTGGCGCGGCACATCTCCCAGGCATGGTCGCGGCCAAGACACTCGTGCCCGTGCTCGGCGTTCCAGTGAACGTCACGGCGCTGAACGGACTCGATGCGTTGCTCAGCATCGTGCAAATGCCGGCGGGCGTGCCAGTCGGAACCCTCGCGATTGGAAAGCCAGGGGCAACCAACGCGGCGATTCTCGCGGCGGAAATTGTCGGCACGCACCGCCCTGAAGTGCGCGAAAAGTTGCGTGCCTGGCGCGCGAGTCGCGCCGCCGACGTTCGCGCACAGACGCTGCCGTGAGCGGGCACGCTCCAGTTCCGCCGGGCGCGACCATCGGATTTCTCGGCGGTGGGCAGCTCGGTCGCATGACCGCAATGGCAGCGCGCACGCTTGGCTACGATGTCCGCGTCTTGGATCCGGAGAAGGATTGCCCCGCGCGTGGCGTGGCGACCACCACGATCACCGCACCGTGGGCCGACACCGAAGCCGCGGCGATGCTCGCGCAGGGATGCGCGGCGGTCACGCTCGAGATCGAACAGATTCCCCGCCCGTCACTCGAAGCCGTCGCGCGCGTCGCGCCGCTGCATCCTGGCGTTGAGGCCGTGTACATCGTGCAGGAGCGCGCACGTCAGAAGGAGTGGCTCTCGGCGCAGGGATTTCCGCTCGGCCCCTTCGCGACGGTGACGGATGCCGCAGCCGCCGCCGAGGCGGTGGGCGCACTGGGGCCAAGCATCGTGAAGAGTGCGATGGGTGGCTATGACGGGCGCGGACAGGTGCGTGTGAAGTCCGCCGACGACGGACGCGCGGCCTTCGAGGCGCTCAAGGCGCCGGTCTGCGTGGTGGAGGCCTTTCTTGATATCGCCACGGAAATCTCCGTTCTCGTCGCGCGTCGAGCCGATGGCCTCAGCGTGGCGTATCCCCCTTCGCGCAACGTGCACACGGATGGCGTGCTCACGTGGGCGGTGACGCCGGCCGGAGTGAGCAGCGAGATGGAGCAGCGTGCGCAGACGCTCGCGCGCGACATCGCCTCGCAGCTCGGAGTGGTCGGGCTTCTCGCCGTCGAAATGTTCATTCTCGGCGACGGGCAGTTGCTCGTGAACGAACTCGCACCGCGTCCACACAACACGTATCACCATTCGGAGCGTGCGCATCCGACGAGCCAGTTCGAACAGCTCGTCCGCGCGATCTGCCACCTGCCGCTTGGCAGCGTGGAGATCGTGCGCCCCGCCGCGATTCACAACCTGCTCGGCGATCTCTGGACCAACCGCACGCCGGATTTCACGAAGGCAATGGCGATTCCCGGCGTGCGCCTGCATCTGTACGGCAAGAAGGAAGCGCGTCCGGGGAGAAAGATGGGACACCTCTCCGCGGATGGCGCCACGCCGGAGCAGGCGTTGGAGCGCGTACTCGAAGCGTATCGGACAATCTCGTAGCGCAGGAGGAAGCGATGCCGGCCCTTCGACCGATCTTTCGCGAGCTTGATCGCGACGAATGCCTCACCTTCATCGCGAAGCACAACGTCGGACGCCTCGCGCTGTCGCATAAGGATCGCGTGGATATCGTCCCGATTCACTACGTCCATCACGACGGCTGGCTGTTCGGGCGCACGGCAGCGGGCACCAAGCTCGAAATGGTCACGCACAACCGCTGGGTGGCGTTCGAGGTCGACGAGGTACGCGGCCTCTTCGACTGGGAATCGGTGGTGCTCAAAGGCGGTCTCTACCTGCTGCGGCGCGAGGGCAGCGACCATGAGCGCGCCATTTATGATCGTGGCGTCGAACTCGTCCGTCAGTTGGTGCCCACGGCCATGACCCCCGACGATCCGCTCCCGGAGCGCACACTGCTCTTCCGCATACACATTGACGACATCACCGGACGACGCGCGTCGCCGGGGTGACTGCGGCGGTGCGCGCGTTCGCTGTGCAGATTCCCCCCCTGCGGGCGCAGGGTCACCATGCGCCTTATCTTTCCTGCGTGTCGATTATCCCGCTCTTCGGTCATGAGGCGGTCCGCGCACGCCTCGCGGCGCAGGCGGATCGCGGCAAGCTGCCTGCCTCCCTGCTCTTCCACGGCGCTGCCGGGACGGGAAAGCAGCGCCTCGCGCTCTGGCTGGCGCAGCGCATCATTTGCCCGAATCCCGATCGCCCCTGCGGTGGCTGTCAGCAGTGTCGGTATGCCGATTCGCTGCAGCACCCGGACATTCACTGGATCTATCCGCATCCCAACGTCCCCGGGTCGCACGACTATCCGTTCGAAGACCTCAGGGAGCTGCAGGAGGCACGCGTGGCCGAGCGCGCCGAGACGCAGGGACTGTACACGCGCCCGGACGGGTCCTGTGGCATCTACAAGAGCGATGCGGTCTACCTGCGCCACGTCGCCTCGCGCTCGCCCGCGATGGCCTCGCGCAAGGTCATCGTCATCGGCGACGCCGAACGCATGGTGCCGCAGCAGGCCAATCCCGAAGCGGCCAATATGCTCCTCAAGTTGCTCGAGGAGCCGCCCGCGGACACGTACCTGATTCTGACGTCGAGCGAACCCAACTCGATGCTGCAGACCATTCGCTCGCGCGTCGTGAGCGTGCGCGTGCCACCGATGACCGAAGAGGCGGTGCGCGCCTTCTTGGAATCGCCGATCGTCAGCCAAAAGCTGCCGAACCTTCACCTGAACGAACTGGTGAAGATGGCCGGCGGCGCACCGGGCACGCTCCTCGGTGATGGCGATCGCGGCCCGGCAATCACGCGCGCCAAGCTGTTGCTCGCGGCCGCAGACGGGGGCGCTGAGCAGCGACTGCGCGCGGCCTTCACCGCCGGCTCGTCGAAGGCGCGAGGCGCATTCACCGATGTGCTCGACGCCCTCACCGTGCTCGTGCACGAACGTGCGCGCGAAGCCTCGCAGCGCGGCGATGAGCCGTCGGCGCGCCGCGCCGCGCGCATCGTGCCGTTGATTGAAGAGGCGAAGGAATCGGCCGCCGGGAACGCCAACCCGCAGCTCGTCACCGCGCAGCTGCTTGAGACCATTGCAGGAGTGCCCAGATGAGCAACGCAGACAAGTCGCTGTCGCACATCAACGCCGCCGGT